>NC_020504.1:6129478-6436639 GCF_000349325.1 Streptomyces davaonensis JCM 4913
GTGATGTACGAAGAGACCGCCCGCGCCGGTGTGCAGTTCGGCGGCTCCGGCGTGCACGTGCTGCTCGGCCTGCCGTACATCAAGATGCTCGCCTCCGACGAGCAGAAGAAGCGGTTCCTGCCGAAGTTCGTCTCCGGTGAGGAGATGTGGGCGCTGGCGATGACCGAGCCGGGTACCGGCTCCGACCTCGCGGGCATGAAGACCACCGCCAAGCTCTCCGAGGACGGCACGCACTACGTCCTCAACGGCTCCAAGACCTTCATCACCGGTGGCGTGCACGCCGACCGCGTGATCGTCTGCGCCCGCACCGACGCGCCCAGCGCCGAGGACCGCCGCCACGGCATCTCCCTGTTCGCCGTGGACACCAAGTCCGAGGGCTACTCCATCGGCCGCAAGCTGGACAAGCTGGGCCTGCGGACCAGCGACACCGCCGAGCTCGCCTTCGTCGACGTCAAGGTGCCCGTCGAGGACCTCCTCGGCGAGGAGAACAAGGGCTTCTACTACCTCGGCCACAACCTGGCCTCCGAGCGCTGGGGCATCGCCTACGGCGCCTACGCCCAGGCCAAGGCCGCCGTGCGGTTCGCCAAGCAGTACGTCACCGAGCGCACCGTCTTCGGCAAGCCCGTCGCCGCCTTCCAGAACACCAAGTTCGAGCTGGCCGCCTGCCAGGCCGAGGTGGACGCGGCCGAGGCCGTCGCCGACCGCGCCCTGGAGGCCCTGGACGCCGGTGAGCTAACCCCCGCCGAGGCCGCCTCCGCGAAGCTCTTCTGCACCGAGGTCGCCCACCGCGTGATCGACCGCTGCCTCCAGCTGCACGGCGGCTACGGCTTCATGAACGAGTACCCGATCGCCCGCCTCTACGCGGACAACCGCGTGAACCGCATCTACGGTGGCACCAGCGAGATCATGAAGTCGATCATCGCCAAGGACATGGGCCTGTAAGGTCCCCGAAATGACTGGCCGGTACAACCAGTTGCCATGAACGAGGCACTACAGGATCTCCTCGATCTGCTCGACCTGGAGCAGATCGAGGAGAACATCTTCCGCGGCCAGTCCCGGTCCGCCGTCGTCCCGCGCGTCTTCGGCGGACAGGTCGCGGCCCAGGCGCTGGTCGCCGCCGGGCGGACGGTCCCCGAGGACCGGCTCGCCCACTCCCTGCACGCGTATTTCCTGCGCATCGGGGACCCCGGCGTGCCCATCGTCTACACCGTCGACCGCATGAACGACGGCCGCTCATTCACCGCCCGCCGGGTGGTCGCCGTCCAGCACGGGCAGCCGATCTTCGCGCTGTCCGCCTCCTTCCAGCGGCCGGAGGAGGGCTTCGAGCACCAGGAGCCGATGCCCGACTCGCCGGACCCGGCAACGCTCCCCACCTCCGAGGAGCGGCTGCGCGCCTACGGCCATCTCGACCGCGCCGTGGTGGACCGGTTCCTGGAGGCACGCGCCGCCGTGGACGTGCGCTACGTCGACGAACCCCCGTACGGCAAGTTCGGCGAGCCGCGCGAGCCGCACTCCCAGGTCTGGTTCCGCACCAACGGCAAGCTCGGCGACGACCCGCTGCTGCACGTCGTCCTCGCCACCTACGTCTCCGACATGACCCTGCTGGACTCGGTGCTGCTCGCGCACGGCCGGGGCGGCTGGGCCGTCGGCGATGTCGTCGGCGCCTCGCTGGACCACGCGATGTGGTTCCACCGCCCGTTCCGCGCCGACGAGTGGCTGCTGTACGACCAGCAGTCCCCGTCGGCCTCCGGCGGCCGGGGCCTGGGCCAGGCCCGGATCTACACCCAGGACGGCCGGCTGGCGATCTCCGTGATCCAGGAGGGCGTGGTCCGGGCTCCCCGGGCCTGATCAGGAAAGTCCCGCCTCCGCCAGCAGATACGCGGTCATCGCGTCGTAGTAGCGGGGGCTGACCACGTGGTCGTCGAGCGGGACCGTCACCTGGACGGTCCCCTCGGACTCGGCGAGGAAGAGGGCCGGGTCGTTGGAGTCCGCGTAGCCGACCGAGTCGACGCCGTGCTGACCGGCGTACCCCGCCCAGCCGTGGTCGGCGACGACCAGGTCGGGCAGCGGGTCGCCGAGCCGCTCCAGCGCGGTGAGGATCGCCTTCATCGGCTCGCCCGAGTGGGTGTGCCACAGGGTCGCGCCGTGCTCCAGCACCGCCACGTCCGCGAACTGCATGACGTAGCCCTCGTCCGTCTGGAGCCCGTCCGGGATCACCACGATGTCGCAGCCGGCCGTGCGCAGGGCGGCGGCGGTCGCGCGATGCACGTCGAGCAGGCCGCCGGGGTGGCCGGTGGCGAACAGCACCCGCTGGCCGCCGTCGGCCGCCTTGCGCAGCCGGCCGGCCATCCGCTCCAGGCCGGCGACGGTCAGCTCCGGGTCGATGGTGTCCTGGCCGTAGCGGTACTCGGGATCGTCGTTCACGCCGACGCGCTCGGCCATCACCGCGAGGACGTCCTGCTCGTCGGTCCAGCGGTCACCCAGCTCCAGACCGAGCCAGAAGTTCCGGTCGCCGTTCGCCAGCTTGCGGTAATGGGAGAGGTTGTTCTCGCGGGGAGTGGCTACGTCGCCCGCGATACGGGTTCTGACGAGGTGTTCGACGAGCTCGGCGCGGCTGGGTGTCCCGGGTATCGGCATGTGTCCCATTGTGAGGCAGAGTCCTGGCGGCGCGCGGGGTGTCCCGGCCGCTGGGACGTGGGTCACTGACCGGGGGTCACGGACTGTGGGTCACCGGCGCAGGGCGAACCACAGCTCCATGCGTACGTCCGGGTCGTCCAGGTCGGTGTCGAGAAGGGCCGCGCAACGGGCGATGCGCTGGCGGACGGTGTTGCGGTGCACGGCGAGGGCGACGGCGGTGCGGTCCCAACTGCCGTGCAGGGACAGCCAGGTGCGGAGGGTCTCGGTCAGCGCGGGGGCGTGGGCGATGGGTTGGAGGAGTGCGCGGGCGTGAGCTTCTGCCTCGTCGTGCGGGACGAGGTCGGCGAGGCCGGGGCGGGTGCCGTGGCGGACCAGGGCAGTGCGGGTGGCTCGGGCGCGGGCGAGTGCGCGGGCGGCGCGGGTGTCGGCGGCGGGCCAGTCGGCGGGGGCTACGGGGTCGCTGACGCCCAGGGTCCAGCCGGGCTGGGGGGTGGGGGTGCGGTCGGCGGGGACCAGGACGCGTACGACGTCCTTCGCCAGGTCGACCAGGGGGGAGCCGAGGGCGGTGCCCAGGGCGGAGGCGGCTACGGGGTCGGGGGTGGTGGGGGTGTCGGGGCGGGCGTGTACGACCAGGGACTCGCCGGTGCCGAGGAGGGGGGCGACGTCCTGGGGGGCGGCGCCCAGGAGGAGGCGGACGAGGGCGGAGGTGCGAGCTGCTCCTGTGCCGCTCTGCTGTTCTCCGGTGAGGAGGGAGAGGAGTACGGCGGCGACCGAGGCGATGGCGTGGTTGGCGGGGTCGCGGTGCGTTGCCGCCACGCCCAGGACGAAGCCGTGTCCCGGGCTCAGGGCGTAGGTGGCGAGGTGGGTGTCCGCGACCGTGTCTGTGGCTGAGGTGGGCGCTGGCCCGGCGGCACGACTGCTGGCAGCTACGGCAGGTGCGACCACGCCGCTGAGGTCCGCCAGCGCCTTCCGTGCCTCGGTCGTCGGCGCCCGTCCCGCCTCCGCGATCTCCCCGCCGTCCGGGCCGAACAGCACCGCCCACCCCCCGACCCGCTGAGCCAGTTGCCGCAGTACCGACGGGACAGGATCCGGGCGGGACGCCGCCGCTGCCAGGCTCTGCTGGGCTTCCGTCACACGGCGGAGTTCTGCCAGGCGGGCCTGGGCCATGAGTTGCCAGACGGCTCTGGCGATGCCAGAGAACGTGGTTTGGGGTGGGACCTCCAGCAGGGGGAGGCCGTAGGTGTCGCAGGCCGCCACCAGGGCGCGAGGCACCGTGTCGTGGACCGGGGCCAGGCCGAAGCCGAGGGCGGCGCCGCCTGCCGCGACGATGCGGGAGACGTAGTCGTCGAAATACGTGCCCGTGCCCGCCGCATCGGGGATGTGGACGCCCGCCGACAGGAGCAGCTCGCCGCCCAGCAGGTACGGATACGGGTCCGCCATCTCGGAGGTGTGCGCCCAGTGGATCACGATGTCCGGATCGGTCGGGCCCGCGATCTGGTGCAGGCCCAGGTCCTCCCGGGCCAGCAGCGCCGACAGCGGGACCGGTGGGGTGGGTGGGACGGACGGGTCCGGCATGGTGTGCGATCTCTCCACTCCGTACAACCTGAATGGATGAAACGTACACTTCGCAGTCGCTTTCCGGCCACCTAGGGTCGGTCCAGATCGTCAGCCGCAGGTACGGGAGTGTTGCGAAGGAGGCCCACATGGCCGTCGACTACACAGTGATCGTCGTCTATCTGGTCGGCATGCTCGCCATGGGGTGGTGGGGCATGCGCCGTGCCAGGTCCAAGAGCGAGTTCCTGGTCGCCGGGCGGCGGCTCGGTCCCGCCATGTACTCCGGGACCATGGCCGCGATCGTCCTCGGCGGCGCTTCCACCATCGGTGGTGTGGGGCTCGGGTACCAGTACGGGCTCTCCGGGGCCTGGATGGTCTTCACCATCGGGCTCGGGCTGCTCGCCCTGTCCGTGTTCTTCTCCGCCCGGATCGCCCGGCTCAAGGTCTACACCGTCTCCGAGATGCTCGATCTGCGGTACGGCGGCCGGGCGGGTGTGATCTCCGGCCTGGTCATGTGGGCGTACACCCTCATGCTCGCCGTCACCTCGACGATCGCCTACGCCACCATCTTCGACGTGCTGTTCGACATGAACCGCACCCTCGCGATCGTCCTCGGCGGCTCGATCGTCGTCGCCTACTCCACGCTCGGCGGCATGTGGTCGATCACCCTCACCGACATGGTGCAGTTCGTGGTGAAGACCATCGGGGTGCTTCTGCTGCTCCTGCCCATCGCCGTCGTCAAGGCCGGTGGGTTCAGTGAGATGAAGGCCCAGTTGCCCACCGAGTACTTCGACCCGCTGGGCATCGGCGGCGAGACGATCTTCACCTACGTGCTCATCTATACGTTCGGCATGCTCATCGGCCAGGACATCTGGCAGCGCGTCTTCACCGCGCGCAGCGACAAGACCGCCAAGTGGGGCGGCACGGTGGCCGGGACCTACTGTCTCGCCTACGCCCTCGCCGGCGCCGTCATCGGTACCGCCGCCAAGGTCCTCTACCCGAACCTGGCCAGCGCGGACGATGCCTTCGCCACCATCGTGAAGGACGAACTCCCCGTCGGCGTGCGGGGATTGGTGCTGGCCGCCGCCCTCGCCGCCGTGATGTCGACCTCCTCCGGCGCGCTGATCGCCTGCGCCACCGTCGCCAACAACGACATCTGGTCGCGGCTGCGGGGGATCGTGCACAAGACCGAGGACGCGCACGACGAGGTCAAGGGCAACCGCGTCTTCATCCTGATCATGGGCGTCGGGGTCATCGTCACGGCCATCGCGCTGAACAACGTCGTCGAGGCGCTGACCGTCGCCTACAACCTCCTCGTCGGCGGACTGCTCGTGCCGATCCTCGGCGGGCTGCTGTGGAAGCGCGGCACCGCGCAGGGCGCCCTCGCCTCGGTGGTCGTCGGCGGACTCGCGGTCGTCGGCCTGATGGCGACGTACGGAATCCTCGCCAATGAACCCGTCTACTACGGCCTGCTGTCTTCCCTTGCGGCCTACGTCGCCGTCTCCTTGGTGACGAAGCCCACCGACGCGGCCGTCCTCGCCGCCTGGCGGGAGCGCCTCGCCGGACAGGTGCCCGACCCCGAGCCCGAACTCGCGTCCGAACCGGTCCCGGCTCCCCAGTAGAGTCGTAGCCAAAGATGTATATACGCGATGAAGCGTAGGAAAGAAGGCATATCCCCATGAGCAGCAACGAGACGCCCCGCGGCCCCGTCGACTCCTCGCGCATCCCGCGCTACGCCGGACCCGCGACCTTCGCCCGGCTGCCGCGCCTGGACGAGGTCGGCACCGCGGATGTCGCCGTGGTCGGCGTGCCCTTCGACTCGGGCGTCTCGTACCGGCCGGGCGCCCGCTTCGGCGGCAACGCCATCCGTGAGGCGTCCCGGCTGCTGCGCCCCTACAACCCCGCGCAGGACGCCTCGCCGTTCGCGCTGGCCCAGGTGGCGGACGGCGGCGACATCGCCGTGAACCCGTTCAACATCAACGAGGCCGTCGAGACCATCGAGGCCGCCGCCGACGACCTGCTCGGCACCGGCGCCCGGCTGATGACCCTGGGTGGCGACCACACCATCGCGCTGCCCCTGCTCCGGAGCGTCGCGAAGAAGCACGGCCCGGTCGCCCTGCTCCACTTCGACGCCCACCTGGACACCTGGGACACGTACTTCGGTGCGGAGTACACCCACGGCACGCCCTTCCGGCGCGCGGTGGAGGAGGGCATCCTCGACACCTCCGCCCTCTCCCACGTCGGCACGCGCGGCCCGCTGTACGGCAAGCAGGACCTCACCGACGACGAGAAGATGGGCTTCGGCATCGTCACCTCGGCGGACATCTCCCGCCGGGGCGCCGACGAGGTCGCCGACCAGCTGCGGCAGCGCATCGGCGACCGGCCGCTGTACATCTCCATCGACATCGACTGCCTGGACCCGGCGCACGCGCCCGGCACCGGCACCCCGGAAGCGGGCGGCATGACCTCCCGCGAGCTGCTGGAGATCCTGCGCGGACTCGCCTCGTGCAACCTCGTCTCGGCCGACGTCGTCGAGGTGGCGCCCGCGTACGATCACGCCGAGATCACGTCGGTGGCCGCGTCCCACACGGCGTACGAACTCACCACGATCATGTCCCGCCAGATTGCAGAGGCCCGCGCGAAGTGACTCACGACCACGACCTGGTGCTCCGCCCCACCGCCGCCCAGACGGAGGCCGCGCTGAATCCTCCCCCCGGCCGCAACGGCGGAGACCTGGTCGTGGAGACACTGGCCGGGCTCGGCGCGACCACCGTCTTCGGCCTGCCCGGCCAGCACGCCCTCGGCATGTTCGACGCACTGCGCCGCAGCGATCTGCGCTACATCGGGCTGCGGGTGGAGAACAACGCCGGGTTCGCGGCGGACGCGTACGGCCGGATCACCGGTGAGGCGGCCCCGCTGCTGCTGTCGACCGGACCCGGCGCGCTGACCTCGCTGGCCGCGCTCCAGGAGGCGGCCGCCGCGTCGGCACCGGTGCTGGCGATCAGCAGCCAGGTTCCGACAGCGGGCCTGGGCGGCGGCAGGCACGGCTATCTGCACGAACTCCCCGACCAGTCGGCCTCGTTCCGGGGCGTGGTGAAGTCCGTGCACACCGTCCGTACGCAGTCGCAGATCCCGTCCGCCGTCGCGGCGGCCTGGAAGTCGGCGCTGACCGCCCCGCACGGCCCGGTGTGGGTGGAGATCCCGCAGGACGTGCTGCTCGCCGAAACCTCGCTCCCGGTGGTGACGGGCGGCGACGCCTTCCCCGAAGAGCTCCCTCCGCGTCCCGAACTGACCGCGGTGGCCGCCGACTTGCTCTCCAGGGCCGAGCGCCCGGCGATCATCGCGGGCGGCGGGGTCGTACGGGCGGACGCCAGCGGCAAGCTCCGGCAGCTCGCCGAGCTGCTCCAGGCGCCGGTCGTCACCACCCCCGGTGGCAAGGGCGCGTTCCCGTGGACGCATCCGCTGTCCCTCCAGTCGTGGCTGGAGGACCGGTACACCACGGACTTCCTGGAGGACGCGGACGTCCTGCTGGTGGTGGGCTCCGGTCTGGGTGAACTCTCCTCCAACTACCACACGTTCAAGCCGCGCGGCCGGGTCGTCCAGATCGAGGCGGACCTCGGGAAGCTGGAGTCCAACCACCCCGCGCTCGGCATCCACGCGGACGCCCGGCTCGCGCTTCAGGCGCTGCTGGAGACGGTGGAGAGGCGTACGGACGACTCGGCGCCGGAGCGGGTCCGGGACGTGCTGTCCCGTGTGAAGGAACGCATCGCGTCCCAGGAACTCACCCTGGAGCAGGACGTGTTGGCGTCGGTCCGGGGGGCCCTGCCCGCCGACTCGCCCTCCTTCTGGGACATGACGATCCTGGCGTACTGGGCCTGGTCCGCCTTCGACGCCAAGGGCCCGAACCACATGCACTCCGCCCAGGGCGCCGGCGGCCTCGGCTACGGCTTCCCCGCGGCGCTCGGCGCGGCGGCGGCCGACCCGACCCGGCCGGTGCTGGCGGTCTCCGGCGACGGGGGCGCGCTGTACTCCATCGCGGAACTGGCGACGGCCCGCCAGTACGACCTGAACGTCACCTGGCTGATCATCGACGACGGCGGCTACGGCATCCTGCGCGAGTACATGACGGACGCCTTCGGGCAGCCCACGGCGACCGAACTGACCCGCCCGGACTATGTGGCCCTGGCCGAGTCCTTCGGCGTGCCCGGGGTGCGTACGACGCCGGAGACGCTGGCGGCGGACCTGGCGAAGGCGCTGGCGGCGCCGGGGCCCTCCGTCGTCGTACTCCCGGCGGTGCTGCGGATGTTCGCACCCACACACCTGACCTCGGAGCGGTAGAAGCTGAGGTTGATCCGGGCCCCGGGTGCGACGATCGGCTCGGCCAGACAGGTGGCCAGCCGGCCGGGGCCGTGGACGGCGTGGTGGACGGGCAGCTCCGAGCCGTCGACGTGCGGGAGGGGCACGGAGGCGGAGGCGCGGTAGAGCGGCCCGGCCAACGGGTCGGCGAGGACGTCCCGTTCGAGCGCGGCGAGCCCGGTGCTCCCCGGGCGGAGCGCCACGGCCTGCTTGAGGAACGGCATGACGGCCGGGGCCCAGGCGGTCGGCCAGTCCCGCAGTGTTCCGGTGCGTATCTCGGGGTCCAGGAGCAGACCGCGCATGATGTTGGCCGGGGCGTGTCCTTCGGGGAAGAGCAGCCGGTAGTCCTCGTTGTGGGCGACGACGTCGAACTCCGCGTTGCTCACATACGCGATCGCCCCGCTCACCCGGTCGAGCAGCCCCTGCCACATCCCCGACAGCGACATTCCCGAGCTGTCGTGCAACGTGCGGGGCGGGTTCTCCGTGCGGGTCAGCTGCCACAGGAAGGTCCATTCCTGCTCGCTGAACTCCAGGGTCCGCGCGACCGCGGTGAGGAAGTCGGCGGCCGGCCGGACGAGTTGACCGTTCTCGAACCGGTTGTACGTCCCCCGGGCGCGCGCCAGCAGCTCGTCCATCTGCTCCTGACTCAACCCCACGGCCCGCCGCCCGGGCCCGCCCGAACGCCGCGGGAATCCCTTGGCGACGGGGTCGATGGCAGCCCGCCGCGCCTGAAGCACCTTCTTCAGCGCCGCTCGGTCGCCGGTGTTGAGTCGCATGGGTCGCATTATCTGCAAAAACTGCACGTGGAAAGAGAGATCGTCGCGGGTGAGACTCCTGGTCGGAACGGTCACGGAACGGCCGGAGCGACGTACCCCGCACGAGGGTGACTGGGGAGCCCTTGTGCGGGGTACGGAGGTGCCGCGTGACTACCAGATCGCCTCGACCCACTCCGGGTGGTCGATGAACGGGTTCCGGTTGCCCTGGTAGTTGGAGTAGATGACGTTGTTGCGGCGCTCCTCGAAGGCGTCCGGCGGGTCCTCGTCGTTCCAGGCCTTCAGGACCGAGAGGCGGCCGTGGTAGGGCACGCTGCCGTTGATGGAGTCGTTGGCCTCCAGGTTGGGCCAGCTGTCGTCGCCCTCGTAGCGGACGGCCATGTAGAGGATCATGCGGGCCACGTCGCCCTTGACGGCGTCGCGGGGCTCGAAGGAGTTGGAGTCGGTCAGGCTGCCACCGGAGTTGGTGAAGCTGCTGCCGCCGTTGTCGAAGTCCTTGTTGCCGCGGATGGAGTTGACCGTCACGTCCTCCGGGCGCAGGTGGTGCAGGTCGGTGCCCGGACCGGCCGAGGTGCCGAAGTCGCCGTGGGACTGCGCCCAGACGTGCTCACGGTTCCAGTCGCCGGAGTCGCCGCCGTTCAGCGACTTGCTGCGGGAGATGCCCGAGTACAGCAGCTTGACGTTGTTGCTGTTGTTCGGGTCCTGGTCCGTGACCTTCAGCGCCTCCCAGACCGCGGAGTACGACAGCTTGGTCTGCGGAGAGATGATCGTGTGCAGCGCGCTCTTCAGGCTGGTGCCGGACTTGCCGATCGCGTTCTTGTAGTACGTGCTGTCATAGGCGGTCGTGGTGGCCGCGGCGGGGGTCGCGGTGAGAGCGGGGGCACTGAGCCCGACCAGGACCGTGGCGGTGGCGAGGGCCACCGCCTTCCAGCGGGGTATGCGTGTCGCCAGCATGTGGGGAGTCCGATCTACGCGGGTTGATTGAAGGCGGCACCAGGGAGAGTGACATGCACATGCGGCTGTGTAAATGGACTTCGCGTGTCCATTGGGTGACCTGAAACGGCAAATCGGCCGTTGTCCACGCGAGTTGACACGTGAGAACGACCGCAGGCCGGGCGGGGAGGTAGCGGGTCAGGTAACGGCTCGTACAACCCTTCCGCAACGCCTACAACCATTGCCGCGGACTCGTGAGTCAACAGGGCATGACTCACCGGATATCCAGACGTGCCAGATGGGTGGCGGGCGGCGTGCTCGTCGCCTCTGTGGCCGCCGTCACACCCGCGAGCGCCGCGACGCCCACCGTCAGTTGTACGTCCGCCAAGGCCGGGCTCGCCGACAAGCTGAAGAAGGACATCACCGCCGCGCTGGCGACCCGTAAGGGAACCATCGCCGTCGGGGTCTACGACCGGGTCACCAAGACCACCTGCACGCTGCGCCCGTCCACCGCCTTCGACTCCGCCAGCGTCGTGAAGGTCACCGTCCTCGCCACCCTGCTGTGGGACGCGCAGAAGACCGGCCGGGCCCTCACCAGCCGGGAGAAGACCCTCGCCACGGCCATGATCACAAAGTCGGACAACGCCTCCACCACCACCCTGTGGAAGCAGCTCGGCGTCACCAAGGTGAAGAACTTCCTCGCCGCCGCCGCGATGACGCAGACCACGCCGGGCGCCAACGGCTACTGGGGCCTGACCCAGATCACCGTCACCGACCAGCAGAAGCTGATGAAGCTCCTCACCGCCAAGAACACGGTGCTCACCGACGACTCCCGCTGGTACATCCGCAAGCTGATGGGCGACGTGGTCTCCTCCCAGCGCTGGGGCACGCCGTACGGGGCGCCCTCCGACGTCATCGTGCACGTCAAGAACGGCTGGCTGGAGCGGGCCACCTACGGCTGGCGGGTGCACAGCGTCGGCACCTTCAAGGGCGGCGGCCACGACTACATGATCTCGGTGCTGACCCACGGCAACAGCACCATGAACTACGGCATCACCACCATCCAGGGCGTCGCCAAGGTCATCCACCGCGATCTCACGGCGAGTTGACGCCTGGCGGTCTCCCGCGCTTCACCGGCCCGCCCTACGGTGACGTCCATGCGCATGCGATCCGTACTCGCCGCCGCCACCGCGGCCCTGGCGGCGGCCACCTGTCTGACCGCCGCCGGTCCGTCCTACGCCAACAGCCCTCAGGGCCACGCCTGTTCGCCGTCCGTCTCCATCGACCGCTTCTCCGACGCGCTCGACAAGACGACGTACCAGGGCACGTTCGTGGGCAACTTCTCCGCGCTCGCGGTGGACCGCGACGGCTCCCTCGCGGCCGTGTCCGACCGGTCGGCCCTGTTCTCGCTGGACGGCCGGACGCTCGCGCCGCGCTCGGTCGTCCCGCTCGCCGACGAGAGCGGCGCGGCGCTGGACTCCGAGGGCCTGGTCGTCGACCGGGACGGCACCCGGCTGATCAGCTCCGAGGGCGAACCGGCCGTCCGGCGTTACGCCGCCGACGGCCGTGTCCTCGACCGGCTCCCGGTGCCGGACGCGCTCCGGGTCGCCCCGGCCGGGCGGGCCGTCTCCAACGGCACCTTCGAGGGCCTGACCGCCTTCCGCGGCGGACTGCTGGCGGCGATGGAGTACGCGCTCTCCGGTGACACGGCGGGCATCGTCCGCCTCCAGACCTGGCACCGACACAAGGGCTCGTACGAACTCGCCGCCCAGTACGCCTACCGCGCCGACACCGGCCTCGGTGTCCCGGAGGCCACCGCGCTGCCCGACGGGCGCCTGCTCGTCCTGGAGCGCGGCTTCACCTCGGGCGTCGGCAACACCGTCCGCCTCTACCTGGCCGACCCGCGCCGGGCGAGCGACACGAGCGCGGTCGAGTACCTCACCGGCCAGCCAGAGGTACGGCTGATCCGCAAGACCCTTCTCGCCGACATCGCCGCCTGCCCGGACCTCGGCGCGACCGCCAAGCAGCCGCAGCCGAACCCGCTCCTCGACAACATCGAGGCGATGACGGTCACCGGCCGTACGGAGAGCGGGGCGCTGAAGGTCCTGCTGGCCAGCGACGACAACCAGAACCCCAGCCAGACGACCCGGTTCTACTACCTCAGGGTCCGGGTCTAGCGCGACAGTACGGCGATCCCCAACGGCCGCTGCCCCGCCGCCAGTCGGCGGGTCTCGCCCGTGTCGAGGTCGACCACCGTCAGTCCGTCCCAGTAGCCGTCCCGCGTGAAGCCACCGGTCACATAGGCCGTACGGCCCACCGCGACGACGTCCTCATGGGGACCGTCGAGCGGGATCACCTTCTCCTGGCCGTCCGGCCGACGGACGGTCAGGGAGGGCCCCTCGTCCTGCGCCGGGTCGATCGGGCCGGTGCCCACGACGAGGAGGGTGCCGTCGGCCAGCACGCTCACGCCGTGCTGGTGCGTGTTCGCCGTCATGCGCTCCACCGTCGAGCGCCCCGTCTCCGGGTCGAGGACGACCAGTTTCTCGCCCTCGAACGGCAGCAACAGCCGCCCGTCGGAGGGGCGTACGGCCGCGTAGTGCGGCTTCAGCCAGGAGCCCAGGCCGCCTTCGGTGCCGTAGGGGGCCACCTCCACGCGCCGGGTCCCGAGAGTCGCGGTGTCGACGACGGTGACGTCGAAGGAGTCGTGGCCGGTGGCGTAGACGTGCCGGCCGTCCGGGGAGACGTCCACGTCGAAGGGGCGGCGCCCGGTGTGCGCGGTGCCGGTGACCTTCAGGGTGCGGGTGTCGATGGCCTCCAACGTCCCGTTGCCGCCGGGCACGTTGACACCGACGTACACCGTGCCGCCGTCCGGCGCGAGGGCGATGCCCATGCCGCCGCCGCGGTACTCGCCGTAGGTGGGTTCGCCGAGGTCCGGCGTCTCGTACGGGATCAGCGCGAGGCGTTCACGCGTGCGGGTGTCCACCACCGCGACGCCCTCCGCCGTGGCGACCCAGGCGCGGCCGTCCTCCCCTACGACGAGCCCGTAGGGGGCGGTGCCGACCCGTACCGAGCCGAGCGGGCCCTCGGCGGGGTCGACGAAGGTGACCGTGTCGGCACCGAAGTCGGTGACGAGGAGGGTGGTGTTCGGGGCGGACGTCGGCATGCGGGCACTCCCGGTGGGCTGGCGGGTGGTGGGTTCGGTGGACGCGGACGGGGCCGGGGTCGTGTCGCAGGCGGTGAGCAGGACGGCCGCGGCGGCGAGGGCCAGGACGGTGGTGCGCAGCGCGGGCATTTCGTGCCTCCGGTCGTGCCTACGGTCGTGCCTGCGGGAAACGGGTCCGGGCGCCCACGCGGGGCGCCCGGGAGGGACAGGAGCGTCAGCCGGCCAGCTCGGCCACGCCCGCCTGCGCGAACTTCTCGTCCAGCGCGCCGGACGGGGCGCCCGCCACGCCGATACCCGCGATCGGGGCGTTGTTCGCGGTGACCGGGGCGCCGCCGCCCAGGAACAGGGTGCCCGGGATGTCCTTCAGGTTCGGGGTCTGCTCCAGCCGCTCGGCCAGCTCGGAGGTGGGGGCGTTCCAGGAGACCGCGGTGAACGCCTTGCGGATCGCGGACTCGTAGGACTGCGGTCCCGCGCCGTCGCCGCGCAGGGTCACCAGGGTGTTGCCGTTGCGGTCGACCACGGCGACGGAGACCCGCTGGTTCTCCTTCTTCGCCGCCTCCAGGACCGCCTCGGCGGCGTCGGTGGCCGCGGCGATCGACAGGTGCGTGGAGGTGATGGTGTCCGAGGACTTCACCGCGGCGGGCCGGGCCTGCGCGGCGGTCGGGGCCGAGGCGCTGGCGGACACGGCGCCGAAGGTACCGGCGGCCACGGCCGCGAGGACGACGCCGCCGGTGGCGATGCGGGCACGCCGGGAGATCTTCTTCATGGCTCAGCAACTCCTGGGAGATTCGGTGGGAGCGGATTGCGCTTCGGTATCCAGCCTGGGCCCGGATCCGGGCCCACCCGTCGGCGTTCCGGCTGGTCGCGCGGGGCGGATCGGCTGATACGGGGGTCATCCGAACGGTTGACCCCGGGCCCGGCGGGACGGGGGACACTGGAGGTGTTTGTCCAGTTCACCGCCGACCGGCGGGCTCATCGGGAAGGCGGTGAAGACGGCATGCCGACACCACGGCACGTCGAGCCGGGCCGGGTCCCGGGCGGGCTCGGACGCCTCGGCGGCCCCAACGGGTCCGGCGCCCCCGCCGACCCAGGCACCCCGGACGCCCGCGGGCCCGCTGCCGCGCCCGGCGACGCGGGGTCGGCCCCCGACATCCCGGACACCCGCGAACGCGTCGCGATCCCCGACGCCCCCGGCACCCCCGCCGACCCCGACGCCCGCCGGCTCGCCGCCGTCATGCACGCCACCTTCTTCCTCCTGCTCGGCACCTCCATGGCGCGCTACATCCAGCGGCACGGCGGTGAACCCCGCGCCCCCTGGGTGATCGCGCTGGCCGTGGTCCTCGGCGTGCTGTACGTCATGGGACGGTTCGGCGACCGGTCGGATCTCGTGGTCGCCCGGCCCGCCGCGTCCCGGCCGACCCCGCCCCGGCTCCTCTGGCTCGGTGCCGTCGTCGCCGTATGGGTCGTCCTGGTCGCCCTCGCCCCCAGCTTCGCCTGGGTCGCCGTCCCCCTCTTCTACGTCGCCCTGCGCCACCTTCCGCCGGGCGCCGCCTACGCCCTGGTCGGCGTGCTCACCGTGTTCGTGATCGTCGCCCAACTCCAGCTCGCCCCGCGGTTCGACCTCGACCTGGTGGTCGGCCCGGCCGCCGTCGCCGGATTCGCCACCGCGGTCTTCGTGCAGCTGCGCCGGCAGGCGGCCCGCCAGCGCGCCCTCATCGACGACCTGGTCCGCACCCGCCGCGAGCTGGCCGCCACCGAGCGCCGCGAGGGCACCCTCGCCGAACGCCAGCGCCTGGCCATGGAGATCCACGACACCCTCGCCCAGGGCCTGTCCAGCCAGCAGATGCTGCTCCAGGCCGCCGAGCGGATCTGGGAGTCGGACCCGGCCAAGGCCCGCGCACACGTCCGTACCGCCGAGTCCGTCGCCGAGCACAACCTCACCGAGGCCCGCCGCTTCGTGCACGACCTCGCCCCCGCCGATCTGGCCCGGGGCGGCGGGCTCGGCGAGGCACTGCGGACGCTCGCCGCGCGCGAGTCCGGCGAGGCGCTCACCGTCCGCGTCCACCTCGACGACGCCGGCCGTGCCCCCGAGCTGCCCGACCGGGTCCAGTCGGCGCTGCTGCGGATCGCGCAGGGCGCCCTGGCGAACGTACGGGAGCACTCCGGGGCGGCCTCCGCCGCGCTGACCCTCACGCTCCTCGACGACCAGGCCGTCCTGGACGTCGCCGACGACGGCCACGGCTTCGACCCGGCCGCGCTGGCGGCCCCGTCCGGGGTGCGGGGGCACGGGCTGCCCGCGATCCGGGCCCGGGTGCGCCAGCTCGGCGGCACCCTGACCGTGGAGTCGGCGCCCGGCGAGGGCACGGTTCTGTCCGCCGCGATCCCCCTGGAGAACACGGAGAGCAGCCCATGACCGCCGTACGCATCCTGCTCTGCGACGACCACGCCGTCGTCCGCGCCGGACTGCTCGCCCTGCTCGACAGCGCCCCGGACATCGAGGTCGTCGGCGAGGCCGGTACCGGAGAGGAGGCGCTGGCGCTGGCGGCGAAGCTCACGCCGGACGTCGTGCTGATGGACCTCCAGCTCGGCGCGGGCATCGACGGTGTGGAGACCACCCGGCGGCTGACCGCGACACCGGGCGGCGGCCCGCACGTCCTGGTGCTGACGACGTACGACACCGACGCCGACATCACCCGGGCCATCGAGGCGGGCGCGACCGGCTACCTGCTGAAGGCCGAGCGGCCGGACGAGCTGTTCGCCGCGATCCACGCCGCCGCGCAGGGCCGTACCGCGCTGTCCGCGCCGGTCGCGGGCCGGGTCATGGCGAACCTGCGCAATCCGCGCCCCACCCTCACCGACCGCGAGCAGGAGATCCTCGCCAAGCTCTCCCAGGGCCTCGGCAACCGCGAGATCGCCAAGGCCCTGTTCATCAGCGAGGCCACGGTCAAGACCCACCTGGGCCGGATCTACGACAAGCTCGGCGTGGACACCCGGGCGGGCGCGGTGGCGGTGGCGAAGGAGCAGCGGCTGCTGCCGTGAGGCTCACCAGCTGGGCTTCTCGTACTCGTCGACGGTCCCGTCGCCGTCGTCGTCGTACAGGAAGTCGTACGTGTCGCCGTAGGTGTCCGTGTACCGCATGCACCTGCCCTCCGCGCGCAGCTCGGGCTTGTCGGTGTACCAGCCGAGGTGGAAGGTGACCCGGATGCCGTCGTCGACAGTGGTGGCGATGCCGTTCTCGACCTTCTCCACCTTGCGGCCGTCCGCGCGCCAGGTCGCCTCCAGGGCCTTCAGCGCGGCACGGAAGTCGGTGGTGCTCGCGTACTCCAGGTCCCAGGAGTAGATCGGCTGGTCCCGGGTGACGTCACCGTCGTCGAAGCCGAAGTCGTCGACGCAGGAGCCGCTGCCCTCCTTGGCCGGGTAGAGGTCGCCCGTCGGCGCGGGGGAGAGGGCGAGGTACACGGCAGTGCCCGCCTCGGTGGTCGCCCGCACATGGGCGCGGAACTCGTCGGTCGTGCCCACCCGGCCGCCGGCCATCGCCTCGCACCCCTTGGCCACCAGCGCGAACAGCACCACGAGGACGACGGCGACGGCGACGAGCACGGTGTTCTTCTTCATACCGATGATCAAATCCGGCCCCGCGGCCCGGCGGCTCCGCCCTGATACTCAGCCGCACCCCGTTCGGATGCTCATCCCGGGATGAAAACCGAGGCCGAACACGTTGGGGCATGTCGTGGACGATCACGCGGGGAGGCCGGACGTGGCAGCGCGGCAGGGATGGGCGCGGAGACTGTGGGGGTATGCCTGGCGCTACCCGAAGGACGTCGTCCTCGCCCTCGGGTCCTCGCTGGCCGGTATGGCCGTCATGGCGCTCGTGCCGTTGATCACCAAGGTGATCATCGACGACGTGATCGGCGACAAGACCCGCGGCATGGCCCTGTGGGCGGGGCTGCTCATCGGGTCGGCCGTGATCGTCTACGTGCTCACCTACGTCCGGCGCTATTACGGCGGCCGTCTCGCCCTCGACGTCCAGCACGATCTCCGTACCGAGATGTACGGGACGATCACCCGGCTCGACGGGCGGCGGCAGGACGAGCTGTCCACCGGGCAGGTCGTCGGACGGGCCACCAGCGACCTCCAGCTGATCCAGGGTCTGCTCTTCATGCTCCCGATGACCATCGGGAACTTCGCCCTGTTCCTGATCTCCCTGGTCGTCATGGCCTGGCTGTCGCTGCCGCTCACCGCCGTCGCGCTGGCCGTCGCCCCCGCCCTGTGGTGGATCGCCAAGCGCAGCCGCACCAAGCTGCACCCCGCCACCTGGTACGCCCAGGCCCAGGCGGCGGCCGTCGCGGGCGTCGTGGACGGCGCCGTCAGCGGGGTCCGCGTGGTCAAGGGCTTCGGGCAGGAGGAGCAGGAGACCGGCAAGCTCCGGGACGTCGGCCGACGGCTGTTCGCCGGGCGGCTGCGCACCATCCGGTTCAACTCCAAGTACACCCCGGCCCTCCAGGCCGTCCCCGCCCTCGGCCAGGTCGCCATGCTCGCCCTCGGCGGCTGGCTCGCCGTGCGCGGACACATCACCCTCGGCACCTTCGTCGCCTTCTCCACCTACCTCGCCCAGCTCGTCGGCCCGGTCCGGATGCTCGCCGTGGTCCTCACCGTCGCCCAGCAGGCCCGCGCCGGCACCGAACGCGTCCTGGAGCTGATCGACACCGAGCCGTCGATGAAGGACGGCACCAAGGAACTCCCCGCCGACGCCCCGGCGACCGTCGAGTTCGACGACGTCTCCTTCGGGTACGAAGACAGCCGCCCCGTCCTCGACGGGCTGACCTTCGAGATCCGCCCCGGCGAGACCCTCGCCGTCGTCGGCTCCTCCGGCTCCGGCAAGTCCACCGTCTCGCTCCTGCTGCCCCGCTTCTACGACGTCACCCACGGCGCCGTCCTCATCGGCGGCCACGACGTCCGCGAGCTGACCCTGGACTCCCTGCGCGCCGCGATCGGCCTGGTCCCCGAGGACTCCTTCCTCTTCTCCGACACGGTCCGCGCCAACATCGCCTACGGCCGCCCCGACGCCACCGAGGAGCAGATCGAGCAGGCCGCCCGCGCCGCCCAGGCGGACCGCTTCATCGCCGAGCTGCCCGAGGGCTACGACACCAAGGTCGGCGAGCACGGCCTCACCCTCTCCGGCGGCCAGCGCCAGCGCGTCGCCCTCGCCCGCGCCATCCTCACCGACCCCCGCCTGCTGGTCCTCGACGACGCCACCTCCGCCGTCGACGCGCGCGTGGAGCACGAGATCCACGAGGCCCTCGCCCAGGTCATGGAGGGCCGCACGACCCTGCTGATCGCGCACCGCCGCTCCACCCTGAACCTCGCCGACCGCATCGCCGTCCTCGACGACGGCCGCCTCGCCGACCTCGGCACCCACGAGGAGCTCCAGGAGCGCTCCGCCCTCTACCGCCGCCTGCTCACCGACCCCGACGAGCTGGGCGGCGTCTCGCCAGGACACACCCCGGCCGCCCCGCCCCAGGAGGAGGACACCTCCGTACGGGCCGAGCTGGACGCCGAGTTCGACGCCGAGCGCGGGATCACGCCCCGGCTGTGGGCGGGCGAACGCACCCCGCGCGACACCGCGATGGACGGCGCCCCGGCCACCCCGGAACTCCTCGCCCAGGTCGAGGCGCTGCCCCCGGCGACCGACGTCCCGGACGTCGACGAGGCCCGAGCGGTCACCCCGGAGGAGTCCTACGGCCTCAGGCGGCTCCTGCGCGGCTTCGGGCTGCCCCTGCTGGCCAGCCTCGGCCTGGTCGCCGTCGACGCGGGCACCGGACTGCTGCTGCCGGTGCTGATCCGGCACGGCATCGACAGCGGGGTCTCCGAGGCCGCCCTCGGCGCGGTCTGGGTGGCCTCCCTGCTGGGTCTCGTCGCGGTGAGCGTGCAGTGGGCGGCGCAGTTCGGCGAGACCCTGATGACCGGGCGCACCGGTGAGCGGGTGCTGTACGCGCTGCGGCTGAAGATCTTCGCCCAGCTCCAGCGGCTCGGGCTCGACTACTACGAGCGCGAGCTGACCGGCCGGATCATGACGCGGATGACGACGGACGTCGACGCCCTGTCGACCTTCCTCCAGACCGGCCTGGTCACCGCGTTCGTCTCAGTCGTCACCTTCTTCGGCATCATGGGCGCCCTGCTGGTGATCGACCTTCAGCTGGCGCTGGTCGTCTTCGCGACGCTGCCGCCGCTGATCGTCGCCACCTGGTTCTTCCGCAAGGCGAGCGTGAAGGCGTACGAACTGGCCCGTGAGCGGGTGTCGGTGGTCAACGCCGACCTCCAGGAGTCGGTGTCCGGACTGCGTATCGTGCAGGCCTTCCGGCGCGAGCGGGACGGCGGTGCGCGGTTCGCCGAGCGCAGCGACAGCTACCGCCAGGCCCGCATCCGCGGCCAGTGGCTGATCTCCATCTACTTCCCCTTCGTGCAGTTGCTGTCGTCGGTCGCCGTGGCCGCCGTGCTGATCGTGGGCGCGGGCCGGGTGGACGCGGCGACGCTGACGACCGGCGCGCTCGTTGCGTACCTGCTCTACATCGACCTGTTCTTCGCCCCCGTCCAGCAGCTCTCCCAGGTCTTCGACGGCTACCAGCAGGCCACGGTCTCGCTCGGCCGGATCCAGGAGCTGCTCCAGGAGCCGACGTCCACGAAGTCCGCCGAGGAGCCGCTGGACGTCCTCTCCCTGCGCGGCGAGATCGCCTTCGAGGACGTGAGCTTCGCGTACGGCAGCGACGACGAGGCCCTCACCGACGTCGACCTGCGCATCCCCGCGGGCCAGACCGTCGCCTTCGTCGGCGAGACCGGCGCCGGGAAGTCCACCCTGGTCAAGTTGGTCGCCCGGTTCTACGACCCGACCGGCGGCCGGGTCACCGTCGACGGCACCGATCTGCGCGCCCTGGACATGACGGCCTACCGGCACCGGCTCGGCGTCGTCCCGCAGGAGGCGTACCTCTTCCAGGGCACCGTCCGCGACGCCATCGCCTACGGCCGCCCCGACGCGACGGACGCCGAGGTGGAGGCGGCGGCCCGCGCGGTGGGCGCCCACGAGATGATCGCCACCCTCGACGGGGGCTATCTGCACGAGGTCGCCGAGCGCGGCCGCAACCTGTCCGCGGGGCAACGGCAGTTGATCGCGCTGGCCCGCGCCGAACTCGTCGACCCCGACATCCTGCTCCTCGACGAGGCGACCGCCGCGCTGGACCTGGCGACGGAAGCACAGGTCAACCAGGCCACCGACCGCCTGGCGGGCCGCCGTACGACCCTCGTGGTCGCGCACCGGCTGACGACCGCCGCGCGCGCGGACCGGGTCGTGGTGATGGCGCACGGCCGGGTCGCCGAGGACGGCACCCACGACGAACTGCTGGCCCTCGGCGGCCGGTACGCCGAACTGTGGCGGACCTTCATCGGGGAACCGGTCGGCGTCGAGCTCGCGTGACGGTCGGCACGCAACCGTCCGGTGTACGTCAGGCGTCCGTACATCAGTACGCTCATCGCCGGGGTACGGGGAGGACGACACAGTGGACAGTGGTGCGATACGCCGACGGCTGGGGACCGGTCTTGCGCTGCTGATCGCGTCCGGGCTGCTCGCCGTCGCGGCGCCGGGCGAGGCACAGGCCGCCGGTACGTCGTGTCCCGGGCGCAAGGTGCGGACGGTGCCGTTCTCCACGGGTTCCGTACAGGTGTACCGGAGCGGCGGCACGGTGTGCGCCTTCACGCTCGCCAAGAACCCCGGCCGCAAGCGGACGATGGCGGTCAGCGTGCAGGCGCGCGGCCACCGTCCGGTGCCCTACCAGGGCAAGCACCGGCGCAAGACGCTCACGGTGTCGGTGTACGCGGGCCATCGCTGTGTGAAGGTGACCGGCCGAGTGGGCGGCGGATCGGGCGAGTCGGGCTGGATTCTGTGCTGATCCCTGTGCTGATCCGATTCGGTCTGTGACCGGTTTTGTCGGTAACTCCTCTGGTGTGATCGTCTGTTGCTCCGATAGCTTCCGGGCGCACATCTGAACTCACAGGGGAGGGTGCATGCGCAAGGCGCTCAGATGGCTGCTGGCGCTCACGGTGCTCATAGGCACGTTGAGCACGGCAGGGGCGGCCACCGCCGCCCAGCCGGAGGCCACCGACATCAAGGACCGGCTGCTGGCCATACCGGGCATGAGCCTGGTGGAGGAGAAGCCGTACACCGGCTACCGCTTCTTCGTCCTCAACTACACCCAGCCGGTGGACCACCGGCATCCGTCGAAGGGCACGTTCCAGCAGCGGATCACCGTGCTGCACAAGGACGTCAGCCGCCCGACGGTCTTCTACACCGGCGGCTACAACGTCTCCACGACCCCGAGCCGGCGCGAGCCGACCCAGATCGTGGACGGCAACCAGATCTCCATGGAGTACCGCTACTTCACGCCGTCCCGGCCGGCCCCCGCCGACTGGACGAAGCTGGACATCTGGCAGGCGGCGAGCGACCAGCACCGCATCTTCAAGGCGCTCAAGCCGCTCTACGACAAGAAGTGGCTCTCCACGGGCGGCTCGAAGGGCGGCATGACCGCCACGTACTACGAGCGCTTCTACCCGCGCGACATGGACGGCGTCGTCGCCTACGTCGCCCCCAACGACGTGGTGAACAAGGAGGACTCGGCCTACGACGAGTTCTTCGCCAACGTCGGCACCAAGGAGTGCCGCGACCGCCTGAACGGCGTCCAGCGCGAGGCCCTGGTCCGCCGTGAGCCGCTGGAGCAGCGCTACGCCGCCTACGCGGCCGAGAACGGCTACACGTTCAACACGGTGGGCAGCCTGGACAAGGCGTACGAGGCGACCGTGCTCGACTACGTCTGGGGCTTCTGGCAGTACAGCCTGCTCTCGGACTGCGGCACGATTCCCGCGGACGCGAAGAACGCGACGGACGAGGAGATCTGGACCTCGATCGACACGATCGCGGGCTTCTCGTTCTATACGGACCAGGGCCTGGAGCCGTACACGCCGTACTACTACCAGGCGGGCACCCAGCTCGGCGCGCCGACGATCGTCTTCCCGCACATCGAGAAGCAGTACATCCGCTACGGCTACCTGCCGCCGCGGTACTTCGTGCCGCGCTCGATCCCGATGACGTTCCAGCCGTACGCGATGCGCGACGTGGACACCTGGGTCCGCCACAACGCCCGCCAGATGCTCTTCGTCTACGGCGAGAACGACCCGTGGGGCGCGGAGCCGTTCCGCCTCGGCAAGGGTGCGCGTGACTCGTACGTCTTCACGGCCCCGGGCGCGAACCACGGGGCGCGGGTCGCGGGCCTGGTGGATTCGGAGAAGACCCTGGCGACGGCGAAGATCCTGGAGTGGGCGGGCGTCGCCTCGGCCTCGGTCCAGGCGAACCCGTCCTCGGCGAAGCCGCTGGCGAAGTTCGACGCGAAGCTGGACAAGCGGGGGGTGGAGCGGACGCTGCGTCCGTAACGCGCCTTGAACCGGCGGCGGGTCCTGGTGGCCTGCCGCCGGTTTCGCGGTTTTACGGGCAGACGGAGGCGTCTGAGCCGTCGTGGAGGTAGGCCCTGGCCTCGTCGGTGGTGAGATCGCGGTTGAAAGTGCGGCAGATGTGTTCGATGTCCCTTTGGGGCTCGGGGGACCTGTCGACCTCCCACTGGCGCACTGTTCCATCGACGCCGGCGGTGGCGAGGACGTGACCATCAGGGCTGTACACCAGATGATTCACACCGCTCAGGCTCGCGAGGATGGACCTGCGGGGCTTGTGGGTCGCCACGTCCCAGACCCGGACGGTCCCGTCATCGCTCCCGGTGGCGAGGGTCTTTCCGTCGGGGTGGAACGCCACTGCGTTCACGCCCCCGGCGTGCTCGGTGAGAGCGGCGATCGATCGGCCGGTGTCTGCGTTCCACAGGAGGACCGTTCCGTCCCCGCTTGCCGTGGCGATCATCTCGCCGTCAGGGCTGAACGCCACAGAATTCACCGCGTAGTCGTGTCCGGAGAGTGCCGTCAGGAACTTGCCGCGCCGATCCCAGAGTTTCGCCGTCGAGTCGCCGCCGGCGGTGGCGAGAAGGCGGTCGTCGGGACTGAAGGCCATATCCAACACCGCCTCACTGTGCGCGCGGATCGGGGGGCCGGCCTTGCCCGTGTTCGCGTCGCGCAAGAGGAGAGCGCCGTCTCTGTCCGCGGTGGCGAGGGTCTTGCCGTCATGGCTGAAGGCCGCTGACAACACTGGAAAACTGTGATCCTTCAGAGGTGGCCGGCTCGTACCGGTGTGGATGTTCCACAGTCGTACGGTTTTGTCCTCGCTCCCGGTGGCGACTGTGTCGCCGTTGGGGTGGAAGGCAATGGCGTACACCTCTCGACTGTGTTTGCTCAGTTTCCGGCCGGGTTTACCGGTGGCCGAGTTCCACAGCCGAGCGGAGTTGTCGGCGCCGGCACTGGCGATGGTCTTGCTGTCGGGACTGAACGCCAGCCAGAAGACGGAGCTGGTGTTTCCCTTCAGCGTGGTGCGGTCGTTGCCGGCGGTCGCGTCCCACATGCGTACCGTCTTGTCGCGTCCCGCGGTGGCAAGGGCGCGGCTGTTCTGGCTGAACGCCAGCCCGAGCACCGTGTTGGCGTGACCGGCGAGGGTCATGCGCGGCGCGCCGGTGGACGTGTCCCACAGCTGCACGAAGCGGTCGGAGGCGGTGGCGAAGGTCTTGCTGTCCGGGCTGAAGGCGACCAGATGGGCGTAGTCCGACAGCACGCTCGAACTCTCACCGGTGGCTGGGTCCCTCAGGTGCGCGTCGTAGCCGTCAGCGCTCGCAAACATGCTGCCATCCGGGCTGAACGCCACCGAAGTCACCGACTGCTTGTGCTCCTTGAGCGTTTCCAGGGGTGTGCCGTCGGACGTGCTCCAAAGCCGGACGGTGTTGTCGTCGCCGCCGGTGGCAAGGATGCCGCCCTCGGGATGGAACGCCACGGTCCTGACATGACTCTTGTGCCCTTCGAGCGTTCTGAGGTGTTCGCCGGTGGCCGTGTTCCACAGGTGGACGACGTTGTCGTCGCCGGCGGTGGCGATGATGTCCTCCTTCGGATGGAACGCTACAGCCCTGACCTGGTCGGAGTGGCCGTGGAGTGTCTTGTGGTGCCGGCCCGTGCCCGTATTCCACAGGCGGACGAGCTCGTCGGCACCGGCGGTGGCTACCAGGCCGCCGTCCCGGCTGAACGCCACCGAGTTCAGCGCGTTGTCGTGCATGGGTAGTCTCCGGAGCGTCTTCATCGTGCGCGCGTCCCGCAGGTGGACGGACTGGTCGGCGCCGACGCTTGCGAAGTACGAACCTTTCGGGCTGTACGCCACTGCGCGCACTTCATCGTCGTGCCAGGAGAAGCGACGGTGCGTCGGCAGGGCCGCGGCGCTGCTCAGGCTGTCAATGGCCTCGGAGGTGTCGCTGCTTTGAAACGCCTTGACCGCCAGCAGCGCCGCGAGTTCCGGATCCGTGCTGAGGAGTTCGTTGGACTGCGCCGCAAGCTCCCGTGACAGCGCCCTCTCCTTCGCGTTCCCCACCCTGATCCACTCCCACACGGCCCCCGCCACCGCCAGCAGGGCCAGTACCAGCAACCCGCTCAGGACCCCGATGACCACCCGGCTCCGCCGCACGGCTGCCCGTTGGCGGTCCTGGCTGGCCTTGAGGAACTCCGCGATGTCGCTCGGCAACCGTCGCTGCTCGGACAGTTCCAGGCCCTCGGCCAGTGCCGCTCCTTCCAGGAGGTCCCAGCGGGACTGTCGTTCCCGGGTGCGGTTGAGCCACTCGTTGAAACGGGTGTCCTGGTCCACCCACTTCTTCAGCGCACTCCAGTCCCGGATCAGTGCCTCATGGATCAGTTCCGCGACCGGTTCGCTGGGCGGAGCCCCTGGACGCGGCGGAGTGCGGAGGGTCGTGATGATGCGCCGTCGGGCCAGCGCCGCGATGACCGCGTCCACGTTCGCCCGCTCGTCCT
Source organism: Streptomyces davaonensis JCM 4913 (assembly GCF_000349325.1). Lineage (GTDB taxonomy): Bacteria > Actinomycetota > Actinomycetes > Streptomycetales > Streptomycetaceae > Streptomyces > Streptomyces davaonensis. The sequence continues at coordinate 6,154,877 of NC_020504.1, forward strand.
TGTCACCCGGGTCCGCCGCCAGCACCCGCAGCTCGTCCAGGGGTACCTGCGTGCGTACCCCCGTGACGCTGTGACGGGGGTCCACCGGGTGCACCAGGGACGTCAACGCCCGCCGAGCGATGACCTGTTGCTCGGGGGACAGTTCGTCGAGGGCGTTGTCGCACCACGTAGTGACGCTGCCGCTGACCTCCCCGATGCGCGAGTACGCCTCGTGGGTCAGGTACCCGTCCTTGCGTCGCTCCCACAGCTGCTGGAGCGTCATCTCCAGCAGCGGCAGCACGGTGACGGGCGCCTGGCGGGTGATCGCCGCCTCGGGGGTGATGTTCAGTACGTCGTCGATGATCCGGTCCGGCAGCCCCGGCTGGAGCCGCAGCCCGACGTCCTCCGCCGGCAGGACGATGATGTCGTGCAGGTCCTCATTGGTCAGCGTGCCCGGCACGTTCAGGAGCCCCGGCATCGCCGCGTCCAGCAGCTTCGGCGCCAGCGCCGCCAACTGCGGGTAGAAGTCGTCCCGCATGATCAGGATTACGGTGATCTTCGTGTAGGCATCCGCCGCGGAGGTGACCTCGTCGATGGCCTCCAGCAGCTTCCGCAGCCGCCCGTTGGTGCTCTGCACCAGCAGTTCCTCGAACTGGTCGATGACCAGCAGCACCCGTTGGAAGCCCGGTTCAGCCGCCAGTCTCGCGTTCACCGCCGCCGTGATGCCCTCGGCTCCCGCGCCGGGCAGGCCCGCCCGCTCGATCTCCGCGAGCATGTCCTGCCGGGGCCGGGCCAGCACCGGCAGCCACCGGTCGCTGCCCGGCAGCGCGCCGTCCGCCAGTTTGCGCAGCACGCCCGCCTGAATCAGCGACGACTTGCCCGAGCCGGAGGGTCCGAGCAGCAAGGTCAGGCGGCGCTGTTCGGCCAGGTTCGCCAGCACCTGTCGTACCGCCTCCGAACGGCCCTGGAACCACTGGGCGTGCTCGGCGCTGAACGGCTCAAGACCCCGGTACGGGCACACATCGCGCTCGGCCAGCTCCGGCAGGATCTCCCGCAGGACCTCGGTGGGGGTCGCGTACGCGATGTTCAGGCCACGTAGGTTCGCGTCGGCTCCCGTGATCGCGGTGACCATGCCGACGACCAGGCCGTTCTTCTCGTCGAGAACGGGCCCGCCGCTGAACCCGGTGGTCAGGTCGTTGGCGTCGGTCAGCTGCAGCAGCGGCCCCCGGCCATCCGAGGCCGGCAGCAGATCGGCGACCTTCCCGACGCCCCAGTGCCCCTCCAGCGGCGCCTGGGCGGGGAAGCCGAACGAGCGCACCTCGTGGCTCCCGCGGCCCTCCGCGGAGCCGAGCGGCAGGACGCGCGCCCCGGCCGGCAGTGCGGGCAGCCTGATGAAGGCCACGTCTTCGGCTTCGGAGGCCCGCCACACATCGGCCAGGACGGTTCCCTCGAGCCCGTCTGCGCCCACCACGCGCGGGAAGGCCAGCCCTACCGACGCCCCCGGACCGAACCCGGCCACCTCGACGACATGCGCACATGTGACGACCAGGTCCTCGGCCACCAGGAATCCCGTGCCCGCCACCCGGCCGTCAGGGGCGAGGATCTGGGCCACCGCCATCGGCAGGTCGGACGCGAGGCCGTCTCCGTTCACGGGGCGCCACCCCCGTCGGCGCCTTCGTTCTTCCAGGCCACCGTCACCTTCAGATGGCACCCGGCCTGGCTCTTGGTGATCACGGCTCCGGCCTCGAACGCGAGGTCGACGCCGAACTCGACGGTGATCTCGTCGGGGCGGGCCCTGCGCAGCGACGCGAGGGCGGCCCGGGCGGTCTCCGTGACCGGCTCCAGGGCGCTTTCCAGGGTGCCGGGAAGCTGGCGCACGGTGTCGCCGATGCGGCCGGCCTTCACCGGCCCCGCGTCCGGCGGGCCCGGTTCCTCGACCAGCAGCCAGCCTCCGCCTTCCAGCGGTATCCGAGTCAGAGGTGTCACAACGCCACTCTCCGGGCCACTGGCATATGCCGCATGCCGGGTGGGCCGTCCGGGCGCCCGTCATCCGCTCACACCGGACGGGCGCAGCCCACCGGACGCTCGCCGCCCAACTGGACGTACAGCGCCGTCGACACCGGGCACTCGGTCCGCTTCGCGACCGCCTTCACCACCTTGTACTGCGGTTTCTTCGCCGCCTTGCCGTCGCAGGACGTCTCGCGGACCTGGCGGCCGCCGGAGTTGTAGACGCAGTCCCCGACGATCGTGCGGGGGCCGCCGCCGGAGCCCGGGTCGCCGGGGTGCGGCGGGGCGAGGTTGCGCATGCAGGCGTAGCCCTGGGGGACCGCGCCGTCGCCGTCCTCGTCCGAGGGGCTCTGTTCGCTGATGTGCAGCACGAAGTCGGTGGTGCCGGGACAGGGCGGGCCGTCACCGACGGCGCCGTCGAAGCGGGCCACCACCCGGGCCGCGGCCCGTTCCCCGCCGCACGGCACCTCGGTGAAACTGGTCGTCCCGAAGGAACTGCACTCGTCCACCGCCAGGAACACCGTGCCGTACCCCGAGATTGGCCCGTTCCGGGTCGGTGACGCCGGGGCGTTCTCGCCCAGGCGGGCCTCCTCGTCCCCGGTTCCCCCCGACTGGCACCCCGTGACCAGCACGGCCGCCAGCAGCACCGCCCCCACGGCATGTCTCCCACGCATCGCACTCCCCCCACTTCCCCCGGGTCCAGCGTGGCCCGCCGCGGCGGGCGCACGCCAGACATACGGGGTGCTTTGGGCCCGTTTGGGGTCGTGCGCCGGGGTCGTGGCGTATCGGCGCTACGTCGGATACGACAGCCCGTGTCCCACCGGATAGAGCACCCGGCTCGGATCGTCGGCCCGCTGCACCGGCACCGGCAGCTGTCCACTCGGGTTCACCGCGCCGGCGATCACCCGGGCCGCCGCCCGCAGTTCGACGTCGGTCCAGGAGTAGCAGGCCAGCAGGGCCTTCACGGAGGGCAGGTGGGCGGCGTCGTAGGGGTTGCGGATCGCCACCGCGACCACCGGTTTCCCGGTCGCGAGGAGCTGGGCGACCAGCGTCTTCTGGCTGCTCGTCGCCGTCACGTTGTACGTCCCCACCACCACCGCGTCCGCGTCCCCCGCCGCCGTCACCGCCCGCGCGATGGTCGCCGCCGAGGGTGCCGTGCCGGTGGACAGCGCGGTCGCCGTGAAGCCCAGTTCGGTGAGGGCGCCCGCGAGGACACCGGTCGGCGGGCCCGTGGTGCCGGACGGGGAGGCCGGGTCGGCGCCGACCACCAGGAGCTTCGGGTGATCGGTGGCGGCCAGCGGCAGCAGTGCGCCCTCGTTGACCAGCAGGGTCGTCGTGCGGCCCGCGATGCGGTCGGCCGCCGCCAGATGGTCCGGGATGCCGACCGTGCGGTCCACGCCCTGGTGGCTGACGTAGGGGCTGTTGAAGAGCCCCAGCTTCGCCTTCAGGCGCAGCACCCGCAGGATCGACTCCTCCAGCCGCGCCTCGGTCAGCTCGCCGTCCCGCACCGCCTTCACCACGGCGTTCCAGGCGACGTCCAGGTTCGGCGGGTTGAGCAGCTGGTCCACGCCCGCCTTCAGCGCGAGAACCGGGACCCGGTCGTCCCCGTACTTGGTGCGGACGCCCTCCATGCCGAGGGAGTCGGTGACCACGACCCCGTCGTAGCCGAGTTCCTCGCGCAGGATGCCGGTGAGGATCGGGCGGGAGAGGGTGGCCGGGTCGCCGGAGTCGTCGAGCGCCGGGACCATGATGTGCGCGGTCATGATCGAGTCGATGCCCGCCTCGATCGCCGCCCGGAAGGGGGGCGCGTCCAACTGGTCCCACTGGGCCCGGGTGTGGGTGATGACCGGGAAGCCGTAGTGGCTGTCCACGGCCGTGTCGCCGTGCCCGGGGAAGTGCTTGGCGGTCGCCGCGACCGACGAGCGCTGGTAGCCCCCGACCTCGGCGGCGACCATACGGGACACCGCGCCCGGGTCGGAGCCGAAGGAGCGCACCCCGATGACCGGGTTGGCGGGGTTGACGTTCACATCGGCGACGGGGGAGTAGTTCTGCCGGATGCCCAGCGCGCGCAGTTCCTTCCCGGCGATCCGGCCGAGGGCGCGGGCGTCGGTGCGCGAGCCGCTCGCGCCGATGGCCATCGCGCCGGGGAAGAGGGTGGCGGGCTCGCCCACGCGAGCGACTATGCCGTGCTCCTGGTCGGTGGAGACGAGCACCGGCAGCCCGCGCGGAAGCTCCAGGGACGCCTTCTGGATGCCGTTGGAGAGGTCCGCGATCTGGTGCGGGTCACGGGTGTTGTGCGCCCAGGCGAAGTAGATGATGCCGCCCACGCGGTACTTGGCGAGCAGCTCGGCCGCCGTGCGGACGCCGATCTCCTTGAGGTTGGCGTCGACGTCGGCCTGGTCGGGGGCGGTGGCGGAGTGGCCGTAGACCCGCATCACGAAGAGCTGGCCGACCTTCTCCTCAAGGGTCATGCGGGAGATGAGGGAGCGGAGCTTCTTGTCGTCGGCGTAGGCGGTCCCGCCCACCGCGAGGGTGGCGGCTGCTCCCGCGGTCGCGGCGAGGACGGTGCGTCTGGAGGGCACGTGCGCTCCTTCCGGAGATGATCCGCTGAAGAGGCTTCAGAGGGGTTCCGCTGAAAGAAACTTCCGAGGAGTCAGCAATATCCGGGAAGTTTCTGCCAGTCAAGAGAGCGCACAGGCCTGTGTCCTGAGAGGTGGGGGTCCGCCATCGGCGCTGTTGGAGGGGGGCGCGCCGATGGCGGGGTGCTGTCGGCCGCGGCGCGGCGGAGAGGGTGGGTCAGCGTTCGCAGCCAGCAGCGAGGCCGACACCGCACCGTGGTGACTCTCCGACAGCTGCCGGTTGGACGGGCGGGGGTGGGGGCGGGTTCCCGCCTCCCCGTGGAATCCCCGTGGAATTCCTCAAGTCGGTGCGCGGGAGCCGGACGGGGCGACTGGGGCGCCGTCAATGCGCTTTCGCGGGTCCCGATGTGTCCACGGCCAGGGACACCGCGAGGCCGCCGAGCACGGTGCCCATGACGTACCGCTGGATCCGCAGCCAGCCGGGGCGGCGGGCCAGGAACACGGCGATGGTGCCGGCCGCCAGCACGATGGAGAGGTTGACCGTCACGGCGACCACGATCTGCACCGAGCCCAGCAGCAGCCCCTGGACCAGGACAGGGCCCGCCTGCGGATCGATGAACTGCGGGATCAGGGACAGGTACATGATGGCGATCTTCGGGTTGAGCAGATTGGTCACCAGGCCCATCGTGAACAGCCGGCGCGGCGAGTCGGGCGGTACGTCCTTCGGCGCGAACACCGAGATCCCGCCCGGCTTCAGCGCGCTCCAGGCCAGCCAGCCGAGGTAGCAGGCGCCGGCCAGCTTCACGGCGACGTACAGCTGGGGGACGGCGTAGAAGATGACCGACAGGCCGAGATTCGCGGCCGTCAGATAGACCAGGAAGCCGACCGCCACCCCGCCGAGGGAGATCACCCCGGCGCGTCTGCCCTGGGTGATGCTGCGGGAGACGAGGTAGAGCATGTTCGGTCCGGGGGTGAGCACCATGCCGAGGGCGATGACGAACACGCCGAGGACTCCACTCGGTTCGACCATGGCGACTTCCCCCGTCTGTGCTGCGGCGAGCAATGCACCGAGTCTAGGAAGAGATAATGCCTCGATGCAATGACGATATTGCTCTCGGTGCAATTCTGTGGTTGGGTGGGCGATCACCCAAGCCGAGGTTCGAAAGCCGAGGGGAGCGTTGTCGTGCGGGACTACCGGAGCGTCGCCGACGAGGTGGCCGCGGAGATCAGGTCCGGCGCCCTCAAGCCGGGCGACCGGCTCCCCCCGCAGCGCGCCTTCGCCCGGCGGTACGGCATCGCCAACTCCACCGCCACCCGCGTCTACCAGGAACTCGGCCGCCGCGGACTGACCGTCGGCGAGGTGGGCCGCGGCACCTTCGTGCGCGCCGCCGCCCCCACCGACGCGCCCGCGCTCGGCGAACCCGCCGGGAGCCGGATCGACCTGGAGTTCAACTACCCGGTCGTGCCCGAGCAGTCCGCGCTGCTCGCCGCGGGACTGGAGGGCCTGCTGCGCGCCGACGTCCTCCAGGACGCCCTGCGCCCGATCGGCCCGGCCGGTCGTCCCGCCGCCCGGGAGGCCGCCGCCGATCTGCTCACCCGGGGCGGCTGGCGCCCCGACCCGACGCGGGTGCTGTTCGCCGGGAACGGCCGCCAGGCGCTCTCCGCGGTCTTCGCCGCCCTGGTGCCGCCCGGCGCCCGGCTCGGCGTCGAGGAGCTGACGTACCCCGTGGTCAAGGCCATCGCCGGGCGACTGGGCATCACCCTGGTCCCGCTCGCCATGGACGACGACGGACTGGTTCCGGAAGCCGTCGAGGAGGCCCACCGGGCGGGCGGACTGCACGCCGTCTACGCGCAGCCGGTCGTCCACAACCCCCTGTCCCTGACGATGCCCGAGCCCCGAACGCACCGGCTGGCCGAGGTGCTGAGGCGCCTGGACCTCCCCCTGATCGAGGACACCATCTGGGCCTTCCTGCGCGACGAACTGCCCCCGCTGGCCGCGCTGGTGCCCGAGCGGACGGTCCTGGTCGACAGCCTCTCCAAGCGCATCGCCCCCGGGCTCTCCCTCGGTCTCGTCGTGGCCCCGGGACCCCTGCTCGACGACATCGCCGCCGCACTGCGCTCCGGGGGCTGGACCGCCCAGCACTTCAACGTGGAGGCCGCCGCCCGCTGGCAGCGCGAGGGCGTCGTACGCCGGCTGGTGCGGGCCAAGCAGCGGGACGCGGCCGTACGGCAGGAGATCGCGGCCCGCCGCCTGTCCGGCTTCGCCGTCCGCACGGACCCGCGCTCCTACCACTGCTGGTGGCGGCTCCCCCGCCCCTGGCGCGCCGACACCTTCGTCGCCGCGGCCGCCCGCTACGGCATCGGCGTCCCGCCCGCCGCCGCGTTCACCGTGGGCGACGCGCACGCCCCGAACGCGATCCGCCTGGGCCTCGCCACCCCACGCACGGACACTCTCTCCACGGCCCTGGCAACCCTCGCCAGGCTGGCCCGCTCGGCTCCGGAGGACGTGGCGACGGACTGACGATCCGGGGTCCATCTCGTGGACTTTCCGGCGCGGTGGCCCCGCGTCGGGCGATCATTGGGGCCATGCCAGTTGCCGACATCCCCGGTTCCAAGTCCATCACCGCGCGCGCCCTCTTCCTGGCGGCGGCGGCCGACGGAGTCACCACCCTCGTTCGGCCGCTGCGGTCGGACGACACCGAGGGCTTCGCCGAGGGGCTGGCCCGGCTCGGGTACCGCGTCGGGAGGACCCCGGACAGCTGGCAGGTGGACGGCCGCCCGCAGGGCCCCGCGGTCGCCGAGGCGGACGTCTACTGCCGGGACGGCGCGACGACCGCCCGCTTCCTGCCGACGCTGGCCGCCGCCGGCCACGGCACCTACCGCTTCGACGCCTCCGAGCAGATGCGCCGCCGCCCGCTGCTGCCGCTCACCCGGGCCCTGCGCGAGCTGGGCGTGGACCTGCGGCACGAGGAGCGGGACGGCCACCACCCGCTGACCGTGCGGGCGGCCGGGGTCGCGGGCGGCGAGGTGACGCTGGACGCCGGACAGTCCTCGCAGTACCTGACCGCCCTGCTGCTGCTCGGCCCGCTCACCGAGAAGGGCCTGCGCATCCATGTCACCGACCTGGTCTCGGTGCCGTACATCGAGATCACCCTCGCGATGATGCGGGCGTTCGGGGTGGAGGTGACCAGGGAAGGCCATGACTTCGTCGTCCCGCCGGGCGGCTACCGCGCCACCACCTACGCCATCGAACCCGACGCCTCCACCTCCAGCTACTTCTTCGCCGCCGCGGCCCTCTCCGGTGGCGAGGTGACCGTGCCGGGTCTCGGTGAGGGCGCGCTCCAGGGCGACCTGGGCTTCGTCGACGTACTGCGCCGGATGGGCGCCGAGGTGGAGATCGGCGCGGACCGCACCACGGTCCGCGGCACCGGCGAACTGCGCGGCCTCACCGTCAACATGCGGGACATCTCCGACACCATGCCCACCCTCGCCGCCATCGCCCCCTTCGCCTCGGGGCCGGTGCGCATCGAGGACGTCGCCAACACCCGGGTGAAGGAGTGCGACCGCCTGGAGGCCTGCGCGGAGAACCTGCGGCGGCTCGGCGTGCGGGTGGAGACGGGCCCCGACTGGATCGAGATCCACCCCGGCGCCACCCCCACAGGCGCGGAGATCAAGACCTACGGCGACCACCGCATCGTCATGTCCTTCGCCGTCACCGGCCTCCGCGTGCCCGGTATTTCGTTCGACGACCCCGGCTGCGTCCGCAAGACTTTCCCCGGTTTCCACGAGGAGTTCGGGGCGCTGCGCGCGCGGTTGTGAGGGACGACGGGTGAGCTTCAGGCTGACGGGGCCGGTACTGGAGGGCGCGCTGGTGCGCCTGGAACCACTGGAGCGGCGGCATGCCGCCGGGCTGGCCCTCGCGGCCGAGGAGAACCGCGACTCCTACGCGTTCACCTGGGTGCCCACGGCCGCCGAGGTGGAGGGCTACGTCGACGCCCAGCTCGCCCGCGCCGCGGCCGGCAGCCTCGCGCCGTACGCGCAGATCTCGTCGGCGACCGGACGCGTGGTCGGCACCACCTCCTACTGGGAACCGCGCTCCTGGCGCACCGAGGACCGGCTGGACGCCATCGAGGTCGGCTTCACCTGGCTCGCCGCCTCCGCGCAGGGCACGGGCGTGAACACCGAGGCCAAGTTCCTGCTGTTCCGGCACGCCTTCGAGGAGTGGGACGTGTCCCGGGTCGACCTCAAGACCGACGCCCGCAACAGCCGTTCCCGCGCCGCCATCGAGCGCACGGGCGCCCGCTTCGAGGGCGTCCTGCGCAACTGGTCCCGCTCCTGGGCCCCGGGCGAGGACGGCCTGCTGCGCGACTCCGCGATCTACTCGATCACGGCCGAGGAGTGGCCGGAGTGCCGGGCCCGGTTGGAGAAGCGGCTGTCCGGGACGCACTGAGCAACTCCTCCCGTACGGCGGCCAGCACCGGGTCGTTCTCCGAGCCCGCCCGGACGGCCGCGAAGACGTTCCGGGACGGCGGCTCGCCCTCGGTGGGCAGCAGGGCGATGGCGCGGTGCGCGTACAGCGGGCGGACCAGGCGGGGGATCAGGGCGACGCCCCGGCCCGCCTCGACCAGGGCCGCGAGCGCCGCCCAGTCGTTCACCGCGTGCCGGATGTCGGGGGTGAAACCGGCCGCCGCGCACACCGAGCGGGCCACCGCGCCGCAACAACTGCGCGCATCCCCGACGATCCAGGGCTCGGCGGCCAACTCCCGCAGCGCGACCCGCCGTTCGCCCACCAGTCGGTGGTCCGCCGGTACGGCGAGGTCCAGGACGTCGGTGAGCAGGTCGACGCGGTGATAGCGGCCGTCGGTGTGCGGGGGCGTCGCCGCGAAGTCCACGGCCACCGCCACGTCGACCCGACCCGCGTCCAACGCGGTGAACAGATCCGGGGGTTCGGCCTCCACGACGTCCACGCGGAGCCGGGGCAACCGCTCGGACAGTGCGCGCAGCGCCCCGGGCAGGAGCCCGAGGACGCCACTGGAGAAGCAGCCGATCGTCACCCGCGCCCGCCCGCCCTCCCCGTACGCGGCCAGGTCGGCGCGGGCGCGCTCCAGTTGGGCCGCGATCAGATCCGCGTGCCCGAGCAGGACCCGGGCCTGCGCGGTGAGCCGTACGCCCCGCCCCTCCCGCTCGGTCAGCGGGACGCCCAGCTCCCGGGAGAGCGCGGCGAGCTGCTGGGAGACCGCCGACGGGGTCAGATGCAGGGCCTCGGCGGTACGGGCCAGGCTGCCGCGGCGGCGCAGCTCCCGCAGGACGGCCAGGCGGCGCAGATCGACCATGAAGGTCTCGCTTACTGGTTCCATCGCGAAAGATTAACTGGACCAGGCGGTCCCTGATCGGAAACCATCGGCGCCATGACCTCGTACCTCATCCTCCACGGCTGGCAGAACCACCGCCCCGAAGGCCACTGGCAGCACTGGCTCGCCGACCGGCTCACCGGGCTCGGCCATCAGGTGACCTACCCGCAACTCCCCGACGCCGACGATCCCGAACTTGACGTCTGGCTGGGGGAGTTGGCCCGGCATCTGCCCGGACAGCAGGTCGTCCTCGCCCACAGCCTCTCCGCCGTGCTGTGGCTGCACGCGGCCGCCCGCGCGCTGCCCGGACTCGGGGACGTGGACCGGGTCCTGCTGGTCGCCCCGCCTTCCGGGTCCGTGCTGAGCCGTCACCCCGAGGTCGCCGCCTTCGCCCCGCCCGCCTCGGACTTCACGCTGCCGGGGCCGACCCGCCTGGTCGCGGGCGAGGACGACCCGTACTGCCCGGAGGGCGCCCGCACCCTGTTCGCCGAGCCGCTCGGCATCCCCTGCGACATCCTCCCCGGCGCCGCCCACCTGGACCTGGACGCCGGTTACGGCCCCTGGCCCGCGGTGCTGGACTGGTGCCTGGACCCCAATCAGCGGCTCACTCCGGCGTAGTGCCGTTCCGCAGCTCCGGAGTGCTGGAGGCGACGTAGGCCACCGCCAGGACGCACAGCAGGCCGCCCGTGACCAGGGCGGTCGCTCCGGAGGTCCAGCCGGCCACCACACCGCCGCGCACATTGCCCAGATGCGGTCCGGCCTGGCCGACGATCAGCTCGGCCGCGGTCACCCGGCCCAGCAGGGCGTCCGGGGTGCGGGTCTGGACGATCGTCGTACGGGACAGCACCGAGACGGAGTCCGCCGCGCCCGCCACCACCAGCAACCCAAGTCCCGCCCAGGCGCTGGTGGTCAGCCCGAACAGGGTGACTGCCACACCCCAGATCCCGGCCCCGCACAGCATGACCGCGCCGGGGCGGGCCAGCCGGGTCAGCCGTCCGGAGAAGGCGGTGGCGGTGACCCCGCCGAGCGCGAAGGCGGACAGGAACAGGCCGAGGGTGCGCGGATTGCCGCCGAAGCGCTCCTCGTTGACCAGCGGGAACAGGCTCATCGGCATCGCCAGCACGGTCGCCGCGAGGTCGGTGATCAGCGCCCCGCGCACCACCCGGTGCCCGCCCAGGAAGCGCAGTCCGTCCAGCACGCCGTGCAGTCCGGGGCGCGACGGCTCGCCCTCCGGCGGCAGCGCGGGCAGGCCGAAGGCGCCGTAGAAGGCCAGGCCGAAGCTGAGGGCGTCGATCAGGTAGCAGACGCCGATGCCGAACCAGCCGAGGAACAGGCCGCCGAGCGCCGGGCCGATCAGCATCATCGACTGGGCGGTGACCTGGTTGAGCGCGAGGCCCGCGGCCACCTGGTCCTTGGGCAGCAGCCGCGGCACGAACACGCCCGCCGCCGGACCACCGACCGCGCTGAAGGAGGAGCCCGCGGCGACCAGGGCGAGGATCCCGATCACCGGGACGTTCCCGGTGAAGCCCTGCACCGCCAGCAGCAGGGAGCAGACCGCCTGGCCGATCGTCGCCACGAGGAAGATCCGCCGCCGGTCCCCCCGGTCCACCCACGACCCGGCGAACAGCCCGACCACCACCAGCGGCACCGCCTGCGCGAGCCCCACCGCACCGCTCCAGACCGCACTGTGCGTCATGTCCCACACCTGGAACATGACCGTCACCACGGTCATGAAGCTGCCCAGGATGGAGGCGGTACGTCCGATCAGCAGCCGCCGGAAGACGGGGGAGGTGCGCAGGGGCCGTACGTCGACGAGGACACGGGCGAGGCTCATGAGGGCATGGCGAAGCGCGGCGGCGCGGGCGGGATCATGACGGGGACGCTAACCGGAGCCAGGCTCCGATGGCCAACGAATTACCCGGGGTCTATGCCGACTCGTTGAGCAGCCGCGCCAGATGGTCGTGCCCGGCGCCCAGCAGATCCGGCAGCGGTGCCGCGGACTCGTACCAGCGCTTCTCGTACTCCCAGCACAGCCAGCCGTCCCAGCCGTGCCGGGAGAGTACCTCCACGCACTCGGAGAGCGGCAGCACCCCGGCGCCCAGCGGCAGCGGGGTGGTGTCGGCGGCCGAGGCGATGTCCTTGACCTGGACATAGCCGAGGTAGGGGGAGAGGGCCGCGTACGACTCCGAGGGCTGCTCGCCGCCCAGCCAGGTGTGCATCACGTCCCACAGCGAGCCCACGTGCCGGTGCCCGACCAGGCCCAGTACCCGGATCGCGGCGGCTCCGGTGCGGTGCGAGTCATGCGTCTCCAGCAGGATCCGTACGCCGACGTCGGCGGCGTACTCGGCGGCGGTGCCGAGCCTGCGGGCGGCGGTGGCGTCGGCGTCCTCGGTGCTCTGGGCGTCCTCGGCGCCGGGGAAGACGCGGACGAAACCGGCGCCGAGATCGCGGGCGAGGTCGAGCAGGGCGCGGATCTCCGCGACGACGGCTTCGTCGGGGCCCGGGGCACACACCCGCGGGTAGCCCGCGACGCCGACGACCTCGATCCCGGCCGCCTTGAACTCGGCGGCGGCCGCGGCCCGTTCGGCCCCGCCGAGCCCCGGATGCACCGGCTCCTCGGGGTGGGCGCGCAGCTCGACGCCGTGATAGCCGTGGGCGGACGCGAGCCGCAGCACATCGGCGAGGGGAAGACCGGGGACACCGAGAGTGGAGAACGCCAGCTTCATGGTCGCGACTCTACGCGTCTGTGGCGTGTCTCACTCGGGGGCGCTGACCCCGCCGCGAGGTGCCGCAGGCGCTCACTCGGGCGCGCCCGTCAGATCCAGCCGCCAGTCCTGGCCGTTCAGGTCCTTGCCGAAGGAGCGGTGGGGTTTCTCGGCGGTCAGGACGAAGCCGTGGCGCTGGTAGAGGCGGCGGGCGGCGGCCAGGACGTCGTTGGTCCACAGGACCAGGTCGCGGTAGCCGACCCCGCGGGCGAAGTCCACCACGGCGCTGATCAGCCGGTCGCCGATGCCGAGGCCGCGCGCGTCCGGGTCTACCAGGAGCAGCCGGAGCCGGGCGGTGGCGGGCGCCTCGTCCCGTACGCACATCACACAGCCGACCGGGCGTCCGTCCAGCTCGGCGATCCACACCCGCTCCAGATGCGGGTCGTGGTCCTCGGCGAAGTCGGCGACGATCCGCGCGACAAGACCCTCGTAGTCGGTGTTCCAGCCGAACTCGGCCGCGTACAGAGAGGCGTTGCGCTGCACGATCCAGCCGAGGTCCCCGGGGCCCGGTTCGCGCAGCAGCACGTCCTCGCGGCGCGGGGGCCGGCCGTCGGAGAGGATCTCGCGGACGGTCCGCATCGCCTCCGCCAGCCGGGGCCGGTCGGCGGGCGGTACGGCCGACAGCAGATTGCCGACTGACTCGTTCGCCCGCTCGGCCAGCAGCGTGGCGGTCTCCCGGCCGCGTGCGGTCAGGGTGATCCGGCGCCGCCGCGGATCCTGCTCGGACGGCGTCCGCTCGACCAGCCCGTCCTGCTCGAACTTGGTCAGGATCCGGCTCAGATACCCCGAGTCGAGCGACAGCTCGCCGCGCAGATCGGCCGCGTCGGTGCGCGGGGAGTGCGCCAGCTCGTAGAGCACCCGGGACTCGGTGAGGGTGTACGGGGCGTACAGATGGCGGCTGTAGTCGAGGGCGCCGATGACGTTCGTGTAGAAGCGGTTGAAGGCGCGGATGTCCTGGACTGTCATGTCGGCCCGCTCCCTGGCTGGCTGATGTCTGACTGAGTCAGAGATATCGTACGACCACTCCGGCGGCCTGGCTAGGATCGCGCCCATGGGGGCGGACATCGACGGGGTGATCGAGACACGTGAGCCGGGCGACGTCTGGGAGACCGAGGTCGATCTGCTGGACTTCGGGCTCGGGCGGGAGCGCTACACCTGGGACTGCCTCTTCGGCTTCGGCTCGGGCCTGTGCGTGGACCGGCCGCTGTTCGACGCACGGGGGCTCCCGGACGACATCTCCGAGGAGATCGCCTCGTGCGCAGGGGACTGGCAGCACAGCCACTCGTACGCCACCTGGGCCGAGATCGCGGCCGTCGACTGGGACGCCCCGGTGTGCGACACACCGGCCTACGGCTACGTCGGTGAGTGGCGGCCGGGGCTGGACGGTGAACTCGCCCTGGACGGTGTGGTCTGGGCTTCGTTGGAGATCCTCGACGCGGCGGAGGAACTCTTCGGCGAGGACCTGATGCCGCCGGAGTGGCCACCGGGCGGCGCGGTCCCGTTCGACGGGGCCGTCTACCGACCGGTGGTCATCACGCCGCGCATGTTCGCCCCACCGGACGGCAGTTGGGGCCCGGTGTGGACGAAGATGCGCGAACTGGCGGCCGAGTACGGCGACGACAACGTCCGCCTGGTGGTCTGGTTCGGCTGACCGCGGGCCGGCCTTAGGCCCGAACTCCTAGTCCACCGGCCGGAACACGCACACCTGCGCGCCCGTCTTGGCCGTGGTCGTGGAGACCAGCTCCAGCGGACGCTTGCCGCCGTCCGTGGGGAAGATCGACTTGCCGCCGCCGAGGAGCACCGGCATCACGATGAGCTGGAGCTCGTCGACCAGGCCCTCCGCGATGAGCGTGCGCACCAGCGTGGGGCTGCCCATCATCGCCAGGTCGCCGCCCTCGGTCGCGCGCAGCTCCCGGATTCGGTCGACCGCGCCGTCGGCCGGGATCAACTCGGTGTTGTTCCAGGTCGGATCGGCGTCCGACAGGGTGCCGGAGACGACGTACTTCTTCAGGGAGTTCATCCGGTCCGCGAAGGGGTCCCCGGCCCGGTCCGGCCACGCCCCGGCCATGGTCTGCCAGGTGCGGCGCCCGAAGAGCAGCGCCTCGGCGTTCGAGAGCCCCGCGTCGAAGGCGCCGCCGAGGACCTCCGGGTCGAAGTACGGGTGCGACCAGCCGCCGTGCGCGAAACCGCCGTCGGTGTCCTCCTCGGGACCGCCGGGCGCCTGGACGACGCCGTCGAGGCTGATGAACTCGGTGATGACGATGCGCATGGTGGCCGCTCCCGTGTCTGCTGTCTGCGTTGTCGTGTCGGCAATGAGACCAGGGCGAACCCCGGAACTCATCGCTACGACGAGGCCGGATTCAGGAATTCGGCAGGAACCGCTCCCGGTAGTGGCCGTCCAGCACCGTCCTGACGCGCTCCGGGGCGAGGTCGTCGTAGGAGAAGGTGAGCCGGCCGTTGCCGCCGGTCAGCAGGTCCATGGAGTCCTCGCGGGCGTTGAAGGCGATCTCGACCTGGCCGATGGCCGAGCCGTACTCGGCGGGGAACCACATCTCGATCTCCTGCCAGAAGTTCACCTGCGAGGCGACCGACGAGCCGGGCGTGCCGCGCTTCATCTCGGCCTCGTCGAAGCGGAACCCGAGGTCGGCGAAGGCCTGGAGGACGACGTCCTGCGGCGCGAGGGCGTGCACGGAGAACTCGTCGAAGTCGCCGCGGTCCACGGAGTTGTCGATGGCCAGTTCCGTTCGCACGGCCACCCGGGCGCCCTTGAGCCGCCGCCCGCCGAGCATATGGGTCAGCGGCATCTCCCAGGGCAGCTGGAACACGACGTCCTTGACCAGCTCCTTGCCCGCGGCGAGCGCGAACGGTCCCTCCTCGGTCCAGGACAGGATGATCCCCGGGTTGTCCCACCCGGTCTCACTGGCCTCGTTGTCCTCGAACCGCCCGACGACATCCAGCTTCAGCCGCTCGACCAGCACATCAGCGCCACCCCCGCGCAGCGTGACGGTCGCGGTCAGCTCCTCGCCCGGCCGCACCTCGACCCGGTCCAGCACCGTCTCCACCTGCGGTGCGTTGATCCCGAGCGCACTGAGAAACGTACGGAACGCCATGACGGCAACCCCTCCCCTAAATGATCTCTGCCGTGCGCACCTTATGGTGCGGAACCGGCCATTCGGTAGAGATCATCACGGTCTATTGATCCACTACTCGTATGACGATCGACGAGGCCTTCAAGAACGACCTCCGCCAGACCCTCCAGGACGCCCGGGAGGCCCTGCTCTGGAAGCTCGACGACCTGTCGGAGTACGACGCCCGCAGGCCCCTCACCCCGACAGCGACCAACCTGCTCGGCCTGGTCAAGCACCTGACCGGCGCCGAGGCCCTCTACTTCGGCACGGTCTTCCAACGCCCCTGCCCCGCACCCCCGTTGTGGATCATGGGTGAGGCCGAGCCGAACGCGGACCTATGGGCCACACCGGACGAGTCCCGCGAGCGGATCGTCACCGACTACCGCAGGGTCTGCGCCCACGCCGACGCGACCATCGAGGCGCTCCCGCTCGACACCCTCGGCGAACTCCCCGGCTCCGGCGGCAAGACCCTCACCCTCCACCGCGTCCTCACCCACATGATCGGCGAGACCCACCGCCACGTCGGCCACGCCGACATCGTCCGCGAGCTGATCGACGGCGCCACGGGACAGCGACGCGACGGCACGAACATGGCGCCGGGGGAGGAGGGTTGGTGGACGGAGCACTGGGAGCGGGTGGAGCGGGCGGCCAGGGACGTCAGTTCATGACCCGCTGCTACCCCCGCGGCACCCCTGAAGACCCCCGCACCATCAGCTCCCCCCGAATCGTCGCGATCCCCCCGGGAGGCGCCTCCTCGCGGCCCATCGCGATGCGGCCCGCCCGCGCCCCAGCCTCCGACAGCGGCAGCCGCACCGTCGTCAGGGACGGCACGGCGTCGATGCTGAACGGCAGATCGTCGAACCCGGCGACCGAGACGTCCTCCGGGATTCGCAGCCCGGACTCCCGCAGCGCGGCGCACGCGCCCAGGGCGACGGAGTCGTTCGCGGCGACCACCGCGGTCAGGGTCGGGTCCCGGCGCAGGAGTTCCAGCGTGGCCTCGTAACCGGAGCGGCGGTCGTAGCGGCCGTGGACCGTCCAGCGGGGGTCCTCCTCAATGCCGTGCGCCGCCAGCGCGGCCCGGTGTCCTTCGAGCCGGTGCCGGGTCGTGGTGCGCTCCTCGGGGCCCGCGATGTAGCCGAGCCGCCGATGGCCGAGGCCGATCAGGTGCTCGGTGAGCTCCTTGCCGCCGCCGCGGTTCTCGAAGGTCAGCGCGATGGCCCCGGTGTCCGGCGCCGGCGGGCGCCCGCACAGCACCACCCGGGTCCCCGCCTCCGCCAGCTTCCGCAGCTTCGTCGCCACGGCCGCCGCGTGAGGGGCGTTCTCCACGGCCCCGCCGGTCAGCACCACGGCCGCCGCCCGCTGCCGCTGGAGCAAGGTCAGATAGGTCAGCTCGCGTTCGGGGGAGCCGCCCGTGTTGCAGACGACCGCGAGACGCTCACCGCCCGCGCGCCCGCCCGGGCCGCCGATCTCCGCCTGGATCGCGCTCGCCATGATCCCGAAGAAGGGGTCGGCGATGTCGTTGACGAGGATGCCGACCAGGTCGGACGTGGCGGCGGCCAGCGCGCTGGCCGGCCCGTTCAGCACGTAGTCCAGCTCGTCCACGGCGCGCAGCACCCGCTCACGGGTGGACGCGGCCACGGGATAGTTCCCGTTCAGTACGCGCGACACCGTCGCGGGCGAGACCTGCGCGCGGGCCGCCACGTCCGCCAGGGTCACCGTCATCTCGTCGTCCTCCGGTCGCGCATGTCATCGCATCTCAGTCGTACGTCGTCGTACGTCGTCGTACACGCGGGCCCCCGCGGCCCGGTTCCGAGCAGACTGTAAGGCCACGCCCCCCGCTTGTTCGCCCCCTCGAACAACTCATCCTCATCACGGTCTTGTCCGGAACGCTGGTCAGAGGCTAGCTTCTTGGTAGATAGAAAGCGCTTGCTGTAACGCCTATCAGTGGGGGCGTGCGCGGCGCGCACAACCGCGTGCGACACCTACGAAGGGATTGACGTGACACGCAAGACGGTGCGTATCGCCATGAACGGCGTGACCGGGCGCATGGGCTACCGCCAGCACCTCGTCCGCTCCATCCTGGCCCTGCGCGAGCAGGGCGGACTCGACCTCGGCGACGGCACCGTGCTGTGGCCGGAGCCGGTCCTGGTCGGCCGCCGCGAGCACGCGCTCAGGGCGCTCGCCGAGCGGCACGGCCTGGACCCGGAGGGCGTCTCCACCGATGTCGACGCGGTTCTCGCCGACCCGAGCATCGACATCTACTTCGACGCCCAGGTCACCTCCGCCCGCGAGGAGGCGATCAAGAAGGCGATCGCCGCGGGCAAGCACATCTACACCGAGAAGCCGACCGCCACCGGCCTCGAAGGCGCCCTGGAGCTCGCCCGGCTCGCCGCCGCGAAGGGCATCAAGCACGGCGTGGTGCAGGACAAGCTCTTCCTCCCCGGCCTGCTCAAGCTCAAGCGCCTCATCGACGGCGGCTTCTTCGGCCGGATCCTCTCCGTGCGCGGCGAGTTCGGCTACTGGGTCTTCGAGGGCGACTGGCAGTCCGCCCAGCGCCCCTCCTGGAACTACCGCGCCGAGGACGGCGGCGGCATCGTCGTCGACATGTTCCCGCACTGGGAGTACGTCCTGCACGAGCTGTTCGGCCGGGTGAAGTCCGTCCAGGCCATCGCCACCACCCACATCCCGCAGCGCTGGGACGAGAACGGCAAGCCCTACGACGCCACCGCCGACGATGCCGCTTACGGCATCTTCGAGCTGGAGGGCGGCGCCATCGCCCAGATCAACTCCTCCTGGGCGGTGCGGGTGAACCGGGACGAGCTGGTCGAGTTCCAGGTCGACGGCACCGAGGGCTCGGCGGTGGCCGGACTGCGCAACTGCCGCGTCCAGCACCGCTCCGCCACCCCCAAGCCGGTCTGGAACCCGGACATCCCGGCCACCGAGGTCTTCCGCGACCAGTGGCAGGAGGTCCCGGACAACGCCGAGTTCGACAACGGCTTCAAGGCCCAGTGGGAGCTGTTCCTCAAGCACGTCTACGCGGACGCCCCCTACCACTGGGACCTCCTCGCCGGCGCCCGCGGCGTCCAACTCGCCGAACTGGGACTCAGGTCCTCCGCCGAGGGCCGCCGGATCGACGTACCGGAGGTCGCACTGTGACCATCCGGCTCCCCGACGCCCAGGGCGCCCTGCGGACCTACGAGCCCCGCCAGGAGCCCCTCGCCCCGCACTCCGGCGCACCCTTCTCCTCTCGTACGGTGTTCTCGGCGGCCCACGTCGTCGCCGATCCCTTCGCCGACGTCAGCCCCGACTCGCCCGCCGCCGTCGACTGGGACGCCACCCTCGCCTTCCGGCGCCATCTGTGGGCCCACGGACTCGGAGTCGCCGAGGCGATGGACACCGCGCAACGAGGCATGGGCCTGGACTGGGCGGGCGCGGCCGAGCTGATCCGGCGCTCGGCCGCGGAGGCGCAGGCAGTCGGCGGCCGTATCGCCTGCGGCGTCGGCACCGACCAGCTCGCCGCCGGTTCGCTCGCCGAGGTCCGCGCGGCCTACGAGGAACAGCTCGCCGTGGTGGAGGAGTCCGGCGCGCAGGCCGTCCTGATGGCCTCCCGAGCCCTGTGCGCCGTCGCGTCCGGGCCGGAGGACTACCTGGAGGTCTACGGCCACCTGCTGCGCCAGGCCGCCGAGCCGGTGATCCTGCACTGGCTTGGCCCGATGTTCGACCCCGCGCTGGAGGGCTACTGGGGGTCCGGCGACCTCGACGCGGCCACCGACACCTTCCTTGAGGTCATCTCCGCCCACCCCGACAAGGTGGACGGCATCAAGGTCTCGCTGCTGGACGCCCAGCGCGAGATCGACCTCAGGCGCCGGCTCCCCGACGGCGTCCGCTGCTACACCGGCGACGACTTCAACTATCCCGAGCTGATCGCGGGCGACGAGCAGGGCTTCAGCCACGCCCTGCTCGGCATCTTCGACCCGCTGGGCCCGCTGGCGGCGGAGGCGGTCCGGGTCCTGGACACGGGTGACGTCGCCGGGTTCCGTGAACTGCTCGATCCTACGGTCGAGTTGTCCCGTCACCTCTTCCAGGCCCCGACCCGCTTCTACAAGACCGGAGTGGTGTTCCTGGCCTGGCTGGCGGGCCACCAGTCCCACTTCACGATGGTGGGCGGCCTCCAGTCGGCCCGCTCCCTGCCGCACTTCGCCCGCGCCTACGAACTCGCCGACGGTCTGGGCCTGTTCCCGGACCCGAAACTGGCCGAGGAGCGGATGAAGAACCTGCTCTCGCTGTACGGGGTGAACCAATGACCGCGGATCTGTCCCGCTTCTCCATCAACCAGATGACGGTCAAGCAGCTGGCGATGCCGGAACTGGTCGACGCCTGCGGGGGTTTGGGTGTCACGAACGTCGGACTCTGGCGGGAGCCCGTACGTACGTACGGGCTGGAGGCCACGGCGAAGCTGGTCCGTGACGCGGGTCTGACCGTCACGACCCTGTGCCGGGGTGGGTTCTTCACGGCCGTCGACCCCGACGAGCGGGCCAGGGCGCTGGACGACAACCGGCGGGCGGTCGACGAGGCGGCCACCCTCGGCACCGACACCCTCGTCCTCGTCTCCGGCGGTCTGCCGCCCGGCTCGAAGGATCTGCACGGCGCGCGGGAGCGGATCGCCGACGCGCTCGCCGAACTGGGCCCGTACGCCGAATCCCACGGCGTGCGCCTGGCCATCGAGCCGCTGCACCCCATGTTCGCCTCGGACCGCTGTGTGGTCTCCACCCTCGCCCAGGCCCTGGACCTGGCCGAGCGCTTCCCGGCCCACCAGGTCGGCGTCACGGTGGACACGTACCACATCTGGTGGGACGACACGGCTCCCGCGCAGATCGCCCGCGCGGGCGCGGGCGGCCGTATCCACACCTTCCAACTGGCCGACTGGACCACGCCGTTGCCCGAGGGCGTGCTCAACGGCCGCGGTCAGATCGGGGACGGCTCGATCGACATGCGGGAGTGGAAGGGGTACGTCGAGGCCGCCGGATACACCGGCGCCATCGAGGTGGAGCTGTTCAACGACGCGCTGTGGGCTCGGGACGGCCGGGAGGTGCTGGCCGAGACGGCTCAGCGCTATCTGACGCACGCGAGCTGAGCAGCGCGTCGGCCGTGGCGGTGCGGGCGTACAGCACCCAGCGGCCGGCCCGGTGCGCGCTGACCAGACCGGCGTCGCGCAGTGCCGTCAGCGACTGGGACACGGCGGCCGGGGACAACCCGGTCCGCCGGGCCAGGTCGGTCGTGGCGGCAGGGACGTCCAGCTCGGTCAGCAGCCGGGTCCGCGAGCGGCCCAGCACGACGGCCAGTGCCTCGGCGGCCGGGGCAGGCCTGGGCTGCCACAGCGTCGCGGTGTCACGGGCCGGGTAGGCGAGCTGGAGCGGGTCCGGCGGGGAGACCCGGATGAGCAGTCCCGGACCGGTGAAGGCGGACGGCACGAGGACGAGTCCGGTGCCCGCCACGGCCCGCGACAGCCCACGCCTGCGCTCCCGCAGCCGCAGGGTGTCGCCCTCCCGGGCGGCCTGGCCGTGCAGCTCGTCGAGCAGATACGCGCTGCCGTGCTCGGCGAGCTGCCGGGCCCGGTGCAGGACATCGGCGTCGAGGGCGGCCCGGATACGCGCCCAGTAGGGGGCGAGCGCGAGTTGCCAGTAGGTCTCTATCTCCTCGGCGAGCTTCGGCAGTTGGGTGTGCGGATCGTCGTAGAGGGATCGGAGTCGAGGGCCCAGTGAGAGGCCGTGCTCGCGCTCCAGGCGGGTCAGGTCCCGGCGTATCCGCTCGGCCGGAGCGGCCCGCAGCGCGGTGAGCTCCTCCGCGAGGGTCGGAGCCGGTGCCGTGGGCGCTGGATTGAGGAAGTCGGGGACGTAGCCGTCGCACGGTACGAGTTCGGCGAGCCGGTCGCGGTCCAGGCCCGCGGCCGTCACCCGCGGCCGCACCTGCTCGATCCAGTGGCGGTGCACCGGGTGAGCTCGCCCGGCGGAGAGCAGCCGGAAGCTGGTCGCGACCTCCCACAGCGGCGACACGGCGAACCGCAGCCGCGCCCGATCCCCGGCGGAGAACTCCAGTTCCGCCTCCATGACCCTTACCCCCCACCGGTTTCGGCCACGGCTCGAACAATGGCGGTGAGCTTAGCGCCGGAGGATGGATTCCGGGGCTGGACGGACTAGGGAAAACACAGCCGGGGAACGCCCCGCCGAACCGCTTTACCGCCCGCTCACCCCTATGGGACCCTCGGATCCCTTGGGGGCGGGAGCGGGGATGCGGCAGGCAGTCGCTGAGGTCGGGGCTCTGGTGCGGAGCCTGAGGATGGCGGTCGGGCTTCCGGGCGCCGCGAGCGGCGCGTACCGGTCGCTTCCGGCGCTGACGAGGACGTACGAGACGGTCGTCGCGCCGCTGGTCGCCGAGACCCTTCATGATCCGGCCGAACGCGCCCGCGTCGACGGGTCGTTACGGGTCATGAGCGTGAAGTTCGGTCTGGCCATGCTCAGTTACGGCCGACTGACCGGGCACCGGACCCAACTGGACGTAGCCGTTCTCGCCGGTGCCGTCACCCGGCTCTACGACGATCTCATCGACGGAAGCGGGGACGGGAGCGGCGACACCGGCGCCGACGAGCGGCTCGGGGAGTTGATGGGCCACCGCGCCTTCGTGCCCGGTACCGCGCCGGAGCTGCTGCTGGAGCGGCTCGTGTACGGGATCGAGGGGGCGCTGCGGCACCCGCCGCACGCGTCGCTGATGACGGCGCTGGCCTCCCTGCACGAGTACCAGGTGCTGTCCCGTCGCCAGCGGGAGGCCGACGTGCCGCTCGACGTGCTGGAGAAGATCACCCGGGGCAAGGGCGGCGCCGCCCATCTCATCCTGTGCGGCCTGGTCAAGCCCGTACTGGAGCCCGCCGAGCGGGAGTTGGTCATGGACCTCGGGGAGATGCTCCAGTCGCTCGACGACTACATGGACGTCGAGTTCGACCGCGAGAACGGTGTCACCACCCTCGTCTCGTGCGGGGCGCTGACCCTGCCGGGCATCGCCCGGCGGTTACGGGCCGCACGCCCTCGGCTGGTCGCCGTCCACGGCGGCCGGGCCGCCCGGCCCTACTGCGCGATGCTGTACTTCCTGCTGCTCCAGGCCTGGGTGGCGCGCAGGCTCCCCGTGCTGGGGCGACTGGCCCGGCGGCCCGCCCGGCGCTCGCCCGTCCTGGCGTTCCTGTCCCGCGGGGAGGACGCCCTGCCGCCCGCCGCACCGGAGCACTCCTGATGGGCCGGGACCGGACGGCCCTGGCGATCCGCGCGGCGCTGGCGGTCATCGTGGTGATCACCGTCGTGGTGGTCGGGTTCGGACTGCGCGAGGGCGGTCTCGACCCCACCGAGCTGTGGCTCTCCCTGGTCGGCGGCGTATTCATCCCGGCCGCCGCCATCGCCCTCCAGTACGGCCGCCGCACCGTCACCCTCGACGAGGCCGCCTCCACGCTGGCCCGGACGGTTACCCGGCACTGGAGCAGGGAGAGCGGTTACCGCGGCCTGTACGAGGAACGCCGGATGGCCGTCCGCTGGCGGCGCGAGCCGGGCTCCGAGCGGTCCTCCCAGCTGTCCGCCGAACTCCCCGACGAGGGCGTCCTCGACCAGCTGACCGGCGCCTACGTCCGGCACGCCCGCGCCGGGCGCCTGTCCCGGCTGGTCGTGACGGGCGAGCCCGGCGCCGGAAAGACCGCGCTGTGCGTACTGCTCACCCTGGAGCCCTCGGAGAACGCGGTCGTCCCGGTCCTCTTCCCGCTCTCCTCCTGGGACCGCAAGACCTCCCTGACCGACTGGATGATCAACGAACTCGCCGTCAACTACCCGGTCGTGGGCGAGCGGACGCGGGCCCGGGAGCTCGCCGGGGAGCTGCTGCGCGAGCGTGTGGTGCTGCCCGTCCTGGACGGACTGGAGGAGGTCACCGACCGACCCGCCGCCCTCCGCGCCATCCAGGAGGAGCTGGACGCCCGTTCCTTCGTCCTGACCTGCCGGGCCCACGAGTTCGACGGCCTGGACCCCGCGCGGGCGCTGCGCGACACCCTCGTCGTACGCCTTCAGCCGCTGCGCGCCGACGAGGCCGGCGGGGTGCTGGAGCGGGCCGGAGGGGCGGGCCGGGGGCCGCTGCTGGCCACGCTCCGGGCGCGGCCGGACGGTCCGGTGGCGTGCGCGCTGGACACGCCGTTCATGCTGTCGCTGGCCGTGGCGCTCGGCGGTGCGCTGCCCGAGGAGCTGCTGTGCGCGGACGACCCGGCCGCCGTGCCGCGGATCAAGCGGTATCTGCTGGGCGAGTTCGTCACCCAGGCCTACCGGCGCACCCTCGACCGCCCCAAGGCCCTCTTCGGCGTCGAGGAGGCCCGCGGCTATCTAGCCTTCCTGGCCCGCCAGACCGAGCCGGGCACCCATCGGTTCGCCTGGTGGCACCTGCACCGGTCCGTGCCGCGCGGGGTGTTCCTGGCCGTGGCGCTGGCCAACGCCGTCGTCGCCTGCTCGACGGCCTCCGTGACGCTCTTCGCGCTCGTCCAACGCCCCTGGCTGGGCCTGTGGATCGGGATGGGCGCCGCCGTTGTCGGCGCGCTGGTGGTGGAGCTGGTCCCGCAGGACGACCCGCGCCGCGCCAAGCCCCGGCTGCGTTCGGTGCGGCCGCCCAGTCGGCACGCCCTGCAACGCGTCCTGGGCTTCGGCCTGATGGGCGGTGCCGCCTGCGCGGTGATCGTCGCCTTCCTGTACGAGCGTCCCGTGCACGTGGTGGTCGGCGGCCTGCTCAGCGGCCTCACCTTCGCCACCGCCCGCTACTTCAGCGAGCCCAGCGACCCCCTGGAGGCGGTGACCCCGGTCGGCCTGCTCCGCTCCGACCGCACCACCATCCGCTACGCCTGGCTCACCGGCGCCGTACCCGGCGCGCTGACCGGCGCCTACCTCGGCTCCGCCATCAAGGAGGGCCGCCGGACCCCGCAACTGGACGACGTCACCCTGATCGACCGACTGCCCAGCGCCGTCGAGGCGTTGATGGGTGCGGCCGCGGGCGCGCTGCTCAGCTCGGTCGGGCTCGGGATGATGGCGCTGGGGTCCAGTGCCTGGGGCCGTTTCATCCCCTCACGCGCCTGGCTGGCGCTGCGCGGACACACCCCGCGCCGGTTGATCCAGTTCGCCGAGGACGCCCGGGACCGGGGCGTGCTGCGGCAGGTCAACGGCTACTACGAGTTCCGGCACGCCCTCCTGCACCGTCACCTCGCCGAGACCGACCCCGGCGCACCCTCCCGGTCCCCGGCCCCGGCCGCCGCCACCAGGACGGGACCGGCGAGCTCCCAGTAGGCCCGCCGCGCCGGACGCCGTCCGGGCTCCGGCAGCGCCAGGTACCGGGCCTGCGGGAACCGGATCCGGGCCTGCGCACCGACCGGCCGCACCGTGAGCAGCTCCAGCTCGGCCAGCTCGCGGCGCACCTCGCCGAGCGCCGGCCACTGACCGCGCCCCGGCGTCGCGCACACGAACTCCAGGGTGGCCCGGGAGTGCGTGCCCGACGCCCGCTCCCGGGCCCGCCGGTCCAGCAGCCGGCCCACCTGGTCGCCGCAGGTCAGGTCGTACACCCGGGACAGACCGGGCGTCTCGTCGGTGCGCACGGAGCAGCGCAGCACGGGGAACTCGTGGTCGCGCAGGGCGGCGGTCCGCTCGGCCAGCCAGCGTGGTTCGTACCGCTGCTGGAGCCGCTCGAAGATCACCAGCAGCACCGCTCTGAGCAGCACCAGCAGTCCCAGCAGGACCGCACAGCCGAGCGCCTCGGTCCGTACGTCCGGCAGCAGCAGCCCGGCCAGCGTCAGGGTGGGGGGCAGCAGCGCCCAGCCCGCCGTGACCCGCCGCGCGCGGGCGAACTCCGGCCCGGCCAGACCGGTGGCACGGCGCCGCAGCAGGTCGGGGAACCTGCGCAGCGGCGCGAGTGCGAGGGGCACTTCGGGCCGCAGCAGTCCGGGTTCGTAGCTCATCGCCGTACCCGCCTGCCCTCCGTCGACGCCTTGAGTCGATACGTACCCGGTGACGCTACCGGCACGCCGGGCGGCCTTCTCACGAGGACGCGGAAAAAATTTCCGCGGGACCGTGCAACCTTCCCCGGGGGTCGCGGGTCGTACATGGCGTCAGGACTTCTTGGAGGGGGATCTGGGGGGATCGCGGGGGGTTCTGACACGGAGGGGGACAGCGCGAGGGGGCCTCGGTCGACGGACCGGGCCCCCTCGAAGCGTGTGCGGCAAGGTGTCTGGATCAGAAGAAGACACCGCAGCGCAGCAGCACATTGGCGTACGGCGACGCCTCCCCGGTGCGTACGACCACCCGCGCGTCCCACGCCATGTCCTTCAACTGCTGGTGCGAGACCAGGGTCGGCTTCGGAAAGTGCTTGTCCAGCAGTGCCGAGGCCGCCGGATTGGCCTCCCGGACCTCCTCCGCGGCCGTCGCCCCCTCCACCACCAGCTCCGCCAGCAGCCCCTCCAGCACCTCGGCGAACGACGGCACCCCGGCCCGGAACGCGAGGTCGACGACCTTGACCCGGTCCGGGATCGGGAATCCGACGTCACACACCAACACCCCGTCCCCGTGCCCCAACTCGGCGAGCGCACCGGACAGATGACGGTTCAGGATGCCCGAGCGCTTCACAGGGACTCGACCTCTTCCGCCGTCGGGAACGACACCTGCGCCCCCTCCCTCGTCACCGCCGCCGCGCCCACCCGGGCCGCATACGCCGCCGCCTCGGACAGCGAGGCCCCGGCGCCCAGCCGGTAGGCCAGCGCCGCGGTGAAGGCGTCACCGGCACCGGTGGTGTCCACGGCCGCCACCTTCACGGACGGGATCCGGGACACCCCCTCGGGGGTAGCCACCAGCGCGCCCTCCGCGCCGAGCGTCACGACCACCGAGCGCGGGCCCTTCGCCAGCAGGATCCGCGCCCAGTCCTCGGGCCGGTCCCCGACCGCCGAGTCACCCAGGATCACCTTCGCCTCGTGCTCGTTGACGATCAGCGGATCGCAGGCGGCCAGCACTTGAGAGGGCAGCGGCTGCGGCGGCGAGGGGTTCAGCACGAACCGGCTGCCGTCCGCCAGATTCCGTACCACCTCCTCGACCGTCTCCAAGGGGATCTCCAACTGCGCGGAGACCACCCGCGAGGCCTGGAAGAGGCTCGCGGCGGCCCGTACGTCCCCCGGTGCGAGCCGGGCGTTGGCGCCGGGGGAGACCACGATGCTGTTGTCGCCGGACGGGTCCACGGTGATCAGCGCGACCCCGGTGGGCGCCCCGCCGACCAGGACGCCCACCGTGTCCACCCCGGCCCGGCGCTGCGAGTCCAGCAGCAGCCTGCCGTGCGCGTCGTCGCCGACCCGGGCCAGCAGGGCCGTACGGGCCCCGAGCCGGGCCGCCGCGACCGCCTGGTTGGCGCCCTTGCCGCCCGGGTGGACGGCGAGGTCGGAGCCGAGCACCGTCTCGCCGGGGCCCGGCCTGCGGTCCACGCCGATCACCAGGTCGGCGTTGGCCGATCCCACGACCAGGAGGTCGTAGTCGTACATCGAATGTCTCCCTGTTGAGGTGAGTTGCTGGAGTGCGTCAGCCGCCGAAGCCGGCCACGTTCTCCTTCGTGACCACCTTCACCGGCACCATCACCGACTGCTCGACCTTGTCCCCCTCGGCCGTCCGCACGGCGTTGGCCACCGCGATCCTGCCGAGTTCGGCCGGCTGCTGCGCCACCGACGCGTACAGCGTGCCCTCCTCGACGGCCTTCAGACCGTCCGCGGTTCCGTCGAACCCGATGACCTGGACGGACTTTCCGGCCTTGGCGCCGAGCGCCTTGATCGCGCCGAGGGCCATCTCGTCGTTCTCCGCGAAGACCCCGTCGATGTCCGGGTTGGCCTGGAGCAGGTTGGTCATCACGTCCAGGCCCTTGGTGCGGTCCCAGTCGGCGGGCTGCTCGGCGACCACCTCGATGCCCGGGTAGTCCTTCAGGCCCTCGGCGAAGCCCGCCCCGCGCTCCCGGCTGGCGGAGGTGCCCGCCTGGCCCTGGAGGACCACGATCCGGCCCTTGCCGCCCAGCTTCTCGGCGAGCGCCTCGGCGGCCTGCTTGCCGCCGGTGACGTTGTCGGAGGCGACGAGCGCGGCCGTGTCGGCGTTGTTGACGGCGCGGTCGACGGCGACGAGCGGGATGCCGGCCTTGTTGACGGACTTGGCCGCCGGGGTCACCGCGTCGGAGTCCACCGGGTTGACGATGATCGTGCCGAGGCCCTCGCTGGTGAAGTTCTGGAGCTGGTTGGCCTGCTGGGAGGCGTCGTTCTGGGCGTCCGTGACGGTCAGGTCCACGCCCAGCTTCTCCGCCTCGGCCTGCGCGCCGGCGCGGATCTGCACGAAGAAGGGGTTGTTGAGGGTGGACAGCGACAGCCCGATCTTCTGGCTCTTCGCCTCCGAGGTGCCGCTGTGCAGGAAGGAGGTGGCGCCGACGACCGCCGCCGCGACCACGGCCGCGAGCAGGTAAGTGGCCGCCCGCCTGCCCTTGTTGCCGCTTGTGCCGGTGGTCACCGGGGTCGCCCCGGCCTTGCGGCGGACCGTGTCCAGCAGCACCGCCAGCGCGATCACGACACCGATCACGACCTGCTGCCAGAAGGCGGACACCGACAGGAGGTTGAGGCCGTTCCTGAGCACCGCGAGGATCAGCGCGCCGATCAGTGTCCCGGACGCCTTGCCCGTACCACCGGCGAGCGAGGCGCCGCCGATGACGACCGCGGCGATGGCGTCCAGCTCGTAGCCCTGCGCGGCCTGCGGCTGCGCGGAGGACAGCCGGGCGGCGAGCACGATGCCCGCGGCGGCGGCGAACAGCCCGGAGAAGGCGTAGATCGCGAGCTTCTGCCGCTTCACCCGCAGACCGGACAGGCGGGCCGCTTCCTCGTTGCCGCCGATCGCGTACATGGAGCGGCCGATGTACGTCCGGCCCAGCACGAACGCCGTGATCAGACCCATGCCGACCATCACCAGCACGGGCACCGGCAGCCACCCGCCGAGCGTGTCACCGAGGTGCGAGACGGAGTCCGGGAAGGCGATCGGGGAGCCCTGCGAGATCACCAGCGACAGACCGCGCGCCACGGACAGCATGGCGAGCGTCGCGATGAACGGCGGGAGTTTGCCGTACGAGATCAGAAAGCCGTTGACCAGGCCGCACGCGATGCCCGTCGCGATGGCGAGGAGCACGGCGAGGAGGACCGGGACGCCCTGCGAAGTCGCGCTCCAGGCAAGGACGGTGGCCGACAGGGCGGCGACCGAGCCGACCGAGAGGTCGATGCCCGCGGAGACGATCACGAAGGTGACGCCGAAGGCGAGGATGGCGGTCACGGCCGCCTGGACACCGATGTTGAGCAGGTTGTCCGTCGTCAGGAAGTCGCCGGACAGCGCCGACATGGCGACGACCAGGACGATCAGCGCGGTCAGCGCGCCGTTGTCGAGGAGCAGTCGGCGCAGCCCCGAGGCGCCACTCGCGCCCGTCGTGCTCTTGAGCGTGTCAGCGGCCACGGGGGGCCTCCACTTCGGTGGTAGGAGTGCTTACGGCGAGTGCCATCACGGCGTCCTGCGTGGCCTCGTCGGCCGCGAGCTCGCCCGCGATCCGGCCCTGGGCCATCACCAGCACCCGGTCGCTCATGCCGAGCACCTCGGGCAGATCGCTGGAGATCATCAGTACGGCGGCTCCGGCGGCCGTCAGTTCGTTGATCAGCTGGTAGATCTCGACCTTGGCGCCGACATCGATGCCACGGGTCGGCTCGTCGAGGATCAGCACCCGGGTGTCGGCCAGCAGCCACTTGCCGATGACGACCTTCTGCTGGTTGCCGCCGGACAACGTCCGTACGTGCTGGCCGAGTCCGGCCATCCGCACCCCGAGCTGCCCGGCGATCCGCGCGGCGGCCTCCCGCTGCCCCTTGAGATCGACGAGCCCCGCGCGGGTGGCGCCGCGCAGGGTGACCAGGCCGAGGTTCTCCTCGACGGAGGCGTCGAGCACCAGCCCCTGGCCCTTGCGGTCCTCGGGGATCAGCCCGATCCCGGCCGCCATGGCCGCGTTGACGTCGTGGCGCTTCAGAGCCGTACCGGCGACCTTGACGGCCCCCTTGTCGTACGGGTCCGCTCCGAACACCGCCCGCACCACCTCGGTGCGTCCGGCGCCGACGAGCCCGGCGATGCCGACGACCTCACCGGCGTGCACCTCGAAGCCGACGTCGTGGAAGACGCCGTCGCGGGTCAGGCCCTCGACGGTGAGCAACGCGGCGCCCTTGTCGGCCCGTTCGCGCGGGTACTGCTGCTCGATGGACCGCCCCACCATCAGGCGGACCAGTTCGTCCTCGGGAGTGGTGGCCGGGACCTGTCCGACGGAGCGGCCGTCGCGGATGACGGTGACCCGGTCGCCGAGGGCGGCGATCTCCTCCAGGTGATGGGTGATGAAGACGATGCCCACGCCGTCCTCGCGCAGCGACCGCACGATGGCGAAGAGCTTGTCGACCTCCTCGGAGGTGAGCACGGCGGTCGGCTCGTCCATGATGAGCACGCGCGCGTGCAGGCTCAGTGCCTTGGCGATCTCGACCATCTGAAGCCGCGCGATACCGAGTTCACGCACCCGCGCGCGGGGCGACACGTCGACGCCGACCCGCTTCAGCAGGACCTCGGCGTCGGTCTCCATCCGCTTCCGGTCGATCATCCCGAACCGGCGCGGCTGGCGGCCGAGGAAGATGTTCTCGGCGACCGTCAGATCGGGGACGAGGTTGAACTCCTGGTAGATGGTGGCGATCCCGAGGCGCTCGGAGTCCTGCGCACCGTGGATGCGCGTCTCCTCGCCGCCGACCAGGATCCGCCCGGCGTCGGGCGTGTGGGCACCGGAGAGCATCTTGATGAGGGTGCTCTTGCCGGCGCCGTTCTCACCGAGGAGGACGTGCACCTCGCCGCGGCGCAGATCGAAGTCGACGCCGTCCAGCGCGACCACGCCCGGGAAGGTCTTCCGTATGCCCTCGATACGCAGCAACTCGTCCGGGTCGCTCACGGCGTGCTCCTTTGCACTGGGGAGGGGGACTGCGGGGGGTTGGGGTCCTCGCCGCACGAGCGGCGTACGACGAGGCGGGCGGCGAGGGTGACTGACTGCGGGGGCCGTCCCTCGATGCGGTCGACCAGGGCCCGTACGGCGGCCCGGCCCAGCTCGCCCGTGGGCTGGGCGATCGCCGTGATCGGCGGATCGGTGTGCACGAACCACCGGATGTCGTCGAACGCGGCGAGCGCGATGTCGTGCGGGACGCGCAGGCCACGCGCGCGTACGGCGTCCAGCGCGCCGAGTGCCATCAGGTTGTCGGCGGCGAAGACGACCTCGGGCGGCTCGGGCAGGTCGAGGAAGCCCTCGGTGACCCGTCGGCCGCTCTCGGCCTGGAAGTCGCCCTGGCCGATGTAGGCGTCGGGTAGGGGGATCCCGTACTCGGCCATGGCCTCCCGGAAGGCCTCGACGCGCTCGCTGCCGGTGGTGGTGGCCGCCGGTCCCGCGATGATCGCGAGCCGCCGGTGCCCGAGCCGGTGCAGATGCGCCACGAGATCCCGTACGGCGGCCCGTCCGTCGGCCCGGACGACGGGCACGTCGAGGCCCGGGATCCACCGGTCGACGAACACCATCGGCGTCCCCGCGCGGGCGGCGTCCAGCATCAGCGGGGAGCCGCCGTCGGTGGGGGAGACGAGGAGTCCGTCGATACGGCGGTCCAGCAGGGTCCGTACGTGATGGTCCTGGAGATCCGGCCGCTCGTCGGCGTTGCCGATGATGACGCTGTAGCCGAGCGCGCGGGCCTCCTCCTCGACGGAGCGGGCCAGTTCGGTGAAGTACGGGTTGAGGACGTCGCTGATGACCAGGCCGAGGGTGCGGGTCTGATCGGTGCGCAACGACCGGGCGACGGCGTTCGGCCGGTACCCGAGCGACTCGACGGCGGCCAGCACACGCGTGCGTGCGTCCGCACTGACCGACGGATGGTCGTTCAGAACGCGCGAAACCGTGGCGACGGAGACCCCCGCCGCGGCGGCGACGTCCTTGATGCTCGCCATCGCCGATCCACCTCCTTGTGGAAACTCCCCGTGGAACCACGGATGGAATCGATTACATCGACCCTGACAGAGAGGATTGGAATCGATTACACGACGGCTGACAAGCCCCCGAGATCGGATCGTGATGTCCTGGAAGTGCGGCGTCCGTTTCCTTGAGGCCCTGACGGGGCCGGAGTGGAGGAGCCATGACGGCGGCGGCACGGAACGACGTACCCGTGGTGATGGAGGGCGGCGGGGTGGAACTGCGCACCCAGCCGATCGGCGGCGGCCTGTCCGTGGGGTACATCAGCCTGCCCCAGGGCACCGACATGGGCCCGGCGATGAAGGGCCTGCCCGACGATTCCTGCCAGTGCCCGCACTGGGGCTACCTGTTGAAGGGCCGGCTGCGGATGCTGACCCCGGACGGCGAGGACATCTACGAGGCGGGCCAGGCCTACTACTGGGCCCCCGGACACGTCCCCCTGGCCCTGGAGGACTGCGAATTCGTCGAGTTCTCCCCGACCGAGGACTTCGACAAGGTCATCGCCCATGTGAAGGCACAGGCCGGCTGAGCTGTCAGTGCCGGACGGTACCGTCGGCGCATGTCCAATCCGGCGGTGGTCGAAGGTGTGCTGGAACGCATCACGTACGCCAATGAGGAGAACGGCTACACGGTCGCCCGCGTCGACACCGGACGCGGTGGCGGCGATCTCCTCACGGTGGTCGGTGCGCTGCTCGGCGCCCAGGTGGGCGAGTCCCTGCGGATGGAGGGGCGTTGGGGTTCGCATCCGCAGTACGGCAAGCAGTTCACCGTCGAGAACTACACGACCCTGCTCCCGGCCACCGTCCAGGGCATCCGCCGTTATCTCGGCTCGGGGCTGGTCAAGGGCATCGGGCCGGTCTTCGCCGACCGCATCACCCAGCACTTCGGACTGGACACCCTGAAGATCATCGAGGAGGAGCCCAAGCGGCTCATCGAGGTCCCCGGGCTCGGCCCCAAGCGGACCAGGAAGATCGCCGACGCCTGGGAGGAGCAGAAGGCGATCAAGGAGGTCATGCTCTTCCTCCAGACCGTCGAGGTCTCCACCTCCATCGCGGTGCGCATTTACAAGAAGTACGGCGACGCCTCGATCTCCGTCGTGAAGAACCAGCCCTACCGCCTCGCCGCCGACGTCTGGGGCATCGGCTTCCTCACCGCCGACAAGATCGCCCAGTCCGTCGGCATCCCGCACGACAGCCCGGAGCGGGTCAAGGCGGGCCTCCAGTACGCCCTGTCCCAGGCGAGCGACCAGGGCAACTGCTACCTCCCCGAGGAGCGGCTGATCGCCGACGCGGTGAAGCTGCTCCAGGTCGACACCGGTCTCGTCATCGAGTGCCTCGCCGAACTGGCCGTACCGGACGAGGAGTCCGGCGACCCCGGCGTCGTACGGGAGAAGGTGCCAGGTCCCGACGGCGGCGATCCCGTCACCGCCGTCTACCTCGTCCCCTTCCACCGCGCCGAACTCTCCCTCTCCGGCCAGCTGCTCCGCCTGCTGCGCACCGACGAGGACCGTATGCCGGGCTTCCGGGACGTGGCCTGGGACAAGGCGCTGGCCTGGCTGAAGGGCCGTACGGGCGCCGAGCTGGCCCCCGAGCAGGAGGCCGCCGTCAAGCTGGCGTTGACCGAGAAGGTGGCGGTCCTGACCGGTGGGCCGGGCTGCGGCAAGTCCTTCACCGTCCGCTCGGTCGTCGAACTGGCCCGCGCCAAGAAGGCGAAGGTGCTGCTCGCCGCCCCCACCGGCCGCGCCGCCAAACGCCTGGCCGAGCTGACCGGCGCCGAGGCCTCCACCGTGCACCGCCTGCTGGAGCTGAAGCCCGGCGGGGACGCGGCGTACGACAGGGACCGGCCCCTCGATGCCGACCTCGTCGTCGTCGACGAGGCATCCATGCTCGACCTCCTCCTCGCCAACAAGCTCGTCAAGGCCGTGCCGCCCGGGGCGCACCTCCTCTTCGTCGGGGACGTCGACCAGTTGCCCAGCGTCGGCGCGGGGGAGGTGCTGCGGGATCTGCTCGCCGAGGGCGGCCCCGTCCCCGCCGTCCGGCTCACCCGGGTCTTCCGCCAGGCCCAGCAGTCCGGCGTGGTCACCAACGCGCACCGGATCAACTCCGGGCAGCATCCCGTCACCGACGGCATGAAGGACTTCTTCCTCTTCGTCGAGGACGACACCGAGGAGGCAGGCCGGCTCACCGTGGACGTGGCCGCCCGTCGGATTCCGGCCAAATTCGGGCTGGACCCGCGGAGGGACGTCCAGGTGCTCGCGCCCATGCACCGGGGACCGGCCGGCGCCGGCACCCTCAACGGCCTGCTCCAGCAGGCCATCACCCCCGGCCGCCCCGACCTGCCCGAGAAGCGGTTCGGCGGCCGGGTCTTCCGCGTCGGGGACAAGGTCACCCAGATCCGCAACAATTACGACAAGGGTGCCAACGGCGTCTTCAACGGCACGGTGGGCGTGGTCACCTCGCTCGACCCGGTCGACCAGCGCCTGACGGTGCTGACCGACGAGGACGAGGAGGTGCCGTACGAGTTCGACGAGCTGGACGAGTTGGCGCACGCCTACGCGGTGACCATCCATCGCTCGCAGGGCAGCGAGTACCCGGCGGTGGTGATCCCGGTCACCACGGGCGCCTGGATGATGCTTCAGCGGAACCTGCTCTACACCGCCGTCACCCGCGCCAAACGCCTGGTCGTGCTGGTCGGCTCACGCAAGGCGATCGGTCAGGCGGTGCGCACGGTCTCGGCGGGACGGCGCTGCACGGCCCTGGACTTCAGGCTCGCACCACGCGCGCTGGAGGTGTGAGTGCCAGGCTCTCAGCCCCGCTGAGGGAAGAGTGAGTGAAATTTGATCGATCAAACGAGTCGGAAAGGTCACAGAGCCCTTCCGGTTCTTGGTGTCGAGGGGGCAGGATGGGCAAGTTGGCGGCACTGAGTGCCGCCAATACGCCCAATGGTCGACCCCGAGTGCACTCTCCTGCGCCAAATGGGGGATGGTAGAGACAGTCAGGGCAACCTCGAAGAAGAGGCACAACGTCGGTGAGGGATGACGTGAGCGACAACTCTGTAGTACTGCGGTACGGCGACGGCGAGTACACCTACCCGGTGATCGACAGCACCGTCGGTGACAAGGGCTTCGACATCGGGAAGCTCCGCGCCCAGACCGGCCTGGTGACCCTGGACAGCGGCTACGGCAACACCGCCGCCTATAAATCCGCCATCACCTACCTCGATGGTGAGCAGGGCATCCTCCGGTATCGCGGCTACCCGATCGAGCAGCTGGCCGAGCGCTCCACCTTCCTGGAGGTCGCCTACCTGCTGATCAACGGTGAGCTGCCCACCGTCGACGAGCTGAGCACGTTCAAGAACGACATCACGCAGCACACGCTGCTGCACGAGGACGTCAAGAACTTCTACAAGGGCTTCCCGCGCGACGCCCACCCGATGGCGATGCTGTCCTCGGTGGTCTCCGCGCTGTCGACGTTCTACCAGGACAGCCACAACCCGTTCGACGAGAAGCAGCGCAACCTCTCGACCATTCGCCTGCTCGCGAAGCTTCCGACGATCGCCGCCTACGCGTACAAGAAGTCCATCGGCCACCCGTTCGTCTACCCGCGCAATGACCTCGGCTACGTCGAGAACTTCCTGCGGATGACGTTCTCGGTGCCGGCCCAGGAGTTCGAGCTCGACCCGGTCGTCGTCTCCGCCCTCGACAAGCTGCTGATCCTGCACGCGGACCACGAGCAGAACTGTTCGACCTCCACGGTCCGTCTGGTCGGCTCCTCGCAGGCGAACATGTTCGCCTCGATCTCGGCCGGCATCTCCGCCCTGTGGGGCCCGCTGCACGGCGGCGCCAACCAGTCGGTGCTGGAGATGCTGGAGGGCATCCAGAACAACGGCGGCGACGTCGACTCCTTCATCCGCAAGGTGAAGAACAAGGAGGACGGCGTCCGCCTGATGGGCTTCGGCCACCGGGTGTACAAGTCCTTCGACCCGCGCGCGAAGATCATCAAGGCCGCCGCGCACGACGTCCTCTCGGCCCTCGGCAAGTCCGACGAGCTGCTGGACATCGCCCTGAAGCTGGAGGAGCACGCGCTCTCGGACGACTACTTCGTCCAGCGCAACCTCTACCCCAACGTCGACTTCTACACCGGCCTGATCTACCGCGCCATGGGCTTCCCGACCGAGATGTTCACGGTCCTCTTCGCCCTCGGCCGCCTTCCGGGCTGGATCGCCCAGTGGCACGAGATGATCAAGGAGCCCGGCTCCCGCATCGGTCGCCCGCGCCAGATCTACACGGGTGTCGTGGAGCGGGACTTCGTCCCGGTCGAAGAGCGCTGACGCGACAGGACTCGCGACAGGACTGAAGACGCAGCACATGTGAAAGGCGCCCTGGCGCCGGTCCCCCCACGGGCCGACGTCCAGGGCGCCTTCCCATGTCCCGGTGCGGATTCCCCCCACGGGATCCGGCCGGGCGTCTGTGAGGACAGCGCCTGAATCGCTGTTGTTCGGTACTGCGTTGAGCAGAACGGGCAGAAGTTCTCGTACTACTCGGTGTGCGGTGGTGCTCGGTGTGCGGTCTGCCGGGACAACGCACGCTCGGGAGGGCCGCTCAAGCTCCCCGGTGTGCGTGCCCCGGCAACGCATCTCTGAGGAAGTCCCCCAAGACATTCCCCAGATGCCAGTTCGCGCCCCCCAAGACGCTTCCTGACATCGCCAACTTAGACCTTCGAACCCCTTCGATGGTTACGTTCACATCACTGTGATCTGCGTCTCTTGCATATGTCCGTTAGATGCGCAAGAGCCCCGATACACCGAACGAGACCCAAGCGTAAGGATGATGCGCGAGCCTTGTGAAGAGCTTATGTGAGGCTCGCGCCGGACTCCAAGGGGGTCCTAACGGAAAGTCCGCAGTCGAAGGCTGTTTGTGACGACGAACACCGAGGAGAAGGCCATCGCCGCCCCCGCGATCATCGGGTTCAGCAACCCGGCCGCGGCCAGCGGCAGCGCGGCCACGTTGTAACCGAACGCCCATACAAGGTTTCCCTTGATCGTGGCGAGCGTCCGCCGGGACAGCCGGATCGCGTCCGCCGCCACCCGCAGATCCCCGCGCACCAGCGTCAGATCCCCGGCCTCGATCGCCGCGTCCGTCCCGGTTCCCATCGCGAGCCCCAGATCGGCAGTGGCGAGCGCCGCCGCGTCGTTGACGCCGTCGCCGACCATGGCGACCGTCCGTCCCTCGCCCTGAAGCCGCCGTACCGCCTCGACCTTCTCCTCGGGCAGCACCTCGGCGATCACCTGCTCGATCCCGACCGTCCGCGCCACCGCCTCGGCCACCGCCCGGTTGTCCCCGGTCAGCAGCACCGGCGTCAGCCCCAGCGCGCGCAGCTCGCGCACGGCCTCGGCGCTGGTCTCCTTGACCGTGTCGGCGACCGCCAGCACGGCCCGCGGCTCCCCGTCCCAGCCGG
Organism: Streptomyces davaonensis JCM 4913; assembly: GCF_000349325.1. Taxonomy (GTDB): domain Bacteria; phylum Actinomycetota; class Actinomycetes; order Streptomycetales; family Streptomycetaceae; genus Streptomyces; species Streptomyces davaonensis. The sequence goes on from NC_020504.1 coordinate 6,192,270, forward strand.
CCACGACGGCCGTACGTCCCTCTCCCTCGGCCTTCTCGCGCGCCCGGGCCAACTCCCCGGGCAGTTCGGCGAAGAGGCGTCCCACGGCGACCTCATGGCCCTCCACGCGTCCGCGTACGCCGCGTCCGGGCACGTTCTCGAAGTGCTCGGCCACCGGCAGATTCCCGGCCCGCTCCTCGGCGCCCTGGGCGACCGCGCGGGCGACGGGGTGCTCGGAGGCGTGCTCCAGGGCGCCCGCGAGCCGCAGCGCCTGCTTCTCGTCGGTGCCCTCGGCGACGTACACCTCGTGGAGGGTCATCCGGCCCGTGGTCACCGTGCCGGTCTTGTCGAGGACGACGGTGTCGACCCTGCGGGTGGACTCCAGCACCTCGGGGCCCTTGATCAGGATGCCCAGCTGGGCGCCCCGTCCGGTGCCGACCAGCAGCGCGGTCGGGGTGGCGAGGCCGAGCGCGCACGGGCAGGCGATGATCAGGACGGCGACGGCCGCGGTGAACGCGTCCACCGTGTCACCGGTCGCGCCGAGCCAGCCGCCGAAGGTGGCGACCGCGAGCGCGAGCACCACCGGCACGAACACCGCGGAGATCCGGTCCGCGAGCCGCTGCACCTCGGCCTTGCCGCTCTGCGCGTCCTCCACCAGTTTGGCCATCCGCGCCAGCTGGGTGTCGGCGCCGACCCGGGTGGCCTCGACGACGAGGCGCCCGCCGGAGTTCACCGTCGCCCCCGTGACGGTGTCCCCGGCCGCCACGTCCACCGGCACGGACTCCCCGGTCAGCATGGACGCGTCCACCGCGGAGACGCCCTCGACGACGGTGCCGTCGGTGGCGATCTTCTCGCCGGGCCGTACGACGAACCGGTCCCCGACGGCCAGTTCGGCCACCGGGATCCGCCGCTCACGCCCGCCCCGCAGGACGGCCACGTCCTTGGCGCCCAGATCCATCAGCGCCCGCAGCGCCGCTCCCGCGCGCCGCTTGGCGCGGGCTTCGAGCCACCGCCCCAACAGAATGAAGGCGACGACCCCGGAGGCCACTTCGAGGTAGATCGCGGAGGCGCCGTCCATGCCGCCGACGGTGAGCCGGAAGCTCTCCCGCATCCCGGGCATGCCCGCGTCCCCGAAGAACAGCGCCCACAGCGACCACCCGAACGCGGCCAGCGTGCCGACCGAGACCAGGGTGTCCATGGTCGCGGCGCCGTGCCGGGCGTTGGTCCAGGCGGCCCGGTGGAAGGGCAGCCCGCCCCACACGACCACCGGCGCGGCGAGCGTGAGCGCCAGCCACTGCCAGTTGTCGAACTGGAGCGTGGGAATCATGGAGAGCAGCACGACGGGCGCGGCGAGCAGCGCGGAGACGGTGAACCGGCTCCGGTAGTCGGCGAGTTCGGGATCCGCGGCCGCTTCCGTGGCCGCTTCCGTCGCTGCGACGGGTGCCGGGGCGGGCTCCTCGGCCGTGTACCCCGTCTTCACGACCGTGGCGATCAGATCGGCCACCTCGACGCCCGCCGGGTAGCTGACCCGCGCCTTCTCGGTCGCGTAGTTGACGCTGGCGGTGACCCCGTCCATCCGGTTGAGCTTCTTCTCGACGCGGGCCGCGCAGGAGGCGCAGGTCATCCCGCCGATGAGCAGCTCGACCTCGGAGGGGGGCGGCCCCTCGGCGGTGGGCGTTATCGGGGCGGGAGCGGTGGAGGACATGACCGGGACTCCGTACGGTTCAGGCGGTGCCGACGAGCTCGAACCCGGCCTCGTCCACGGCCGCGCGCACATCCTCCTCGCGCAGCGCCTCCGCGGAGACCACGGTCACCTCTCCGGTGGAGGCGACGGCCTTCACGGAGCTGACGCCGGGCAGCTCGGAGATCTCGCCGGAGACGGCGCCCTCGCAGTGTCCGCAGCTCATCCCGCTGACCTTGTAGACGGCGCTCACGCTCATGTTGTTCTCCTCGTCGAGGCATGTGGGGCTCAGGGGGTCCACGAGGGTACCCGCTACCTCCACGGTATACCCCTATGGGGTATTTCTCCAACAAGGGGCGGCCGTCAGGTTGGGCTGATTTGTTCGATCCTTATGGTATTTACGCCCTATGTCGCAGGCCGGGACGCTCATCCTGATCATGTCCATCGCGGTGCTGGCGCCGCTGCTCGCGCACGGCGTGGCCCGCCTGCTCCCCGTCCCGCTCGTCATCTTCGAGATCACCCTGGGCATCCTGGTCGGCCCGGACGTACTCGGCTGGGCGGGCCGGGGTGAGGTCATCGACACCCTCGCCGACCTCGGCCTGGCGATGCTGATCTTCCTCGCGGGCTACGAGATCGAGTTCGACAAGATCCGCGGCGACACCCTGCGCCGCTCGGCATGGGCCTGGCTGATCGCGCTGGCGGTGGGCCTGAGCCTCGCCACCCTGATCTCCGGCTTCGACCGCGGCGTCTACATCGGTACGGCGCTGACCAGCACCGCCCTCGGCACCGTGATGCCCCTGCTGCGCGACGCGGGCGCGCTGCGCTCCCGGTTCGGCTCGGTGATGATGGCGTTCGGCGCGGTGGGGGAGTTCGGCCCGATCATCGCCATCGCCCTGCTGCTGAGCGGCCGTTCACCGGGTCGCTCGACGGCGGTGCTCGCCGCGTTCGCGCTGCTGACGGCGGCGGTCGTGTGGTGGGCGACGCGCCCGCGTCCGCCGTGGTTCTCCCGGGTGGTCGAGGTGACCCTCCACACGAGCGGTCAGTTCGCCGTACGACTGGTGGTGCTGCTGCTGGCGGTGATGCTCGGGCTGGCCCAGGCGCTGGGCCTGGACACCCTGCTGGGCGCCTTCGCCGCGGGAGTGATCGCCCGCCTGGTGCTGCACGGGTCGGCACCGGGAAGCGCCGAGCCGGTGATGGAGAAGGTGGAGGCGATGGGCTTCGGCTTCCTGGTCCCGCTCTTCTACGTCGTCACAGGCATCGAGTTCGACCTGGACGCCCTGCTCTCCGGCGGCCGCGTACTGCTGCTCCTGCCGGTGTTCCTGGTCCTGTTCCTCGTGGTCCGAGGCCTCCCGGTGTACGCCTTGGCCCCAAGGGACTTGGCCCCCCGAGACCGCAAGGCCCTGACCCTCTTCGCCGCCACGGCCCTCCCCTTGGTCGTGGCCATCACCACCATCGGCGTCGACGCGGGCACGATGCGCACGGACGAGGCGGCAGCCTTGGTGGGGGCGGCGATGGTGTCGGTACTGGTGTTCCCGCTGGCGGGGTTGCGTTTGCGAGGGGGGCGAGGGAAGCCGGTGAAAGAGGAGGAGGAGGCTTGGTGAACTCCGGACCGGGAGCCTTCCCCCGGAGGAAAGGAGCACAGCCCCATGCGAGCCGTAGTCTTCGAGCAATACGGTGAACCCGCCGACGTACGCCACGTGCCCGACCCCCAACCCGCCGACCACGGAGTCGTCGTACGGGTCGAGGCCACCGGCCTCTGCCGCAGCGACTGGCACGGCTGGCAGGGCCACGACCCCGACATCACCTTGCCGCACGTCCCCGGCCATGAACTGGCCGGCGTCATCGAGGCGGTGGGCCCCCGCGTCACCGGCTGGCGCCAAGGCGACCGTGTCACCGCCCCCTTCGTCTGCGCCTGCGGAAGCTGTCCGTCCTGTGCGGCGGGCGACCAGCAGGTGTGCGAGCGGCAGACCCAGCCCGGCTTCACCCACTGGGGCTCCTTCGCCCAGTACGTGGCCCTCGACCACGCCGACGTGAACCTGGTCGCCGTCCCCGACGGCCTGTCCTTCGCCACCGCCGCCTCGCTCGGCTGCCGGTTCGCCACCGCGTTCCGTGCGGTCGTGCAGCAGGGCCGGGTCGCGGCCGGGGAGTGGGTCGCGGTGCACGGCTGCGGCGGCGTCGGCCTGTCGGCGGTGATGATCGCGGCCGCCTCGGGCGCCCGGGTCGTCGCCATCGACGTATCCCCGAAGGCCCTGGACCTGGCAAGGAAGTTCGGGGCGGCGCACTGTGTGGACGCGGCGACCGTGCCGGACACGGCAGTGGCGGTCCGTGAACTGACCGGCGGCGCCCATCTCTCCCTCGACGCCCTCGGCTCGCCCGCCACTTGCGCGGCCTCGGTGAACTGCCTGCGCCGCCGCGGCCGGCACGTCCAGGTCGGCCTGCTGCCCTCGGCCGACGGCACCACCCCCGTTCCCATGGCCCGCGCCATCGGCTGGGAGCTGGAGATCCTCGGCAGCCACGGCATGGCCGCGCACACCTACCCGCCGATGCTGGAGCTGGTCCGCGCGGGGGTGCTGCGCCCCGACCTCCTGGTCACCTCCACGATCACGCTGGAGGAGACCCCGGCCGCGCTGGCGGCGATGGGCACGGCCGGGGGGTCGGGGGTGACGGTCATCGAGCCCTGGGCCTGAGAGTCCGTGTCCCGGGCTCCGAGGGCTCAGTCCTCTCTTCGGCCGCGGTTGCCGGGGCGGGCGGCGACCCAGGCGCGCACCGTGTCGGCGTACCAGAAGGGCTTGCCGCCCTCCACGTGGTCAGGCGGGGGCAGCAGACCGTGCTTGCGATAGGACCGCACGGTGTCGGGCTGCACGCGGATGTGCGCCGCGATCTCCTTGTAGGACCAGAGCCGTCGGTCGGTCATGTCGTGCACCTCCCCGCGCGCGCCACGGCGGCGGCCGGGAACGGCCGTCGGGGGTACCGGACGCTGCGCTGGCGATCACAGAAGCCTGTGCCCGGTGAAACGACGCTCAGTGACCGCGGGGCAGCGGCTGTGTGCCGGGTGTGACGCAAGACCCGCGTAGGTGCGACATGTGTGACACAAGGGGGGTATTTGTGACGAGAGTGACACCTGGCGGCCGCCCTCCCTGGCCCGATCCTCGTCGTCTCGTCCGAATGTCTGGACAAAACATTGACAGGGCTCAGTGGGCGGGGCTAGAACACCGGGGAGAGCCGATACGAAGGGAACGCGATGGCGTACGACCTGATCACCATGGGGCGGATCGGCGTGGACCTGTATCCGTTGCAGACGGGCGTCCCCCTGCCGCAGGTCACCTCCTTCGGCAAGTTCCTCGGCGGTTCGGCGACCAACGTCGCGGTCGCCGCCGCCCGCCTGGGCCGGAACACCGCCGTGATCACCCGCACCGGCGACGACCCCTTCGGCACCTATCTGCACGAGGCCCTGCACGACTTCGGCGTCGACGACCGCTGGGTCACCCCGGTCCAGGGCCTGCCGACCCCGGTCACCTTCTGCGAGGTGTTCCCGCCGGACGACTTCCCGCTGTACTTCTACCGGCAGCCCAAGGCGCCGGACCTGGAGATCGATGCCCACGAACTCGACCTGGACGAGATCCGGGAAGCGAGGATCTTCTGGGTGACGGGAACGGGCCTGAGCGAGGAGCCCAGCCGTACGGCGACGCTGGCGGCCCTGGCGCACCGGGCGAAGTCGGGCACGACGGTCTTCGACCTCGACTGGCGCCCGATGTTCTGGAAGAACCCGGACGACGCCCGCCCCTTCTACCGCGAGGCACTGCGCCACACCACGGTCGCCGTAGGCAACCTGGACGAGGTGGAAGTAGCCACGGGAGTGCGCGACCCGCACGCGGCGGCCCGAGCCCTGCTGGACGCCGGCGTGGAACTGGCGGTGGTGAAGCAGGGCCCCAAGGGAGTCCTGGCCGTACACCGCAACGGCGACCAGGCAGAGGTCCCGCCCCTCCCGGTGAAGGTCCTCAACGGCCTGGGCGCGGGCGACGCCTTCGGCGGCACCCTCTGCCACGGCCTCCTCAACGCCTGGGACCTGGAAACCCTGATGCGCCACGCCAACGCGGCCGGCGCGATCGTCGCCTCCCGCCTGGAGTGCTCGTCGGCCATGCCGACACGGGAAGAGGTAGAGGCGGCGCTCACAGCAGGAGCGGTACTAGCGCAACCAACCCAGCCACCCGCACCCGCCGAAGGCGAAGCCGAGGCCGACCGGTGACCGTCAACGTCGCGGAACTCGTCCGCACCCGCACCAGGCACCCTGAGGCCATCGCCGAAGCCGCGGCCCGCCGCAGACGACGCCCGCTGCTGGGCGACTCCGGCCGCCTCATGATCGTCGCCGCCGACCACCCTGCCCGCGGAGCCCTGGGAGTAGGCGACCGCAAGTTCGCCATGGCCAACCGGGCCGACCTCCTCGAACGCCTCTGCCTGGCCCTCTCCCGCCCAGGCGTGGACGGAGTCCTGGCCACCGCCGACATCCTCGACGACCTCCTCCTGCTCGGCGCCCTCGACGACCGAGTGGTCATGGGCTCCATGAACCGCGGCGGCCTCCAAGGCGCCAGCTTCGAACTCGACGACCGCTTCACCGGCCACCGCCCCGAGGACATCCGCCGCCTGAACTTCGACGCCGGAAAGCTCCTCCTGCGCATCGACTACGACGACCCGGGCTCCCTGAACACCCTGGAGTCCACCGCCCGCGCCGTCGACGAGATGGCGGCCCGGCAACTCCCGCTGTTCGTCGAGCCGTTCATCAGCCGTCGCACGCCCGACGGGAAACTGAGCAACGATCTCTCCGCCGAAGCCGTCACCCGCTCCATCGCCATCGCCTCGGGCCTCGGCGGCAGTTCGGCCTACACCTGGCTCAAGGTCCCGGTCACCGCCAACCCGGACGACATGGCCCAGGTCATGGAGACCTCGACGCTGCCCGCCGTACTGCTCGGCGGCGATGTCGGAGACGATCAGGAGGCCGCGTACGAGAAGTGGCGCGGCGCCCTCCAACTCCCCACCGTGCGCGGCCTGGTGGTCGGCCGTTCGCTGCTGTACCCGGCGGACGGCGACGTGGCCGCCGCCGTGGACACCGCCGTAGGACTGCTGTGAGGGCCGCATGACGACGACGAACAGGGACAGGGAGCTGTACGTCCCCAAGGGCACGACGGCGGACGCGGAGCACACGCTCAGCATTGATCCCAAGCGGGCCGGTTGGACCTACTGCGCGCTGCGGATCGTGGAGCTGGAGCCGGGCGCCACACACACCTTCGACGCCGGGGACAGCGAGTGGATCGTGCTGCCCCTCAACGGCGGTTGTACGGTGCGAACAGAACAGCACGAGTTCCAACTCCTGGGCCGGGAAAGCGTCTTCGCGTCGGTCACCGACTTCGCGTACGTACCCCGAGACGCCCGGGCACAGATCGCCTCCGGCGCGGGTGGCCGCTTTGCTTTGGCAGGAGCAAGGTGCGAGCGACGACTCCCCGCCCGCTACGGCCCCGCGCCGGAGGTCCCCATGGAGGAGCGCGGCAGCGGCAACCGGCTGCGCCATGTGCGCAACTTCGCCTCCGCCGACGCCTTCGAGTGCGATCAGCTCATCGCGGTCGAGGTGATCACCCCCGGCGGCAACTGGTCCTCGTACCCGCCGCACAAGCACGACGAGCACCGGCCGGGGGAGGAGACTGAACTTGAGGAGATCTACTACTTCGAGATCGACGGCCCGCACGGCTTCGGCTACCAGCGCGTCTCCCCCTCCCGCGAGGGCGGCTCCGACGTACTCGCGGAGGTCCGCTCCGGTGATGTCGTCCTCGTCCCCGACGGCTGGCACGGCCCGTCGATCGCCCAGCCCGGCCATGACATGTACTACCTGAACGTGATGGCGGGCCCGGGGGAGACCCGGGAGTGGCGGATCTGTTTCCACCCCGACCACACGGAGGGCTACCGATGACGACGACCCGGCTGACCGTCGCCCAGGCACTGGTCCGCTTCCTCGCCGCCCAGTACACCGAGCGCGACGGCGTACGACACCGGCTGATCGGCGCGACCTGGGGCATCTTCGGCCACGGGAACGTCGCCGGGCTCGGCCAGGCGCTCGTCGAGCACGCCGAGGTGATGCCGTACCACCAGGGCCGCAACGAGCAGTCCATGGTGCACGCGGCCGTCGGCTACGCCCGTCAGTCGAACCGGCTGTCCACCCACGCGGTGACGACGTCGATCGGCCCGGGCGCGACCAACCTGGTCACCGGCGCCGCCCTCGCGACTATCAACCACCTCCCGGTCCTCCTGCTGCCCGGCGACATCTTCGCCACCCGCCCGGCCGACCCGGTGCTCCAGCAGCTCGAAGTGCCGTACGCGGGCGACATCAGCGTCAACGACTGTCTGCGCCCGGTGTCGAAGTACTTCGACCGGATCACCCGCCCCGAGGCCCTGATCCCGGCCGCCCTCCAGGCCGCACGGGTGCTCACCGACCCCGTCGAGACCGGCGCCGTCACCCTCGCCCTGCCGCAGGACGTGCAGGCCGAGGCGTACGACTGGCCGGAGGAGTTCTTCGCCGAGCGCGTCTGGACGGTCCGCCGGCCGGGCGCCGACCCGACCGAGCTGGCCGAGGCCGTGACGGCGATCCGCACCGCCCGCCGGCCCCTGGTCGTCGCGGGCGGCGGAGTCCATCACAGCCGCGCCGAGGAGGCCCTCGCCGAGTTCGCGTCCGTCACCGGCATCCCGGTCGCCTCCACCCAGGCCGGCAAGGGCTCGCTGCGCCACGACCACCCCCAGGACGTCGGCGGCATCGGCCACACCGGCACCGCCACCGCCGACGAACTGGCCCGCACCGCCGACCTGGTGATCGGCGTGGGCACCCGGTACACCGACTTCACCACCGCCTCCGGCACCCTCTTCCAGGAGCCGGGCGTCCGCTTCCTCAACCTCAACATCGCCCCCTACGACGGCCACAAGCTCGGCGGGCTGCCGCTGGTCGCGGACGCCCGCAGCGGCCTGATGGAGCTCACCGAGGCGCTCCAGATGCACGGCCACCGGGTCGCCGACGCCTATCGCGCCCAGTACGCCGAGGACAAGGAGCTCTGGGAGCAGCGCGTCGACGCCTGCTTCGAGGCCGCCGAGCCGGACGTACGACCCACGCAGCCGCAGGTCGTCGGCGCGCTGGACGCGATCGTCGACGAGACGGACGTGATCATCAACGCGGCAGGTTCGCTCCCGGGCGACCTGCACAAGCTGTGGCGGGCCCGCTCGGCCGACCAGTACCACCTGGAGTACGGCTACTCCTGCATGGGCTACGAGATCCCGGCCGCGATCGGCGTAAAGCTCGCCGCTCCCGAGCGCAACGTCTGGGCGCTGGTCGGCGACGGCACGTATCTGATGATGCCGACCGAGATCGTCACCGCCGTGCAGGAGGGCGTCGCCATCAAGATGCTGCTCGTGCAGAACCACGGGTACGCGTCCATCGGCGGGCTCTCGGAGTCGGTGGGCGGCGAGCGGTTCGGCACCGCCTACCGCTTCCCGTCCGACGACGGCACCTATACGGGCGCCCCGCTCCCCGTCGATCTCGCCGCCAACGCGGCCAGCCTCGGCATGCGCGTGCTGCGCGCGAAAACCGTCCGGGACCTGCGCGCGGCGCTCGCCGAGGCGCGGGCCGCCGACACTCCCACATGTGTCTACGTGGAGACCGAAACGGCAGACACAGTGTCGGGCGCGCCCGAAGCGCAGGCCTGGTGGGATGTTCCTGTGGCCGAGACCGCGACCCGACCGTCGGCGGTCAAGGCCCGTGAGCTGTACGAACGGCACGTCTCCACCCGACGCCGCCACATGTGAAGGAGCAACTGGGCATGACGAAGATCGTCAACCACTGGATCGGCGGCAAGACCGCCGAAGGCGCGTCGGGCAACTACGGGCCGGTCACCGACCCGGCCACCGGCGCGGTCACCACGAAGGTCGCGTTCGCCTCGGTCGACGAGGTGGACGCCGCGGTCGCCGCCGCCAAGGAGGCGTACCTGACCTGGGGCCAGTCCTCGCTGGCCCAGCGCACCACGATTCTGTTCAAGTTCCGGGCGCTGCTGGACGCCAACCGGGACGCCATCGCCGAGCTGATCACCGCCGAGCACGGCAAGGTGCACTCCGACGCCCTGGGCGAGGTCGCGCGCGGCCTGGAGATCGTGGACCTGGCCTGCGGCATCAACGTGCAGCTGAAGGGCGAACTGTCGACGCAGGTGGCGAGCCGCGTCGACGTCTCCTCGATCCGCCAGCCGCTGGGCGTGGTCGCGGGCATCACGCCGTTCAATTTCCCAGCGATGGTCCCGATGTGGATGTTCCCGATCGCCATCGCGTGCGGCAACACCTTCGTGCTCAAGCCGAGCGAGAAGGACCCGTCGGCGGCCATCAAGCTCGCCGAACTGCTGGCGGAGGCCGGCCTGCCCGACGGCGTCTTCAACGTCGTCCACGGCGACAAGGTGGCCGTCGACCGCCTCCTTGAGCACCCCGACGTCAAGGCGGTGTCGTTCGTCGGCTCGACCCCGATCGCCCGCTACATCCACACCACCGCCTCCGCGAACGGCAAGCGGGTCCAGGCACTCGGCGGCGCCAAGAACCACATGCTGGTGCTGCCGGACGCCGACCTGGACGCGGCGGCGGACGCGGCCGTGTCCGCGGCCTACGGCTCGGCGGGCGAGCGCTGCATGGCGATCTCCGCGGTCGTGGCGGTCGGCTCGATCGGCGACGAGCTGGTGGAGAAGATCCGCGAGCGCGCCGAGAAGATCAAGATCGGCCCCGGCAACGACCCGACGAGCGAGATGGGCCCGCTGATCACGGCCGTGCACCGCGACAAGGTGGCGTCCTATGTGACCAACGCGGCCTCGGAGGGCTGCGAGGTCGTCCTGGACGGCACCGGCTACACGGTCGACGGCTTCGAGGACGGCCACTGGATCGGCATCTCGCTCCTGGACAAGGTGCCGACGAGCGCGAAGGCGTACACGGACGAGATCTTCGGCCCCGTCCTGTGCGTGCTGCGCGCGGAGACCTACGAGGAGGGCGTGGCCCTCATCAACAGCTCCCCGTTCGGCAACGGCACCGCGATCTTCACCCGGGACGGCGGCGCCGCCCGCCGCTTCCAGCTGGAGATCGAGGCCGGCATGGTCGGCGTGAACGTCCCGATCCCGGTCCCCGTCGGCTACCACAGCTTCGGCGGCTGGAAGGACTCCCTCTTCGGCGACCACCACATCTACGGCAACGACGGCACGCACTTCTACACCCGCGGCAAGGTCGTCACCACCCGCTGGCCGGACCCGTCCGAGGCCCCGGCAGGCGTCGACCTGGGCTTCCCGCGCAACCACTGAGCGGACACAGTCGGGCCCGGGCACCTCACAGGTGTCCGGGCCCGGTCGTGTCACTGCTGGCCGTTGGCCTCCTTGAGGGCCTCGGTCAGGTCGGCGGTCTGACCGGCCGGCGGGGCGTCGATGTCCTTGGTGGCGCCGAACTTGGCGAAGTCCATGGAGACCGTCATGGAGCCCATGACCTGCTTGAGCCGGACCGGCAGGTCCTTGTCGTTGACCCAGATGTCCATTTCCATGGTGCTGGCGCCGCCGGTCATGTCGCCCAGCATGCTGTCCTCGCCGCTGTAGGCCTCCTTGAACTGGCCCATGTCCTCCTGGTCGAGCACCGCGCGGTAGTGGGTGGTGCTCTGGCCGTTGATCGTCTCGGTGCCGAGGTCCTCGACGTCGTCGGCGTACTTGAGGCCCTTCAGGGAGGCCGTCGGGTTGCCGCTGTCGCCGCCGCCCTTGTAGGCCTGGCTGCCGCTCTCGCCGAACACGGCGGAGGAGTCGACCTTTATCCACTCCTTGCCCGCGATCGGGCCGGAGGCCTGCGGGTCGACGTCGTAGTAGTAGACGCCGTCGACGAGCAGACAGTGGATGGTCGGGTCGTCCTGGAGGGACTCCATCTGGGCGGCCTTGGTGTCCATCTGGATGTCGTAGGCCATGCCGTTGCCCCACGAGTAGGTGCCGTCCATGGCTATCGGCGTGCCGGTGCCCAGGTCGGTGGACATGCTCACCTCGGCCGAGCCCAGCTCCTCGGTCCGGTCGGTGGCGCGGGCGAGCGCCGCCATGATCTTGTCGGTGTTGGTGACCGCGTCGGCCGCCTTGTCCGCCGTGTCCTTGGCCGCCTCGGAGCCGCACCCGGTGGCGGCCACCAGAGCCGCCGCCGTGAGCCCCACCCAGACCGTGGTGTGCCTCAGCTTCATCTGTGTCCCCACCCCATCGACTGTGTTTTCGCTGTGTGACACACGGACTCTAACGGGCCCCACTGACACGTCCGCATGCCGGACCCCGGCAGTTTTTTCGACCTTCACCTTGCGGTTCCCGTACGGCGACAAGAACCGGGAACGGCTTACCTGTTCTGCTGTTTACGCGATCAAGAGGCCGTTTTGGCTACGGATTTCGTAGCCAGGAAGCCATTGACGCATCGGTTTTCGTCGGTGTTCCATTCCGAACCACTGCCGCACGAGTCGATCGGAACCGCCGCATGACCGACACGCTGGAGAAGTCTCCCGTCACCGATGACGCATCGGTCACAGGTTCGGTTCCGACACCGGAACTGAAGCGATCCATCGGCGTCGTCGGCGGCACGCTGCTCACGCTCTCCTGCGTGACCCCGGCCTCCACCCTCTTCGTGGTGGTCCCCGACCTGTTCGGCTCGCTCGGCACCGCCACCGCCCTCACCATCGCGATCGGCTCCCTGCTCTGTATCGCCGTGGCGTTCTGCTACTCCGAGCTCGGCACCCTGATCCCCAGCGCGGGCGGCGAGTACGCGATGGTCACCACGCTGGCCGGACGCCTCGCGGGCTGGCTCGTCTTCGTCCTCTCCCTCCTCGTCGTGATGATCGTGCCGCCCGTGATCGCGATGGGCACCGCCGACTATCTCGCCCCGATCGTCGACCTCGACCCAGCGATGGCGGGCGCCGGAGTGATGCTGCTGGCCACCCTCGCCGGCCTTCTCGACCTGCGCGCCAACGCCTGGATCACCGGTGTCTTCCTGGTCCTGGAGGTCATCGCGGCGGCCGTCGTCGCGGTCCTCGGCTTCGCCCACGCCGAGCGCGGCCCGGACAGCCTGGTCTCGCTCCAGGTCGCGGGCGCGGACGGCGGCCCGGACACCGTGACGGCCATGCTGATCGTCTCCGGTCTCGCCATCGCCCTCTTCGTCACCCAGGGCTTCTCCACCGCCGTCTACCTCTCCGAGGAACTGGAGAACCCGCGCAGGAACGTCGCCCGTACGGTGCTGGCCACCCTCGGCATCTCCGCGGTGATCATCCTGGTCCCGGTCATCGGCATCACCCTCGGCGCCTCCGACCTCGCCGAACTGACCGGCGGCGACATCGGCTCCATGGTCACCGCCTGGTCCAGCTCGGCGGTCGGCACCTTCGTCAGCCTCTGCGTGGCCCTCGCGATCATCAACGCGGGCATCGTCATGGTCATCCAGAACTCCCGCGTCCTGTTCGCCTCCGCCCGCGACAAGGCCTGGCCCCAGCCGGTGAACACGGTCTTCGCCAAGCTCGGCCGCTTCGGCTCCCCGTGGGTCGCGACCCTGGCGGTGGGCATCCCCGGCGCGGCCCTGTGCTTCGTCGACCTGGACACCCTCTACGGCGTGACCGGCGTCTCGGTGACCGGCATGTACCTCCTGGTGGCGGTGGCCGCCCTCCTCTCCCGCCGAGGCGCCCACCGCCACACCTCCGCCTGGCGCATGCCCCTGTGGCCCGCGATGCCGGTCCTGCTGATCGTGGTCCTGGCCTACATCCTGACCCAGCAGGAGACGGAGTACCTGCTGTGGACGGGCGGCATCACGGCGGCGGCCACGCTGTACTGGGCGCTGTACCTGCGCCCGAGGCGGGACACCCGCTGGCTGGTGTCACTCCCGTCGGACGAAGCTCCCTAGCCCCGAACCCCCGCGATCAAGTCACGCAACCGCTCCACATACAGCGACATGTTCTTGTAGGCGACATCCGTGTCCGGGTACCGGCCGGCGAACCACAACCCCTCGTGCAGCCGGTTCACCCACACACAGACCTGATCCCCGTACGACACCCTGATCAGCCCGTACGCCGACAGCTCGGCCCAGTCGGCCGCACCGGGAATCCCCCGAGCGTCGAGGTAGGAAACGATCGAGTACAGATCGGGCGAGGTGGGCCGGAAGTCCGCCCCCAACAACGCCAGCACCCGAGCCAACGGCATCCGCGCCAGCGGCCGCGCGCCGTGCAGCTGCTCGCGCACGCTCCTCAGCGCGCCCGCGAAGTCCGGCACCGGCACCAGCGGCACCTCGATCGGCGCACCCCCGACGTACCACCCCACGGACTCCGACCACCGCGACTTCACCCGCGTATGGAAGGGCACGACCGTGCGATAGACGGACTGCCCGCCGATCTCCCGCACGATCAGCGCGGTCGCCGCAAGCAAGCCGACCAGGCTGCCGCCGTAGGGACGGCAGTACGCCTCGAACGCGGCGGCGTCCTCCGCGTTCACGAGGGGCTCGCTCATCAGCTTCTGCTCGGGCAGCGGTCCCCCGGGCTCCAACCCGAGATCCACCGGAAACCCCGGCAGCCGCCCGTCGCAGCGCCCGATGAACTCCCGCCAGCGCCCGACGATCTCGTGCCCCGCGTCGATCCGGTCCGCGTCCGCCCGCTCGATCTCGCAGAAGTCGATGTAACTGCTCACCGGCGGCTGCTCCACGGCCCGGCCCGCGACCCCCGCCGCGTAGAGCTCGTGGATCTCGGCGGGGATGCGGTGGATGGAGTAGGCGTCCACATTGCTGTGGTCGAAGGCCATGTACACGCTGGCGCCGTCGTCCCGCACGACCGCCGCGTAGATCAGGTTCGGCCAGCGCAGCGCGTCCGCGGCCACGTCGAAACGGTTCTGGAGGTGCCGCACCAGCTCGCCCGCGTCGTCGAAGTCGCCGACGACCTCACGGTGCAGGGACACCTCCCGCGTGCCGAGCGTGAACCGGCGCAGCTCGTCCCCGTCCGGCCGGAAGCCGCTGCGCAGCGTCTCGTGCCGCAGGGTCCAGTCGCGCAGGGCGTCCTGGAGGGCGTCGAGGTCGACCCGGCCCGGGATGTCGAAGGCGGTGCCCAGCCAGGTCGGGACGAACAGACCGTCCTCGCGCACGGTCCGGGCGGTCTTGATGTGCGACTCCTGGATGTACGCCGGTGGCCGTGCGTCGTCCGGCAGCAGCGCGGCTCTCGCGACGGTCGCCGGACTGAGCGTCCACTCGACGAGCTGTCCGGGCCGGACCTCGCAGCGCTGAATGTCGGTGATGCGCACAGGGCGTCTCCGTTCGCGTGGGGGGACCTTCAAGGGTCTGCCGCCCAGGGGGACGGGACGTGCGGTTTCGCCCGGCTTCAGTTGATCGGGTGGCCCCTCGAACAGCGGTCCTCGTACCACGGGCGCGGTATGCCGAGCGGCCTCCGTACGCCCCTGGTAGGTCCCCCGGTTCGGTCTGCGGTCGATAACTCTCCGACAGGTTCACCCCGTACCGTTGAAGCATGGATCTTCGACTGCGAGGGCCGTTCCGGCGGCCCCGGCGTCTGCTGGCCGCCGGGGCCGCCGTCGTCGTGCTCGCCGGCGCCGGCACCTGGACGGCGGTCGCCTCCGACGACGGGCCCGCGGTACGGCGCGCGGACCGGGTGATGTCGGTCAACGGCGTGCGGCTGGACACCTCGTACTTCACCGCGGCCGGGGACGAGCGCCGCCCCGCCGTCCTGCTCGGCCACGGCTTCGGCGGCAGCAAGGACGATGTGCGCGAGCAGGCCGAGGAGCTGGCCGCCGACGGGTACGCGGTGCTGACCTGGTCCGCCCGCGGCTTCGGCAGGTCCACCGGCGAGGTCGGCCTCAACGACCCGAAGGCCGAGGTCGCCGACGTCTCCGAACTGATCGACTGGCTGGCGAAGCAGCCGCAGGTCCGGCTCGACAAGTCCGGCGACCCGCGCGTCGGCATGGCGGGCGCCTCCTACGGCGGCGCGATCAGCCTCCTCGGCGCCGGGTACGACGACCGCGTCGACGCCATCGCCCCGGCGGTGACGTACTGGAACCTCGCCGACGCCCTCTTCCCGAACGGCGTCTTCAAGAAGCTCTGGGCCGGGATCTTCGTCAACACAGCGGGCGGCTGCGACCGGTTCGAGACCACGCTGTGCCGGATGTACGACCGGGTCGCCGAGTCCGGCACCCCGGACGCCGAGGCGCGCGAGCTGCTGGAGCAGCGCTCGCCGTCCGCCGTCGCCGACCGCATCAAGGTCCCCACGCTGCTGGTGCAGGGACAGACCGACTCCCTCTTCCCGCTCGGCCAGGCCGACGCCGCCGCGAAGGCGATCCGGGCCAACGGCGCCCCCGTCGACGTCGACTGGATCGCGGGCGGCCATGACGGCGGCGACATGGAGGCCGACCGGGTCCGGGCGCGCGTCCGGGGCTGGTTCGACCGGTACCTGAAGGGCGACAAGGCCGCCGACACCGGCCCCGCCTTCCGCGTCACCCGCACCGGCGGCGTCGACTCCACCGACGGCCAGGCCCTGTTGCGGGGCGCGAGCGGGGACAGCTATCCGGGTCTGGAGAGCGGGCAGCGGGCCGTCGCCCTGACCGGCCGCGAACAGAGCTTCGCCAACCCGGCCGGCGCCAACCCGCCCGCCGTCTCCGCCCTGCCAGGACTCGGCGGCGGCGGAGGCCTCGCCCAGCTCTCCTCCCTCGGCCTCGGCGTCTCCCTCGACTTCCCCGGCCAGTACGCCCGCTTCGACTCGGCCCCCGTCAAGGACGACCTGCGCATCACCGGCTCCCCGACGGTCACCGTCCACGTGAAGTCCACCAGCGAGGACGCCGTCCTCTTCGCCAAGGTGTACGACGTAGGCGCCGACGGCACCCAGCAGGTACTGCCCTCACAGCTCGTCACGCCCCTGCGCGTCGAGGACGCGAAGTCCGGCAAGGACGTGACGGTCACGCTCCCCGCCGTCGACCACGAGACCGACAAGGGCCACCGCCTGCGCCTGGTCCTCGCCTCCACGGACCTCGGCTACGCCTCCCCGGCCGCCCCGGCGACGTACACGGTCTCCCTGAAGAGCGAGCTGAACGTGCCCACGGCCCCCGGCGTGAGCACCGCCGCCGCCCCGCTGCCCGCGTGGGTCTGGTGGCTGCCGATCGCCGGTGTCCTGGTCGCCGCGGCCCTGCTGCTGACCGCCCGCCGCCGCACGGCCGCCCCCGCACCCGACCCGGAGCTGGCCGAAGTCCCGCTCCAGATCACCGAGTTGAGCAAGAAGTACGCGGGCGGCGACCGCTACAGCGTCCGCGACCTCTCCTTCCGCGTGGAGAAGGGCCAGGTCCTCGGGCTGCTCGGCCCGAACGGCGCGGGCAAGACGACGACCCTGCGCATGCTGATGGGCCTGATCCGCCCGGACGGCGGCGAGATCCGCGTCTTCGGCCACGCCATCCGCCCCGGCGCCCCGGTCCTCTCCCGCGTCGGCGCCTTCGTCGAGGGTGCGGGCTTCCTGCCGCATCTGTCCGGCCGGGAGAACCTGGAGCTGTACTGGGCCGCCACCGGCCGCCCCGCCGAGGACGCCCACCTGGACGAGGCCCTGGAGATCGCCGGTCTCGGCGACGCCCTGGCCCGCGCGGTACGCACCTACTCCCAGGGCATGCGCCAGCGCCTGGCCATCGCCCAGGCCATGCTCGGCCTGCCGGACCTGCTGATCCTCGACGAGCCGACCAACGGCCTGGACCCGCCGCAGATCCGCGAGATGCGCGAGGTGATGATCCGGTACGCGGCCGCCGGACGCACGGTGATCGTCTCCAGCCATCTGCTGGCGGAGGTCGAGCAGACCTGCACCCACCTCGTGGTCATGGACCGCGGCCGGCTCGTCCAGGCGGGCCCGGTCGGCGAGATCGTCGGCTCCGGCGACACCCTGCTGGTCGGCACGCCCGTACCCGTCGAGGAGCCGGTCGCCGAGAAGGTCGCCGCCCTGCCGGGCATCGCCTCCGCGGTACGGACCGACGACGGACTCCTCGTCCGCCTCGACGCCGACGGCAGCGCACAACGCCTGGTCGCCGAACTCGTACGGCTGGAAGTGCCCGTTCAGTCCGTCGGCCCGCACCGCCGCCTGGAGGACGCCTTCCTCACCCTGATCGGAGGTTCCGCATGAGCACGCTCACCGAGGTCGCCTCCGGCTACCAGGCAGGCCGCACCCTGCCGCTGCGCGTCGAACTGGTCCGCCAGCTCAAGCGCCGCCGCACCCTGGTGATGGGCGCGATCCTGGCCGCGCTGCCCTTCGTCCTGCTGATCGCCTTCGCCATCGGCGGCGAGCCCGACGGCGGCGGCGACCGCATCACGCTGATGGACACGGCCACCGCCTCCGGCGCCAACTTCGCCGCCGTGAACCTGTTCGTCTCCGCGGGCTTCCTGCTGGTCATCCCCGTCGCCCTGTTCTGCGGGGACACGGTCGCCGCGGAGGCCGGCTGGTCCTCCCTGCGCTATCTGCTCGCGGCGCCGGTGCCCCGGGCCCGGCTGCTGTGGTCCAAGCTCGTGGTCGGGCTCGGTCTCAGCCTCGCCGCGATGATCCTGCTGCCGGTGGTCGCGCTGGCCGTCGGTACGGCGGCCTACGGCTGGGGCCCGCTGGAGATCCCCACGGGCGGTTCGCTCGAACCGGGCACGGCCGCCCAGCGCCTGCTGGTCGTGGTGGCGTACATCTTCGTCTCCCAACTGGTCACCGCGGGACTGGCGTTCTGGCTGTCGACGAAGACCGACGCCCCGCTCGGCGCGGTCGGCGGCGCGGTGGGCCTGACCATCGTCGGCAACGTCCTCGACGCCGTGACCGCCCTCGGTGACTGGCGCCACTTCCTGCCCGCGCACTGGCAGTTCGCCTGGGCGGACGCCGTACAGCCCACTCCCGAGTGGTCCGGCATGATCCAGGGCGTCGCCGTCTCGGTAACGTACGCCGTCGTCCTGTTCGCGCTGGCCTTCCGCGGTTTCGCGCGCAAGGACGTGGTGTCGTAGGTCAACGGAAGATCACCTACCGGTCTCGACGGCCCTCCGCCGTGCCCACTTCGAGACCCACCCGCAACACTTTGTATCGCACGTTCCGCCCCCTTGCCCCGTCACAGTCACAGAAGTCGACGTCAACGGACCAAGGGGGAACGGAAGATGGAACGACGACGGTGGCGCGGAGCGATCCTCGCACTGACAGCGGCGGGCCTGCTGCTCACGGGCTGCGGCGGCGGCAGCGACGACCACGGCGCCAAGGAGACCGTGGACCGGAGCGGAGGCGACTACCTCCCGGCCCCGGCCCCGGCCCCCGAGAGCGGCCAGTACGGCGGTGAGACCGACGAGCAGGCCGACGGCACCTCCCGAGACGTCGCCCCGTCCCCGGACCACCTCTCCACCTTCGCCCTCGACGTCGACACCGCCTCCTACGGCTACGCCCGCCGCACCCTCGCCGCGGGCAGCCTCCCCGACCCGTCGACGGTCCGCCCCGAGGAGTTCGTCAACAGCTTCCGCCAGGACTACGACCGCCCCGACGGCGACGGTTTCTCGGTGACCGTGGACGGTGCGCGCACCGACAGCGAGGACTGGTCGCTGCTCCGCGTCGGCCTCGCCACCCGGGGCGCCGAGGACGAGGGCGAACGCCCGCCCGCGGCCCTGACGTTCGTCATCGACATCTCCGGCTCGATGAGCGAGGAGGGCCGCCTCGACCTGGCCCAGGAATCCCTCGGCGTCATGACGGACCGACTGCGCGAGGACGACTCGGTCGCGATCGTGACCTTCAGCGACGAGGCGGAGACGGTCCTGCCGATGACGCGGGTGGGCGGCAACCGCGACGAGATCCACGACGCGATCGACAGCATGGAACCGACCTACTCCACCAACCTCGCCGCGGGCGTGGAGCGCGGCTACGCCACGGCGACCGAAGGCGTGAGGGAAGGCGCGACCAACCGCGTCGTCCTGATCTCCGACGCCCTCGCCAACACCGGTGACACCGACGCCGACTCCATCCTCGAACGCATCGAGGGCGCCCGGAAGGAGTACGGCATCACCCTCTTCGGTGTGGGCGTCGGCAGCGAGTACGGCGACGCCCTGATGGAACGCCTCGCGGACAAGGGCGACGGCCACACGGTCTACGTCTCCGGCGAGGCGGAGGCCAACAAGGTCTTCAGCGAACAACTCCCGCGCAACATCGACCTGACGGCACGGGACGCCAAGGCCCAGGTGTCCTTCGACCCGGAGAACGTCGAGGAGTTCCGCCTGATCGGCTACGACAACCGCCAGGTGGATGACGAGGACTTCCGCGACGACTCGGTCGACGGCGGCGAGACCGGCCCGGGGCACACGGTGACCGCCCTGTACGCCGTCCGTACGGCGCCCGGTGCGCGGGGCCATCTCGCCACGGCGACCGTCCGCTGGCTGGACCCCAAGTCCCGTACCCCGCACGAGAAATCGGCCCAGCTGGAGTCCGGCACGGTGGCCGACACCCTCTGGAGCACCAACCCGCGCTTCCAGGTGACGGCGGTGGCCGCCTACTTCGCCGACGCCCTGCGCCACGGACACCAGGAGTGGTCCTCCGTGCCCGGCGCTCCGAGCCTGGACGAACTCGGCGAGCGGGCCGATGAGTTGGCGAAGCGCACAGAGGACGACGAGGTGCGTGAACTGGGTGAGGCGATCAACCAGGCGGACCGCATGATGTAACCGTGGATCTCCCGGTCGTACCCATTGACCTCAGGCTACGCGTGAGTAAGTTGACCCTTCAGTAAGCAGAAACCCCGCAAGTCCGAGCCGCAGAGTCGCGACCGGGAGCTGTCATGGGCGTACGCAAGGACCTGAAGCGCGCGAAGCAACGTACGGACCTTCTGACCCGCACCGAAGTCGAGGTCACCAGGGGCGAGGACGGCACGGTCCGCGAGGCCCGTGTCCCGTCCCTCGCCCCTCCCCGCCCCACCGGCACCCCGGCCGACATCCCCTTCACCAATGCCGCCGAGGCTCCGGAGGCGGTGGTCCTGCGCCGCAAGGTCGACGGCACCTGGCAGCCCGTCACGGCCACCGCCTTCGCCCGGGAAGTCGCCGCCATCGCCAGGGGCCTGATCGCCGCGGGCCTGGAGCCAGGCGGCCGGGTCGCGGTCATGTCCCGCACCCGCTACGAGTGGACCCTCCTGGACTTCGCGATCTGGGCCGCCGGCGGCCAGTCCGTGCCGATCTACCCCACCTCCTCCGCGGAGCAGGTGGAGTGGATCGTCCGCGACTCCGGCGCCGGCCACGTCGTCACCGAGACCGCGGACAACTCCGCCACGGTGACGACCGGCACCGCGGACCACCAAGTCCCCCCGCGCATCTGGGAACTGGACGCCGGCGCCCTCACCGACCTCACCATCCTCGGCCGGGACGTCCCCGACGAGGAGATCACCAAGCGCCGTACGACGCTCACCCCCGACACCATCGCCACGGTCTGCTACACCTCCGGCACCACCGGCCGCCCCAAGGGCTGCGTGATCACCCACGCCAACCTGTACGCCGAGGCCGCCAACACCGTGGAACTGATGCTGCCGGTGTTCCGCGAGGTCACCCGCCAGATTCCCTCCACCCTGCTGTTCCTCCCGCTCGCTCACATCCTCGGCCGCAGCCTTCAGATCTCCTGTCTGATGGCCCGCATCGAGGTCGGCCACTGCCCGAGCGTGAAACCCGACGAACTCCGCCCGGCGCTCAAGGAGTTCCGCCCGACCTTCATCGTCGGCGTCCCGTATCTCTTCGAGAAGATCCATGACACCGGCCGCGCCACCGCCGAGAAGATGGGCCGCGCCGCCTCCTTCGACCGCGCCGACCGCATCGCCGTCCGCTTCGGCGAGGCGTATCTGAACCGCTTCCTCGGCACGGGCAAGGGCCCCGGCCCCGGCCTGTACGCCGCCTGGGCCCTGTACGACCTGCTGGTCTTCCGCCGCATCCGCAAGGAGCTCGGCGGCCGCATGCGCTACGCGATCAGCGGCGGCTCCCCGCTCGACCGCAACCTCAACCTGTTCTTCTACGCAGCCGGAATCATCATCTACGAGGGCTACGGCCTGACCGAGACCACCGCCGCCGCCACCATCGTCGCGCCCCTCAAACCCCGCCCCGGCACGGTCGGCCCCCCGGTCCCCGGCACGGCGGTCCGCATCGCCGACGACGGAGAGGTCCTCATCAGGGGCGGCATCGTCTTCTCCTCGTACTGGAACAACCCGGCCGCCACCGACGCCGTACTGGGAGGCGACTGGTTCGCCACGGGCGACCTGGGCTCCTTCGACGAGGAGGGCTACCTCACCATCACCGGCCGCAAGAAGGACCTCATCGTCACCTCCGGCGGCAAGAACGTCTCCCCGGCGGTCCTGGAGGACCGGCTGCGCAGCCGCGCTCCCGTCGGCCAGTGCATCGTCGTCGGCGACAACCGCCCCTTCGTCGGCGCCCTGATCACCCTCGACCCCGAGGCGATCGCCCACTGGCTGTCGGTCCGCAAACTTCCCGCGGACACCCCGCTGTCCGAACTCGTCCGCGACCAGCGCATCCGCGCCGACGTCCAAAGGGCCGTCGACTACGCCAACGAGGCCGTCTCCCGCGCCGAGTCGATCCGCGCCTTCACCCTGGTCGAGGGCGAGTTCAGCGAGGAGAACGGCATGCTGACCCCGTCCCTGAAGGTCAAACGGCACACGGTGATCCGTGCCTATGCGGAGGAGATCGAGGCCCTCTACCGCGGCTGAGGCGGCTGAGGCACAACAAAGCGGGCCACCGGGAAACCCCGATGGCCCGCCGTTACGCGGTGGAGGCTCAGCCGTTGCCCGCGCCGTTGCCCGACAGGGCCGAGATGTCGTCCAGGATGTGCGACAGCGGCTCGTCGCCCTTGGCCTGGGTCGAGTTCTCGACGCACTGCTGGTTCTGCGGCGCCGACAGGATCGGCACGTCCTGGAGGACACCGACGGCCACGATGCCGAGCAGACCCTGGGCGTTGAGCTTCGCCGGCAGGCCGATGCAGGGCTTGTTCAGCGAACCCTGGACCAGCGAGAGCTGCGGGCTCATGTCACCGAACGTGGCCGAGTTGCCGAACTCCTGCTTGGCGCCGTTACCGCTGGCGGACGTGGTGCCGTTGTCGTCGCCGATCGCGAGCGCCGGCGCCGCGGTGGCCGCCGAGACACCGGCGACGGAGGCGGCGATAGCCGCGGTTGCCCACAGCTTCTTCATGTTCGTTCCCTTCGAAAAGCGGACTCCGGGGGAGGAGCTGCATGATCGTCAACGCCCTGACCCCCAGGAGGGTTGCGGGCTTTGCCCCGATTGGCCCAGCGCGCACGCCCCGCTCCGAGCGCCCTCGCGAGCACGCCTGCGCGCTCCCGCGCGACGTGACCGAGAGTGAACGCACAACAGCGGGCCGCCGGTGATCCGGCGGCCCGCTGGCGGGGGCTCAGAGTGGAGCCTGGTGTCTCAGTGGTTGTCGAGGCCGTTGCCGGCGAGGACAGAGATGTCGTCCAGGATGTGCGACAGCGGCTCGTCGCCCTTGGCCTGGGTGGAGTTCTCGACGCACTGCTGGTTCTGCGGCGCCGACAGGATCGGCACGTCCTGGAGGACACCGACCGCGGCGAGACCGAGGAGCCCCTGGAGGTTCGCCTTCGCCGGCAGACCGATGCAGGGCTTGTTGAACGAGCCCTGGATGAGCGCCATCTGGGGGCTCATGTTGCCGTACGTGGCGGAGTTGCCGTACGACTGCATGGCGCCGTTGCCGCTGGCGGACTTGGTGCCGTCGTCGTTGCCGATGGCCATGGCCGGCGAGGCGGCCCCGACGACGGAGGCGGCGACCGCGGCGGTAGCCAGAACCTTCTTGATCACTTGCTAGTCCCTTCTGGAGAAACCCCGTCCACCGGAGCGCTCTGGACAACTGCCCCGGGCTCGCTTGGTTGCTGCCATTCACTCCGATGGCCCACATCGGCATTCCGTTAATTCCGCGCACTGAACGGCCCGAACGGGTGAAGCGGCGAAACCAATCCCGGCGCACCGGGTTGATGCGAGGGCAGGAACCTGCGCCTCGCCTCAGGGTGTGTCCGGACCCACGGCGCTCCTGCCCAGGAAAGGAAAAGCGAATGTTCAAGAAGGCAATGGCCGCCGCCGCGGTCACCGCGTCCGTCGTCGGAGCGTCGGCCGCGGCCGCCCCCCAGGCGCTTGCCATCGGTGATGACAGTGGCACCACCTCCGCCAGCGGCAACCACGCCGAGTCCAAGTTCGGCAACTCGGTGACCAAGGGCGACATGAGCCCGCAGGCCAGCCTGGTCCAGGGCTCGGTCAACAAGCTCTGCGCGGGTGTGCCGGTGAAGGCGAACCTCCAGTCCATCCTCGGCATCATCGCCGCCGTCGGCGTGGCCCAGGACGTGCCGATCCTGTCCGCCCCGCAGAACCAGCAGTGCGCCGACAACTCGACCCAGGCCAAGGGCGACGAGCCGCTGTCGCACATCCTCAGCGACATCTCGGCGCTGTCCGGCAACGGTCTCGGCAACGGCTGACGATTTCTCACTGATCAAAAAGAACCGCCCGGCGATCCTTTTCCCCAGGGATCACCGGGCGGTTTCTCATGCCCGCGGCGAGATGCGCATGTGGTTCTTCCGTGTCAATTCTGTGAAGGCGAACGAGTGAAATAAGCGGCGACTCGCGTTCCGTAGTTTCTTCGTCTGTCTATCCCTCGTTCTACAGCCTGCCGGTCATGGTGCGAGCCGTTCCTGTTGTGCTCGCTCGGCTTCGGCCGACAAAGGGGCATGACCGCAGAGAAGGGATAGTTCATGAAGAAGAGCGTTGCTGTTGTCGCGGGTGCCGTCCTGGCCCTGGGCATGGCCTCGCCGGCGATGGCCGACTCGGGTGCGGGCGCTGTCGCCGAGCACTCCCCGGGTGTCCTGTCGGGCAACGTCGTCCAGGTCCCGATCCACATCCCGATCAACGTCTGCGGCAACACCGTGAACATCATCGCGCTGCTGAACCCGACGTTCGGCAACACCTGCGTCAACGACTGACGACTTACAGCACCAGCCGCTCGGCTTGTGTCAGGGCCGGCCTTGGACACCTTCTCCCCGTTCCGAGGCCGGCTTTTCCCACTTCTACCAGCAGGAAGACAACGAGATTGCGACAGACCCTGAGCAGGGGAATGGTCGCGGCCGCGGCCGCGACAAGCATTCTGTCCCTGTGCGGCGCTCCCGCCCTCGCCGACACGAGCGCGAACGGGACCGCGACGGATTCGCCCGGTGTGCTGTCCGGCAACGATGTGTCGGCGCCGGTCGACGTCCCGGTCAACGTCTGCGGCAACACCGTCGACGCGGCCTCCGCGCTCAACCCGGCCTTCGGCAACGACTGTGCCAACGTCGGGGATTCGGACCGCCATGGCGGCTCCGAGGACGGCTGGAAGGACGGCTCCGGGAGCGGTTCTGACAGCGGCCCCGGTGGCGGCTACAGCGACGGCTTCGACGACGGCCACGCGTCCGACTTCGACCACGGCTCCGGAAGTTCGGCGTCCGGGACGAGCGAGGGCTCGCCCGGTGTCGGGTCCGGGAACGCGGCGCAGGCTCCGGTCGACGTTCCGGTCAACGCCTGCGGCAACACCGTCGATGTGGTCGGCGCGTTGAACCCCGTGTTCGGCAACGACTGCGGTCACGAGGACGAGCCGGAGGGCGGCTACGGCGACACCCCGCCGACGAAGCCCCCGACGAAGCCGCCCACAAAGCCGCCGACGCAGCCGCCGACCAAGCCGCCGACGACGCACCCGCCGACCACGCCTCCTACTACGCCTCCCACGACGAAGCCGCCGACGCCGCCCACCAAGCCGCCGACGACGACGCCGCCCACGAAGCCGCCGACGACGACGCCGCCGACGAAGCCGCCGGGGCACCACGGGCCGCCGCCCGAGATGGCCGACACCGGTGCCGGGGAGGCCACCCTGGCCGCGGCCGGCGCCAGCGCCGCGCTGATCGTGGCCGGGGCAGTGCTGTACCGACGAGGCAGAGCCGCGTCCCGTCGGTGAATCGAGCGAAGGTGCCGGACGTCCACAGCGTCCGGCACCTTCGCCGTTTCCGGAGCGGCCCGAGCGGTGTGGCTCGGGCACGGGCCCTGCGTCAGCGGCTGTTCGCCTTCTCGTCGTCGGTCACCCGCGGGGGCGCCTGGCGGATCACGCGGGCGTCGGCCGGGGCGGTGGAGCGGCTGCGCAGGTGGCGCAGGCGGGTCAGGATGCGGCGGGAGGCGTGGCGGGTCCACAGGGCCCACATGGCCCAGCCGGGGAGGCGGTCGTCTCTGGCGTACCAGGCCGACTCACGGCCCGCTCGGACCGGGCGCAGTGCGGTCAGGGGGGCGTAGTTCTCCACCACGAACAGCCGGCCGGGCCGCTCGGCCCCCGTCGGCAGGGGGCGGTGGGTCAGGTCCAGGTGCAGGGCCCGTACGACGTCCAGGTCCGCGGTGTCCGTGAAGAGGCGGAACTGGGCGCCTGGGCGGGGGTTGAAGTCGAGCAGGTGGTACTGGCCCGTTGTGACGCAGCGGCGGAAGTCGAGGTCGAGGATGCCTCGGTAGCCGAGGCCGGAGACCAGGTGTTCGGCCAGGGTCCGTACCTGGGGGTTGGGGGTCCAGCGGCCCGCCGCCGTGAGGCCCGCGCCCCGGGGCCAGGACAGGTGTTTCACTCCGGGGCCGCCCGCGCGGAGGGTGCCCGTGCGGTCGGCGTAACCGTGGAAGAACCAGTCCAGGTCGGGGCCGGGGGGCAGATAGGCCTGGAGGAGCAGGCGGCTGCCCGCCTCCGTCGAGCGGGCGTACAACTCCTTTGCCTCCTGGGCCGAGCGGATCACCGTCGTGCTCCGCAGTCCGCTGCCGGGCGGCAGCAGCCAGGGGCGGCTCCACTTCGCCACCACCGGCAGGCCAAGGCGCCAGGCCGCCGCGGCGGCCTCGGCCGCGCTCGCCGGGACGACCGTCCGGGGGTGCGGTACGGCCGCCGCCCCGCACAGGGCGGCCAGTTCGGCCTTGTCGGCCACCCGCTCCGGCAGTGAAGCGGGCTGCTGGGGCAGCAGATAGGCGGGGGACAGCTCCTTGCGCAGCCGGTTCACCGCGACCGCGCCCGCGTCGTCCATCGGGATCAGCACGGCCGGCCGGTCGATCCGGGCGGCCACCCGGCGCAGCACCACCGCGACATCGGCCGCGGCGGCGCCCGGGGGTGGCGGCGGGTGGAGTTGCGTGAGGAAACGGGAGGCGCGTACGGGGGACGCCGTGCAGTCGGCGACCACATGCACGGATACGCCGGCCCGGCCCAGCGAGCGCACGGCGCCCAGTGTTCCGTGGTGAAAGGGATTCCGGTCGATCCGCAGAAGTACGGCGGGGACCCGGGTGTCGAACAGCGACACGGATTCAATTCCTTCGGTCGGGCGAGCGGGGCACTCGAAAGCCGTAACGGCGGTGGCGTAATGCCTGTTCATATGACTGAGTGTCAGTAATGGGTAATCCCGCGAGTGTGGAGAAAGGAGCAGGCATGGCCCCACAGCAGCGACCGACCCGGTCCCGCCGTCGGCTGGCGTGTGTCGCGGCGACGGTCGTCGCGTCCGCCGCCCTGGCGTCCGGTCCTGGATTCGCCGCGGGCGCGGGGGCGGCACGGGCCGCCGATCCGCCCGCTCCGGCACCCGCGGTCGTGACGGCGGACGAGGACGTCCCCGCCTTCGGTGCCTACCTCGACTACGGCTCCCGGGGCGTCGCCCGGATCGACGAGCTCAGCCAGTGGCTGGGCGGCGCGCAGCTGCGTGTCGGCCACACCTATCTGCCGGGCGACCGGTGGAGCAATATCGAGGGCGCCCCCGACTTCCTGGAGACCTGGGCGAACTGGCGACGGGAGCGGGCGGACCGGATGTTCGTCCTCAACGTCCCCATGCTGGAGCGCAACGAGGAGCGGGTCTCCGACGCCCAGGTCCGGCTGCTGCTGCGGCAGGGCGCGGCCGGTGTCTTCGATCACCATTTCCGCCGCCTGGCCCAGCGCCTGGTGGAGCTGAAGGTGCCGGACACGGTGATCGTGCCGGGCTGGGAGATGAACGGCATCACGTACACCCATCGCTGCGGCCCCGACCCGGAGGCCTGGAAGAAGTACTGGAACAGGATCGTCACCACCATGCGTTCGGTGCCGGGCGCGGAATTCCGGTTCGACTTCACCCCGACCCGGGGCCGGGACGCCATTCCCTGGACGCAGTGCTATCCGGGGGACGACACGGTCGACATCATCGGAATGGACTCGTACGACCAGCCGCGTGGAATGTCGTTCGACGAACAGGTGAAAGAGCCCTACGGACTTCAGGAACACGTGGACTTCGCCAAAGCGCACGGCAAGCCCATTTCCTATCCCGAATGGGGGCTCTTCCGCAATGGTGACAACGCCGAATACATGCGGCGGATGCTCGCCTGGATGGATGAGCACAAGCCGCTGTACAACACGCTGACCGACTACTGCCCGCACGGCGTGTGGCAGTGCGAGGACAACCCCGAGTCGAGCGAGGTCTACCGCTCGGTGCTGTTCGGCCGTACCGGCGAGCCGGAGCCCTCGCCCACCCCGACGCCGGTGGAACCCACCACGCCGCCGAACTGCTCCCCGCTGGACCTCGGTGATTGGGTGGAGTACTGGCTCGGCGGAAAGCTGTGCCTGCGTTTCGACTGGTACTCGCGCAACCGGTGAGCCCCTGGTGGCGGCAGGTCCCTCAGGGCCTGTCGCCACGGTCGCGCTCCTTTCGGCGGCGCAGCAGTTCCTTGCCGTACCGCCGGGCGTGCGCGTGGCACACCGCGGCCGCGAGCAGCGGGGCGGTGCGCCGACGGGCCAGCAACAGCCGCCGGTTCTCGACCGGTTCGGGCCGCCAGTGCTGCTTGTACGGCTCGTTCCCGCGCAGCAGGCTCAGGGTGCCCCGGGCGTGCCCGGCGCACGCGTCGAGCAGCATCACCGCCACGTCCGCCTTGCGTTCCCGCAGACACGGATGGGCGCCGTACAGGTAACCGCCCGTCAGGCGTCGGGACAGCAGGGTCAGGTCGACGGCGACCACGTCGTCGTCCAGCCGGAACTCGGTGACGACCGCGTCGCCGGACGCCACCATCGGCCCGACCGCGCGCACCAGATGGTCGCCGAAGCGGGGACGCAGATGCTCGGAGGTCACCTTGCGGTCCTGCCACTGGAGTTGATGCAGTTCCAGCAGCCGCCGCAGTGCCTTGTCGACCTCGGCCGGTTCGACAATGTGCCGTTCGATGCCGAGCGCGGACAGCTTGCGGAGTTTGGCGCGTACCCGCTGCTGGGCCTTGGTGGACGGCAGCCGGGCGATCAGCTCGGGCAGCGGGGCCGCGGGCAGCTCCAGGCAGAGCGAGTCCGGCACCCGGTGGCGCGGGCCGGACCAGCGGTCGTAGATGCGTTCGGCCGCGCTGCCCGGACGGACCTCGCGCAGGTCGATCAGCGCGGTGCGGGCGGCCGCCGCGAGGCCCGCGGTGAGTGCGGCCTCCGCCGTCTCGCCCCGCTCGTCGTCCAGCAGGACGTCGCCGTAGTCCGAGATCGCCCCGCCGAGCGGCACCAGCGAGGGCACCGGTCGGCGCACCCTCATCAGCGGGGCGGCAGCGAGGAGTCGGCCCCGGTCGTCGCGGGCCAGGATCAGGCGGAGCCGGCCGGGAGTGCCGTACGAGCGCCACCAGGAGTGCAGCCAGGGGTGGCTCTGGAAGGGGGTTGCCGTGGCGCAACTGCCGTACAGCCGCGCCCAGTCGGGGGCGAGGGCGGCGAAGGCGGCCTCGTCGGTGACGAGTTCCGTCGAGTACGTCACAGCTGCCCGTGAACGTCGGCGGCGGGGGCCGGTCCCGGTACGGCGGGGCGGCCGTGGCCGTCGGCGGACCGGCGGGGCCGGACCAGCAGCACCAGGCCGCCGAGCAGGCCGCCCGCGCTGGCACCGACCAGGCCGGTGACCGTGGGGGAGGCGGAGGAGGGCTCGGTGGGCTCGGTGGCGCGGGCGAACTGCTGGAGCTCGATGTGGGTGGCCTTCTCGGAGTCGGCCGCGTGCCGGGTCAGGGCGCGGGCGACGGCGTTGGCCATGTCGGCGGCGAGGTCGGCGCGCCCGGAGGTGGCGGTGACAGCGACCATCGGGGCGTCCGGGGAGGTCGCGGTCCGCACGCTCTCCTTCAGCGTCGACACCGGCACGCCCGCCCACACCTGGGCGTCCCCGAGCACCGCGACCTGGGTGGCGACCCGGCCGTAGGCCTGGGCGAAGCCGAGCGCGGCGGTCGGGTCGGACTTCTCGTTCGGTACGGCGACCACGTAGCTGGTGGCCGTGTAGCTCGGCGGCTTGAGCACGCCGTAGGCGCCGCCGAGGAGTCCGCCGGCCAGGGCGCCGGCCGTGATCAGGGACCAGGGCGGCAGGGCCCTGGCGCGGGCCAGTGGGGTGGTCGGGCGGCGTGGTCCGGTGGGGTTCTCGGTCATGAGGAGCTGACTTTCTGGGGTGACGGGGACGGGACGGTGATGGCGGCGTACACGTCCATCAGGCGGTCGGCGCTGCGGGTGATGCCGTAGCGCAGGGCGGCCTCGGGCGCGGAGCGCGGGCGAGGGGCCGCGGCGCGGGTGGCGGCGATGGCGCGGGCGAACTCCTCGGGGCCGCCGCGGACCTGGCGGGCGCCCGGCGCGGTGTGCGCGGGGAGGTCCTCGATCGCGGGGCAGGAGGCGTAGAGCACGGGGAGTCCGCAGGCCAGCGCCTCCACGACGGCGAGTCCGAAGGCCTCCTCGGGGGACGGGGAGGCGAAGACGTCCATGGCGGCGGTGAGGGAGGGCAGGTCGGGGCCGGGGGAGCCGTCCGGGACGTAGGGGCGTTCGCCGGTGAACAGGACCCGGTCGGCGACGCCCGCCTCGTGCGCGGTGCGCCTGAGGACGCTCTCCTCGGGGCCGCCGCCGACCAGCAGCAGCCAGTGGTCGTGGGGGAGTTGAGCCAGGGCCTGGACGAGGGTGCCGAAGGATTTGCCCGCGGTGAGGCGGCCGATGCCGCCGATGACGTAGGCGTCCTCGGGCAGGCCGAGACGGCGGCGGGTGCGCAGCCGCTGCGCCGGGTCGAAGCGGAAGCGGTCCAGGTCGATGCCGTTGGGGACGACCTCGATCCGGGGTGAGGGCACGCCCCAGCGCTTCAGGCGGTCGGCGACCGTCGGGGAGACGGCCACCGTCATCCGGCCGAGCCGCTCGCCCGCGAGGTACAGGGCGCGCACCCCCGTGCCGAGCCGTCGGCCCTCCATCTGCGAGTCGCCGAGGGAGTGCTCGGTGGCGACGACGGCCCTGACCCCGGCCATGCGGGCGGCGAGGCGGCCGTAGAGACAGGCGCGGTAGAGGTGGGTGTGGACCAGGTCGTAGCCGCCGGTGCGGATCAGGCGGATGAGGCGGGGGAGGGCGGCGAGGTCGCGGTTGCCCGCCATGCCGAGGTGCACGACCCGCACCCCGTCGGCGGCGAGGCCGTCGGCGACCGAGCCCGGGTTGGTGAGCGTGACGACATCGCAGTCGACCGGCAAGTGTCTGAGCAGCAGCCGCAGTTGCTGCTCGGCGCCGCCGACGCCGAGGCCGGTGATGATGTGCAGCGCCTTCATCGCAACCCCGCCACGGGACGTCGGCGCAGCCGGTGCAGGCGGTGCTTGAGATAGAGGCGTACGGCGGTGTCGTTCTGGCCGACGTGGACGCGGGGGAGGGCGTGCGGGGAGGTGAGTGGGCCGGGGTCGATCGCGCAGGCGTAGGTGTATCCGGCCGCGCGGACCGCGGCGACGGCGCGGGCGTCCACCGTGCCGTAGGGGTAGCAGAAGCCGTTGACCGGAGCACTGATCAAATCCGAGAGCACTGCTCTGCTCCGGGCGGTCTCGGCGTGCAGCAGGTCGTCGTCGGCCTTCGTCAGGTCCGCATGGGTCAGTCCGTGCGAGCCGATCTCCACCCCGGCCGCGGCGGCGTGCCGGATGCCGTCGGCGGTCAGGAGGGGTTTGCGCGGGCCCAGCGGGTCCCAGGCGTTGTCGCCGCCGAGCCTGCCGGGCAGGACGAAGAGCGTGGCGCCGCAGCCGTGGCGGCGCAGCACCGGCAGGGCGTGGTCGAGGAAGTCGGCGTAGCCGTCGTCGAAGGTGAGCCCGACCAGACCGCGCCCCTCGCCCCGGGCGCGGGCGGCGAGCAGTTCGGCCATGGACACGCCCCTGAGGCCACGGCGGCGCAGCCGGCCGAGCTGATCGTCGAGGCGCTCGGGGGTGACGGTGATCCGGTAGGGGTCGTCCGAGCAGTCACCCACGGAGTGGTACATCGCCACCCACGGGACCGGACCTGGGCGGGGCCCGGGGCGCGGGCCGGTGTCAACGGAAACGGACATGGCGGAGCCTTTGCGTGACGGTGCGTACGGAGTGCAGTGCGGGGGCCAGGCCCTGGGCGTTCATGAGCAGGCCGAGCAGGAGGAACACGCCGGTGACGGTGGCCGCACCGGCGGCGAGACCGGACAAGGGAGTGTCGAGGCGGGCGGCGACCAGGGAACCGGCCACCGTCGCGAGCGCCGCGGCCCGGACCGGCTTGCTCAGTTCGTGCAGCACCCGCCGGGTGTGCACCGGGACCGCGCGGCGGCGCATCCCGGCGAGGAGCAGGACGGCGGTGACGGTGATGCCGGCGGCGTTGGCGGCGGCGATGCCGTGCACGCCCCAGGGGCGTACCGTCGCCACGCCGATCCAGGTGGTGGCGATGATGCCGACGGCCATCGTGGCGATCGGGTACCAGGTGGGGCGGCCCGCCGAGAAGTAGGAGCGGATCAGCGCGCCGACCAGGGTCTGGCCGAGCAGCCCGAGGGCGTAGACGCGCATCACTCCGGCCGTGGCGGCGGTGTCCCGCTCGGTGAACGCGCCGCGCTGGAAGAGCAGTTCGATGATCTGCGGGGCGCAGGCGATGACCGTGGCGGCGCCGAGCAGCACCACGCAGGCGGCCATCGCCAGATCGCGCTCCACGCGGGCGCGGGCCAGGTCGGTGTCGCCCTCGGCCATCGCGCGCGCCACCATCGGGAAGGTGACCGTGCACAGCATCAGCGAGAGCGTCATGGGGATCTGGGCGACCTTCTGCGCGTAGTTCAGATGCGAGATGGAGCCGGCGGGCAGCCCGGAGGCGAGGAACCGCTCGATGAGGACCTGGGACTGCCGGCACAGCGCGAACAGCAGCACGGTCACGACGAGCGCGAGGGTCACGGCCTGTCCGTCGGCGGGGGCCGAGTCCTCCTGAGCCGCAGCCGCCTTGCGGCGCAACCGCCCGAGCACGGACGGCAGTTGGACGGCAACCATCAGGGCGCCGCCCACCGCCACGCCCACCGCCGCCGACCGCACCCCCCAGTGCCCGCCGAGGACGAACATCGTCGTGATGATGCCGGTGTTGTACGCCACGTAGATCGCGGCCGGTACCAGGAAGCGCCGGTGGGCCCGCAGGACCGCGCTGAAGTACCCGGCGAGCCCGAAGCTCAGTACGCAGGTCGCGGTCAGCCGGGTGCAGTCGACGGCGAGGGCGGGGTCGGGCAGGCCGGGCGCGAGGGCCTCGACCAGGTAGGGGGCGGTGCCGACGGCCAGTGCGGCGGCGCCGATCAGGGTGAGGGCCAGCTTGGGCAGCGTGGTGGCGACCAGCGCGCGCACCGGGTCACCGGGGGCGCCCTGGGCGCGGCGGGCCAGCGCCAGGCTGAACGCAGGGACCAGCGCGAAGGCGAGGCCGTCCTCGATCAGCAGGGTCGAGGCGAACTCCGGCACGGTCCACGCGACGAGGAAGGCGTCCGTCTCGCTCCCCGCCCCGAACAGCCGGGCCAGCGCCTGGTCACGGGCCAGCCCCAGCAGGGCGCCGGCGATCGACAGCACCGCGGTGACGAGGGTGGCGCGGGCCAGGAACTTCCGGGAGACAGGGGCGAGTTCTCTACGGTGCCGGCCCCGGCCGCGGTCACCGGAGTGCGCCGAAGGCAGCGTCGCCGAGCCGTCGGCGCCGGTCCGTGGAGGCGTCACCGTCATCGGGGCGTGGCCTCCCCGGGGCTCGGGGCAAGCGCCCACCACGCCACGAGGCCCAGGCAGACCGCGGTCAGCACGGTCGAGGGGCCGCCGATGTCGGCGTAGGCGAAGTCCGTGAGCTGCCACACCAGCAGCCCGCAGGCGACGAGCCCGCAGTCCTCAAGACCCAGCCCCTTCTGCCGCACCCGGACGAGTCGGCGCACTCCGCACACCAGCAGCGCCAGCCAGCCGCCCGCGAGTGCCAGCAGGCCGATCAGGCCCTGTTCGGCGAGGACGAGCAGATACATGTTGTGCGGGGAGAGCAGTGGCTGCCGGACGAACGCCGCTCCGGCGCCCTCGGTGTCGCTGCCGGCGGACAGGGCGAGCGAGGCGTGTGCGTCCCGGTGCTCGGGGAAGCCCTTCAACCCCACGCCGGTCAGCGGCTGTTCGCGCCACATGCCGAGGGCGGCGGCCCACATGCTGTACCGGTCGGTGACGGACTGGTCGGGTGCGGCGGTGACCTGGGTGATGCTGCTGATCCGCTCCTGGAGCATGGCTGTGCCGACGCCGAACCCGCCGACCAGAATCACGGCCGCCGCGGTCAGCGTCGCGGCCACCTTGAGCGCCCGCCGCAGCCCGCCGAGGACCAGCTGGACCGCGCAGGTCACCGCGGTCGCGATCCAGGCGCCCCGGCTGAAGGACAGTGCGAGCGGCAGGAGGAGGGCGAGGGCGCAGACGGCGGCGATCGCCCGCTGCCGTACCGGAGTGCTGCCGAGGGCCAGGCCCACCGCGCAGACCACCCCGAAGGAGACGACGGTCGCCATCCCCATCACGTCCTGCGCCCCGAAGGTGCCGACCGCGCGGATCGGCTCGCCCTGGTAGGAGGCGCCGGTCCCGGTGACGTACTGGTGGACGCCGACGGCGCCCTGCCAGCCCGCGAGGGCGACCAGCGACCAGGCCAGCAGCCGGAAGTCGGCCCCGTCCCGGACCAGCAGCAGTACGGCCGCCGGGACCAGCACGAACACCTGGAGATAGCGGCCCATGCCGGTGAGCCCGGCGCCGGGCGAGTCCGCGCCCACCGCCGCGACCGCGAGACCCAGCACGGGCAGGGCCAGCACCACGGCCGCCGTCCGGGACAGGGGGCGCCGCCGGTCCCGTACGACCCGGATCGCGCAGTAGAGGACGGCCAGCGCGGAGAGCGCGTCGGCCGGGCCCGCGCCGCCCTCGCCGCCGGGGGCGACCGGCAGCGCGAGCAGGGCCACGACGGCCACGATCGGGAGCACCGGGGAGAGGATGCGGGGCGGGGCGAGGGCGAGGCTCGTCATCGGTCAGCTCCCCGTCGGACGCACGAGCGAGGCCGCCGTGCGCAGCAGGATGCAGATGTCCTGCCACAGCGACCAGTTGTCGATATAGGCGTTGTCGAACCGCGCCCGGTCCTCGATGGAGGTGTCGCCGCGCAGCCCCTGGATCTGGGCCAGCCCGGTGATGCCGGTCTGCATCCGGTGGCGGGCCGCGTAGCCGGGGTAGGTCTGGCTGAACTTCGCGACGAAGTAAGGGCGTTCGGGGCGCGGGCC
Source organism: Streptomyces davaonensis JCM 4913 (assembly GCF_000349325.1). Classification (GTDB taxonomy): domain Bacteria; phylum Actinomycetota; class Actinomycetes; order Streptomycetales; family Streptomycetaceae; genus Streptomyces; species Streptomyces davaonensis. The sequence goes on from NC_020504.1 coordinate 6,227,499, forward strand.
GACCAGGCTCATATCGCCCCACAGCACGTTCCACAGCTGGAGCAGCTCGTCCAGCGAACTGCGGCGCAGGAAGCGGCAGAACCACGACATGCGCACCTCGTCGGCCACGCTCCAGCGGGTCGCCGACTCGTGCTCGTCGACCGGGCGGTGGGTACGGAACTTCAGCAGGGTGAAGGGGCGCCCGTCCTTGCCGATGCGCTCCTGCCGGAAGACCACACCGGGTCCGTCGGTCAGCCGCAGTACTACGGCGCACACCAGCAGCAGCGGGCTGACCAGCAGCAACAGCGTCCCGGACACGGTCACGTCGAGCAGTCGCTTGCCCACGCTGCCGCGCCGCCGGGCCGTCCCCATGTCCAGCCGTCGGCAGGCGAACCCGGCGAGCTGGCCGCGGCCGGCGTAGGCCGGGGAGTCCGCGTCGACCTCCCACACCGCGCACCCCGACTCGGCGAGCGCGCGCAGCAACGGCGCCCGCCCGGACCGTACCGACGGATGCACGGCGAGGACGTCGCGGACGCCGTTCTGGATCAGCGCCCGCTCCACCTCCTCGCCGGTGGTCAGCACGGGCAGGCCCTCGGTGCCGTCGGGGTCGTCGGCGACGATGCCCACCGGCCGCACCCCGCACCGCGGATGGCGCAGCACCCCGGCGGCCACCCGCTGCGCGGTCGCGGCCGGGCCGATGACCAGCGCGGCGCGCGGCCGTTGGAGCAGGGCGGTGGTCCGTCGCCGGTGCACCAGCGCGCGCAGCGCGCAGCTCGCCGCGCACTGGACAAGGAAACCGAGCAGCAGGGTGCGCCAGGTGAGCGGTCGGCCCGGGGCGTGCAGGGCGACGGCGGTGGCCAGCGCCAGCCAGGCCACCGTGATCCGGCCGCAGACGGCGGGCAGTTCGTCCAGTACGCCGGTGGTGGGTCGGGGCAGGTGCGGGCGCAGCAGCAGCGAGGCCGCCACCAGCAGCGCGACCAGCAGCGGGCGGCGCTGGGCGCCGGTGAGCGCCAGGGTGCCCAGCAGCGCGGCGACGGTGTCCGCGGCGAGCAGGGGTACGGGGGAGGCGGGACGCGGGCGGGGTCTCCGGGCCGGGAAGCGGAAACCGGCGGCCGGGCCGCGCCGGGGCATGACGGAGACGGGCGAGAAACCGGGATCCCGTGGCTGACCGCCGGGCGGGGGGACGGTGCTGTCGGCAGTCACGAGTGGATGGACTCCCTGTACTCGGAGGGCACTGGGTGTGCCAGCAGGTCGCGGTAGACCTCCGCGACCGCCTCGGCGGTGTGCCGCACGTCGTGCGTGGACAGGACGTGCCGGCGCCCCTGGTGGCCGAGGGACTCGCGCAGCAGTGGGTCGCGCAGCAGCTCGGTGACGGCGGCGGCGAGCCGGGCCGGGTCGCGCGGGGGCACCAGGCAGTGCGGCGCGAGGGAGGGCGGCAGGCTCTCCCGGGCACCGTCCACCTCGGTCACCACCACCGGGCGCCCGCACGCCATCGCCTCCAGCGGGGCGAGCGCCATGCCCTCCCAGCGCGAGGGCAGTACGACCAGATCGGCCGCCTGGTACCAGGGGGCGGCGTCGGCGACGGCCCCCGCGAACAGCACCGACTTCGGCGCCCTGGCTCGCAGCGGGCCGCCGTCGGGACCGTCGCCGACCAGCACGAGACGGGCCCCGGGCACCTGTTCCGTCACCGTGGCCCAGGCCCGCAGCAGCACGTCCTGGCCCTTCTGCCGGCACAGCCGTCCGACGCACACCACCAGCGGTGCGGCGGGGTCGAGGTCCGGCAGCAGCCCGGCGCGTACGGTGCCGACGGCGGCGGGGTGGAAGCGCTCGGGGTCGATGCCGTTGGGGATCACCGTGTACCGGCCGTGGATCCCGGCGCGTACCCCGGTCAGCCGCTCCGCCTCGCTCACGCACACCACTCGTGCGGCCCAACGTGCCGACCTGCGCTCCCAGTTGAGCGCCAATGCCGCCATGGCACCGCCGACCGCCTCGAACGACCAGGCGTGCGGCTGGAAGACCGTCGGGATCCGCCCCCGCACCGCGAGCCGCCCGGCCAGACCGGCCTTGGCGCTGTGCGCGTGCACCAGATCGGGCCGTACGTCCTCGATCAGCCGGGTGAGCAGCCGCACCTCTCGAACGAGTGTCGGGCCCGGCGCGCGGGTGGCGGACCAGGCGTGCACCTCGGCGCCGAGCGCCCCCAGTTCCGTGGCCAGGGCGCTGCGTGGACAGGCGACGGTGACGCGGAGACCGGCCGTGAGCTGGGCACGCGCCAGTTCTGTCACGACGCGGGCGACCCCGCCGTCCACGGGCTGGGTCAGATGCAGGACCCGAGGCGGAGGGTCGGTGGCTGACAGATGCATTGCGCGGTTTCCTCGCTCACGGGTGTCGCTCAGGGACGGGCGGGATCGCGCCTCGGCTCCGGGCGTCGACGGCGGCGAAGAGCGCGCCGGTCCACACTGCGTCCCGCTGGGAAACGAGCCGGAAGGTCGGCTGGTCACCGTGCGCGGGCGCGCACTCCGCCGTAGCCGCCCCCCGTTGGCTGGTGGTCTGCTCTTTTCGGAAGGTGCTATTTGCGGGCAATAAGGGCGTTTAGGGAGGTCCGCAACTCTAGTTGCTATCCGTATTAATCCGTTGAAACCTGACAAGTGTGTCGGAATGGTGAAGCCTGACTGTCGGGAGATCACTCCTTTGGCGGCACAACCCCCGTGCGCGTCGCGCGTTGACACAGCGCCGGGCATCCCCGCCCGGGTGTTTGTGACAACCCCAAGGAGCACCTCTCCATGTCCCGTATCGCGAAGGGCCTGGTCCTTACGTCCGTTGCCGCTGCGGCTGTTGCGGGCGGCGCCGGTATCGCTGCCGCCGACGCCGGCGCGGGCGCTGCCGCCGCTCACTCCCCGGGCGTGCTGTCGGGCAACGTCGTCCAGGTCCCGGTTCACATCCCGGTCAACGTCTGCGGCAACACGGTCAACGTGATCGGTCTGCTGAACCCCGCGTTCGGCAACACCTGCGTCAACGACTGACGTCGCCGCGAGACCCTCGCACCGGCCGCCCCTTCGTGGATCCCCACGGAGGGGCGGCCGGTTCTCGTTGCCCCGAATGGGGCATGCGCACGGCGGGTCGGCCGCGTCGCCTTGACATGCCCTCTCATCAGGCATGACGCCCTCGACACGGTGTTCGGGCGGTTACGGTGGGCGTTCGAACGGTTGCAGAGCGCGGCGAGCGCTTTCACGGTGGGCACAAGATCAGACGCACCACCGAAAGGAACACCCATGCGTGCCCTGCCCGCACGGCGTATAGCGGTCTCCGCACTCAGCGCCACCCTCCTGCTCGGAATCGCCGGTCCAGCCGCCGTCGCTGCCGACGACTCCGCCCGTGAGCGCACCCACGCGGCGTCCCATGCGCCCGTCCCCGGCGCGGACGCGCTGCTCGCCCAGGTCAAGTCCCTGGGCGATGTCGGTGGTGTGCTCAGCCCGGTCGCCGAGCTGCTGAACGCCGTCCTCAAGGCCGACAACGGCCAACTGCCCGCCGCGGACGCGCAGAAGCTCGGCCAGGCCGTGAAGGACGCCATCGCCAAGGCCACGGCCGCGGCCCCGGTCGCCCCGCCGGCCGTTGCCGTCCCGGGGACCTCGACGTCGACCTCGACCGCGCCCACGACCCCGGCGACCTCGGCCACGCCCGCCCTTCCGGCGACGCCGACCCTGCCCACGACGCTGCCGACCCTGCCGACGCTCACCAAGAGCGACGACTCCAAGGCGCCGTCCGCCGAACTCCCGGCCGACCTGGTCGCCGACGCCCTGGCCGGTCTCCAGAAGGCGGTCGACGCCCTGCTCACGGCGGTCACCTCCGGCAACGTCGCCGCGGTCCTCCCGGCCGCGACCGCCGTGGTGACCGGTCTGGTCAACCTGGTCGCCGCCACCCTGCTCGGCGGCGGACTGCCCGCCCCGAGCCTGGCCGGACTGCCCGCGCTGCCGAGCCTGCCGGTCGCCACGCCGCAACTCCCGGTCGGCGGTGGGCTGCTGCCCGCGTCGTAGGGAGACCCGAACAGCCGTTGTGCCGGCCGATGCGGTCGGCACAACGGCTATTTCCCTTTTCCTCACGGCTCTCAGAACTCATACGGCTCTCAGGGATCTCATATGAGGATGACGGCCCGGGGTTTCCGCTTCGGAACAAGGTCGTTAGGCACGGCAGTTGCCGAAGAAAGGAACACGATGAAGTCCCTGAAGGCCGCCGCTGTCGTCGCCGGTTCCCTGGTCGTCGCCGGAGCCGCCGCCCCCGCGTTCGCCAACAGCACCGCCGACCTGACGCCCACCAGCCTCAACGGCGCCGTGAACACGCTCACCAGCGGTCGCCTCGCGGCCACCGACGCGCTGCCGCTCCAGCAGCAGTCGAACGCGCTCGACACCGAGAACAAGGACTCCGTACTCAACACCGTCAAGGGCGCCACCGGCGCGCTGAACCAGGGCGGACTGCTCGGCGGACTTCCGCTCCAGAGCTGAATTCCGGTAATTCCGGGGCCGCGAGGGCCGATTCCGTGCCGTACGGAATCGGCCCTCGGTGTGTTCCGGTGGGGCTGTTCGAGGGGTGCGTAACTCGTTCGTGTGGACAGGGCGCGGGGCGTCGCCCGGTCGGGTGAGAAGGGCCCCGGGGGCCTTCCGGGGCGTCGATATGGTCGCGCGGTGACCTCAACCTCAAGCGAAAACCGCGCCTTCAGCGCCGCCGAACTCGGCACGCTCGTCGTGATGGCCTGGAGCGGCGAGGCCCCCGGCGGCGACATGCCCTATCTGCTCGCCTACACCCTCGGCGACGGCACCGCGGGCCCGGAGGGTTCGACCAGGGCCGTCGAAGCGCTCCTGGTGAACAACGGCCTGCCGGTCGGCGGTGAGCTCGTCGACGGCGCGTCCCGGCCCAGCCTCCCGGTCAGCCTGCTCGTCGAATCCGGTCAGGCCGTCGTCAGCATGACCGGCTTCAACGCCCAGTGCAGCCCGCCGCCGGAGTGGCTGGAGGCGGTCGGCGAACGGGGCTTCGCCTACTTCGTGTTCACCACCCGTCCCTGGCCCGAGGCGCAGCCCGGCAAGCCGGTCGACCCGGAGGCGCTGGCCGCGTTCGCCGGTGCCACCGAGACCCTGGACGCCGCCGCGCACGTGGTGCTGCCGGCCCGCAGCCTGCGCGGCTGATGGCCACGACCGCGGGACGGCCCGAGCGGACCGTGGGCGCCGGGTGGGGGTTCGCCCTGCTGCTGGTGCTCACCGGCGCCGCCGGGCTGCTGGCCTCCTGGGTCATCACCATCGACAAGTTCAAGCTGCTGGAGGATCCGGACTTCACTCCCGGATGCAGTCTGAACCCGGTGGTGTCCTGCGGCAGCGTGATGGAGAGCGACCAGGCCGAGGCCTTCGGGTTCCCCAACCCGATGCTGGGCCTGGTCGCCTACGGCGTCGTCATCTGCGTCGGCGTCAGCCTGTGGGCAGGGGCTCGGTTCCCGCGCTGGTACTGGCTCGGCCTCGGGGCGGGCTGTCTGTTCGGCGTCGGGTTCGTGTCCTGGCTCCAGTTCGAGTCGCTGTACCGGATCAACGCCCTGTGCCTGTGGTGCTGTCTGGCCTGGATCGCGACGATCGTCCTCTTCTGGTACGTCGTCTCGCACCTCGTCACCCGTCAACTCCTGCCCGCCCCCGGCTGGTTGGTGACGTTCTTCGACGAGTTCACCTGGGCGGTGGCGGTGCTGCACCTCGGGATCGTCGGGATGCTGATCCTGACCCGCTGGTGGGACTTCTGGACGAGCTGAAAGAACGTAGGTCGTACTACTGCGGCACTCGGGCGAATTGTGCGCTCGTGACGATCCCGGAGTCGTTGTGCGGTACGGACGTCGATCCACCGAACCCTGGAAGGGACCGTAGCCGATATGAAGTCGACCACCCGAGGAACTCTTGTCGCCGTCGTGACCGGCGTCGCGGCCGCGGTTGCCGGCGCCGCCCCCGCCGCCGCGGTCGGCACGGTCCCGGTGCCGGTGCCGCTGGACGGCGTGGAGAAGTCCCTCAACATCGAACTGCCCACGATCGGCGGCGAGGTGCCGGTGCCGATGCCCGGCGCCCCCGAAGGGCCGCGGTACGTCGAGGGCCGGCTCATCCCCGAGCGGGTCATTCCGCAGCTCCCGGTCACCGGCGGACTGCCGGGCCTCGGCCTGCGCACTCCGCTGCCGCAGCTCCTCGGCGACCAGTTCGACCACGTCGGTGTCGACGCCCCGGCCTCCGACCTGCGCACCCTGGCGCCGGGCCTGACCCTGGACGCCCCGCTGACCCCGCCGAACCCGGAGAACTTCGGGCTGCCCGAGCCCAAGCTGCCGCAGGTGGGCCTGCTCGCCCCGGTCCTCCAGACCGTGACGGGCGCCGACCTGACGGCAGGGCCCGGGCTGTAGCCGCGACCCCGCGAGGGCCCGGGGCGCGCGGCGCCGACCGGGCCCTTCGGCTGTCCGGGGTACCTGCGGTGACCGGGAGGACCGCCGAGGGGTTACCGCTACGACAAACCAACTGGATGAGGAGCACATGATGGTCGTGGGTGTCGGTGGCATGGCCGTGGGGACGGAGCCGGGAACGCAAGGGAAGGCGAGAACCGGCCCGGTGCGCGGCGGTCGGCGGGACCTGCTGCGGGGGCTGCTGGTCGCGGCCGGGGCGCTGGCGCTGGCGCCCGTCGTCGCGGCTTCCCGGCCAGGCGCGGTACAGGCTGAGGACAAGCCCGGGGAGCTGGCCTTCGACGAGACCTATCGCGGCCGCCACCTGCGCGGCATCCGCACCTCGGACGTCCGCGGCGGCGCCCCGCAGTGGTACGTCACCGTCGACGGCGTACCTCTGCATCTGATGCGCCGGGCCGACGGCTCCTGGCTGAGCATGATCGACCACTACGCCTCGTACGCCACCCCGCTGGACGCGGCGCGGGGCGCCGTCGACGAACTGGGGCCGGGGCAGCGGCTGCGGGACACCGGGACGGACACGAGGGAACACCATGGCGTACACGCGTAAGGACGTCAGCACGCTGACCCGCACCGAGCGGCGGCGGCTGGTGAAGGCGTTCCTGGAGGTCAAACGGCGGGGCGAGTACGACGAGTTCGTGCGGATGCACATCGAGTACTACGTCTCCGACGGCGAGGGCGGACTGCGTACGGCCCATATGGCGCCCTCCTTCCTGCCCTGGCACCGGCAGTTCCTGCTGGATCTGGAGCGGGCGCTGCGCCGGGTGGACTCCTCGGTGACGCTGCCGTACTGGGACTGGACCAGGAACCGGACCGCCGGTTCCGTGCCCTGGACCGCGGATCTGCTCGGCGGCACCGGGCGGATCACCGACCGGCAGGTGATGACCGGGCCGTTCGCCTACGCGGAGGGCAACTGGACGATCCGGGAGAGCGTCACGGACGGGCGGTTCCTGACCCGGGACCTCGGTCGGCGGCGCGATCCGATCGCGCTGCCGACCAAGAGCGATCTGGAGTGGGCGCTGTCGGACCCGGTCTACGACGCCGGGCCGTGGGACTCCACCGTCCGCAAGGGGTTCCGCAACAAGCTGGAGGGGTGGGGCGCCGGGCGCGGGCCGGTGGCCTGGCGCAACCACAACCGGGTGCACCGCTGGGTCGGCGGGGACATGGTCGGCGGCGCGTCCGTCAACGACCCGGTGTTCTGGCTGCACCACGCCTTCATCGACCTGTGCTGGACGCGCTGGCAGCGGCGGCACCGGGTGCACCGCTACCTCCCGGCGAAGCCGCCCGCGTCCGGGGACGAGCAGCGGGGGCGGATCGTCGCGCGGCACGAGAAGCTGCCGCCGTGGGACGTGACGCCGGACCAGTTGGAGGACGTCAGCCGGATCTACCGGTACGCGTGAGGTCGATCGGCCATGGCGTTTCGTCCATGGCGTTTCGTCCATGGCATGGGGAGAGCCCCGGCGCTCGGAGGTGCCGGGGCTCTTTCCGTACGAGGGTGTCAGTCGCCGTAGCCATTGCCGTGGCCGTGGCCGCCGCCGTGCTTGTCCTTGTGGTCGTCGGCGTTGACGCAGGTGTTGCCGAAGGCCGGGTTCAGCAGGGCGATCACGTTGACGGTGTTCCCGCACAGGTTGACGGGGACGTGGATCGGGACCTGGACGACGTTGCCCGAGGCGACGCCGGGCGAGTGCGCGGCCGTGCCGTCTGCGCCCGCGTCCGCCAGGGCCATTCCGGCCCCGCCGACCACCATGGCACTGGTGCCGACGGCTACAGCGGCTGCCTTCGCGATGCGAGACATCAACTTCTCCTTTGACTCGGTGAGCTCGGCGGCGGCAGTTCGCGCCGCCGCACTTCCCCTACAACGCCGGTGATCGCGGGGGGTCACGCCGAACCGGCCGGGATCACCCCCGGCGTTGAGCCGAGCGGGGGTGTGGCGCGTGGTGTGGCGGTGAGTGTCAGGGGAGCTGTCGCAGGGGTGAGCCCGCGAGGTAGGCCCTGATGTTCTCGACCGCCTGGCCGTAGTAGGTGCGGTAGTTGGCCTGGGAGACATAGCCGAGGTGCGGGGTGGCCAGGAGGCGGGGCGCGGTGCGCATCGGGTGGTCGGCGGGGAGCGGCTCGGTGTCGAACACGTCCACGGCCGCGCCCGCGATCCGGCCCGCGTGCAGGGCGGCGAGCAGGGCGTCCTGGTCGACGATGGCCGCGCGGGAGGTGTTGACCAGGTAGGCGGTGGGCTTGAGGAGGGCGAGTTCGGGGGCGCCGAGCAGACCGCGGGTGCGGTCACCGAGGGCGAGATGGACGGAGACGAAGTCGCTGGTGGTGAGTAGGTCCTCGTTGCTCGCGGCCTTCTCGACGCCCACCTCCGCAGCGCGTTCCTCGGTGAGGTTCTGGCTCCACGCGCTGACGTGCATACCGAAGGCGAGGCCGACCTGGGCGACCCGGGCGCCGATCTTGCCGAGGCCGAGCAGGCCCAGCCGTCGGCCGTGCAGATCGGCGCCGACGGTGGACTGCCAGGGACCGTTGGAGCGCAGGGCGGCGCTCTCCTCGACGAGGCCGCGGGCCAGGCCCAGCAGCAGCGCCCAGGTCAGTTCCACCGGCGGGGTCGAGGAGCTGGCCGTACCGCAGACCGTGACGCCGTGTGCCTCGGCGGCGCCGTAGTCGATGACGCTGTTGCGCATGCCGGAGGCGATGAGCAGCCGCAGCCGGGGCAGGCGGGCGAACAGGGAGGCGGGGAAGGGGACTCGCTCGCGCAGGGTGACTACGATGTCGAACTCGGCGAGCGCCGCGGCGAGGGCGTCCTGGTCGGCGAAATGAAAGCCGAAGGAGACCACCTCGATGTCCTCGGCGATCGACGACCAGTCCACGAGCCCGGTCGCGACCTGCTGGAAGTCGTCGAGCACGGCACAGCGCAGCGGCACGGTGAAGTCCTTTCGGCGGAGCGGGGGTTGTCGACCTTACGCCGCCGGCGGGTGGGGTGGTTCGGGGGTGGTTCGGGGGTCTTCGCAGATGAGCGACCCGCTGGACGATCGTGAACACCGAGCCGATGCACCTGCTCTGACCAGCAAAAAAGCCCTCCCGGAGGAGAGCTGAGAGATGGCGCCCCCGGCAGGACTCGAACCTGCGGCCAAGCGCTTAGAAGGCGCCTGCTCTATCCACTGAGCTACGGGGGCCGGTGTGGTGGCCTCTGTCGTGGTGCCCGGGTGTGGGCTGATCCGTGACGTTGCCGGGGACAAGGATAGGGCTCCCGGGTCCATGTCCCTGTTGCTTCGCCTCCGTGGCTCGATGTGGAGGTTCAGTGAAGCGGTCCTGATAATCGCAGGCAGGTACGAATCGTGCACCGCTTTTGCCGCCTGGCGCACCTGGTGTTGTGCACTCGTTATGCCTGGACTGTGCCCTTGTCCCGGTCGTCCCTTCCGTCCCTTGTGTTCCGTCGGCACGCAGACATGCTCATATGCTTCAGAATTCCCCTAAAATTGGGCATTCTTCGCATGTGGTGACCTTGGACGTACGGCCTCAGCTGATCGACGCCCTCTCCGCTCTGCGCGACCGTGTCGCAGCCGCACGCTTTCCGCTTCCCTTGACAGGGGCGCCACGCGCGCGTGCCAACCGCGACGAACTGCTCGCCCAGCTCGACGACTACTTGGTGCCCCGGTTGAGAGAACCTGAAGCGCCCTTGCTGGCCGTCGTGGGCGGTTCCACCGGCGCCGGCAAGTCGACGCTGGTCAACTCCCTGGTGGGCAGACGGGTCAGCGAGGCGGGCGTGCTGCGCCCCACGACACGCACACCGGTGCTCGTATGCCATCCGGAGGATCATCACTGGTTCAGCGGGATGCGCGTACTGCCCGACCTCACGCGGGTGTGGGTGCCCCAGCACGACCCCGCCGACGATCTGCTGATGCCCGGCGAGGACCCCACGCGCGTGCTGCGCGTCGAGACCGCCGAAACGCTCCCGCGCGGGCTCGCACTCCTCGACGCGCCCGACATCGACTCCCTGGTCGCCGACAACCGCACCCTCGCCGCCGAACTGATCTGCGCCGCCGACATCTGGATCATGGTCACCACGGCCGCCCGTTACGCCGACGCCGTCCCCTGGCACCTGCTGCGCACCGCCAAGGAGTACGACGTCACCCTCGTCACCGTCCTCGACCGCGTGCCCCACCAGGTCGTCTCCGAGGTCTCCCGGCAGTACGGCGCCCTGCTCACCAAGGCCGGACTCGGCCACGTCCCCCGCTTCACCGTCCCCGAGCTGCCCGAGTCGGCCTGGGGCGGCGGACTGCTGCCCGCCACCGCCGTGGCACCGCTGCGCACCTGGCTCGTCCACCAGGCCCAGGACCCGGCCGCCCGCCAGCACGTCATGGCCCGCACGGCCTACGGCGTCCTGGACTCCCTCAAGGCCCGGATGCCCGAGCTGGCCAGCGCCGCCGCCGCCCAGTACGCAGCGGCCCTGCGGCTGACGACGGCCGTGGACGGGGCGTACGACAGCGAGCACACGCGCGTGCGGGGCCGTCTCCAGTCCGGTGCCGTCCTCGCGGGCGACGCCCTCAAGCGCTGGCGCGCCTTCCCCCTCGACTGCTCGGCCGGAGAGCTCCTGGAGGCCCTCACGGAGAGCCTCGCCGCCCTCCTGCTGTGTGCCGTCACGGCCGCCGACGAGCGCGTGGACGAGGCCTGGCGCCGCGAACCGGCGGCGGACGCCCCCACCCTCCAGGACCGCGACCGCGCCCTGGAGTCCGCCGAGCACCGCATCGGTCTGGCCGTACGGCGCTGGCGGCGCGAGCTGGAGGAGTTCGCCGAGGACGAGGTGCGCGAGCTGGAGCGGGGCGCGGCGCCCGACCCCGAGACGGTCTCCGCCCTGGTCGCCACCGCGCTCCTGGGCGGCCGTAGAGCGCGCTCCGCGGGCGAGGGGCTCGCCGAGCGGCTCGGCGCCCATGGCGCGCTGCGGCTGCGCGACCGGGGCGGGCGGCTGCTCGCCGACCACCTGGACCGTGTCATGCACACCGAACGCGAACGCCGCCTCGCCCCCCTGGACGCGCTCGACGTCCACCCCGAGCCACAGGCCGAACTCATCGCCGCGCTGTCCGTACTTCAGAAGGAGAGGTGACCGGTGACCGCCGTCACTGACCAGGACCACGACCACGGGCACACGGAACCCACCGAGGGCGAGGACGGGGTTCCGGAGGAGGCCGAGCCGGAGGAGGGATCCGACGAGGAGCACGCGCGCGTGGAGGCCGACGAGCCCGCGCCCCCGGAGGGCGAGGAACCCGCGGAGTCCGGGCGGCCGGGCTGGGACGACGGGCTGATCGCGCGGCGGGTGAACGAGACCGCCGTGGAAGAGCAGCAGGTTCCCGCCGTGGAGAGTCGGGCGTCCACCCCGCGTACGGCGGCGCCCCTGGCGTACGACGGCGCCCTGCGCTCGCGGCTCGACGCGCTGCGGGAACTGGTCGGGCTGTCCCGCACCCGTCTGGACAGCCGTACCCTCGCCGAGGCGGGACGGGTGCTCGACGAGGCCTCCACGCGGCGCAGACTCTCCGGCCGGCACACCGTGGTCGCCATCGCGGGCGCCACCGGCAGCGGCAAGTCGCAGCTGTTCAACGCGCTGGCCGGGGTGACGATCTCCGAGACGGGCGTCCGCCGCCCCACCACCGCCGCGCCCATCGCGTGCAGTTGGAGCGACGGCGCGGCCGGTCTCATCGACCGGCTCGGCATCCCGCCCCGGCTGCGCCGCCGCCCCGCCCAGCACACGGACGCCGAGGGACAGCTGAGCGGACTCGTCCTGGTCGACCTGCCCGACCACGACTCCGCGGCCGTGCAGCACCGCGAGCAGGTGGACCGGGTGCTGGACCTCGTCGACGCCGTCATCTGGGTCGTGGACCCCGAGAAGTACGCGGACGCCGTGCTCCACGAGCGCTATCTGCGGCCCATGGCGGGCCACGCCGAGATCATGTTCGTCGTCCTCAACCAGATCGACCGGCTCCCCGGAGAGGCCACCGAACAGGTTCTCGACGATCTGCGGCGACTGCTCGACGAGGACGGCATCGCGCTCGGCGAGTACGACGAACCGGGCGCGACCGTGCTCGCGCTGTCCGCGCTCACCGGCGACGGGGTCGGCGAACTGCGCGAGACACTCGGCCAGTTCGTGACGGAGCGCGGGGCCGCCGCGCGCCGGATCTCCGCCGACGTGGACGCCGCGGGATGGCGGTTGCGCCCCGTCTACGCCACCTCCCGTGGCGCCGGGCTGAGCGAGGAGGCCCGCGACGAGTTCGCCGACCGCCTCGCGGACGCCGTCGGCGCCACCGCGGCCGGGGAGGCCGCCGAGCGCGCCTGGCTGCGCAACGCCAACCGCGCCTGCGGCACACCCTGGCTACGGCTGTGGCGGTGGTACCAGGACCGGCTCGAACCCCCCACCGGACGGCTCCCGTTGCGAGCCCAGGCGGACGAGGAGGCCACCGCGCGCCAGCGCGTGGAGCAGGCGGTGCGCACGGTTGCCGAGCGGGCCTCCGCCGGGCTGCCGTCGCCCTGGGCGCAGGCGGTGCGCGAGGCCGCCGTGCGCGGCTCGCAGGGGTTGCCCGAGGCACTGGACGACCTGGCGGCGCGGGCGGGCCTGCCGCCGGGGCGGCCGCCGCGGCCGGGCTGGTGGCCGGCGGCCGTGCTGGTGCAGGCGTCAATGACGCTGCTCCAAGTGGTGGGCGGACTGTGGCTGGTGGGCCAGATCGTGGGCGTGATGTCACCCAACCTGGGCGTGCCGGTGCTGCTGATGGTGGCGGGCATCATCGGCGGGCCGCTGGTGGAGTGGGGCTGTCGGATGGCGGCGCGGGGACCGGCCCGTCGGTACGGCTCGGACGCGGAGAGACGGTTGCGGGAGGCGGCCGCCGGGTGCGGGCGGGCCCGGGTGCTGGATCCGGTGGCGGCGGAGCTGCTGCGGTACCGGGAGGTGCGGGAGCAGTACGGGAAGGTCATGGGAGTGGGCGTGGGGTGACGGCGCAGGGCTTGGCCCCTTGGCGGAACTCCTCGTTCGGGTGGCGAGGTTGTTCACAGGCACAGAACTGATCCACAGCGCTCGGCGGGTCCGGCCCGGCGGATGCAGTCTGGCTTCGCAGCAGACGCAGCCGTACGGGACGGGCCCGTCGGCGTATCAGGGAGGGTGCACGATGAACGAGACGATCGTCTCCGTGGTGGGGAACGTGGCCACACAGCCGGTGTACCGCGAGGTCGCGACGGGATCGTCGGCGCGGTTCCGGCTGGCGGTGACCGCGCGCTATCTGGACCGTGAGAAGAACGAGTGGACGGACGGGCACACCAACTTCTTCACGGTGTGGGCCAATCGGCAGCTCGCCACCAACGCGGCGGCGTCGCTGACCGTCGGCGACCCCGTCCTGGTGCAGGGCAGGCTGAAGGTCCGCTCGGAGGTGCGCGAGCAGCAGACGTGGACCTCGGCCGACATCGAGGCGGTGGCGATCGGCCATGACCTGGCACGGGGTACGTCCGTCTTCCGCCGCCCGGGCAGGCCGGAACCGGTGGTCAGCGGCCCGCCCCAGCGCCCGGAACCGGAATGGGAGACGCCGCAGGCCGCCCAACAGACGCCGGAGCCAGCAGTGGTGACGTGACCTCAGCCACCCACGCTGCCCCCATGCCCGAACTGTGGCTTATCGGCGTACTCACGTCCTCACACCCCGGGTGGATTTGTCGATAAGCCCTGTTCGCGGGGGTTTCCGCGATAACGATTCCGAGTCGGATCGCTTGTCCTGCGGGATCCCTGGGAAGCGTGGTGCGCCCGGTCCTTAGGATGCCGAACAAGGCTCTCGGGGCTTGTAGTTCTGCTGGCGGGACCGTACCCCCACGTCAACGGGTCCCGCTCGAAGGGGAATTCTGTGCTTTCTTCTTTCTCCGCGCTGTCCGGGCGCGGGCGAGAGGCGGCCCGGCTCGCCGCCGCGACGCTGGTGTCCGGCCTGCTCACCGCCGGTGTGCTGGCGGCCGGTGCCGGCCCGGCCGCCGCGGACGGCGGGACGCGGAACCAGGGCGGGGCGACGGCCACGATAGGCGGCCTGAAGACCTACGGCGCTGCCGTCATCCACAGCGAGGCCGGGGACCAGGAGATCTCGGCGGGCCTGTTCGAGATGTCCGTCGAGGGCGGCGGCACGCTTCAGACGTACTGCGTGGATCTGTTCAACCCCACGCAGAAGGACGCCAAGTACCACGAGACCCCGTGGAGCGGGACCTCGCTCGGCGTCAACGAGAACTCCGGGAAGATCCGTTGGATCCTCCAGAACTCCTACCCGCAGGTGAACGACCTGGCGGCGCTCGCCCAGAAGGCGGGCCTGCGGGGCGGCCTCAGCGAGCAGGACGCGGCGGCGGGCACGCAGGTGGCCGTGTGGCGGTACTCGGACGACGCGGACGTCGACGCGGTGGACCCGCAGGCCGAGCAGCTCGCCGACTACCTGGAGCGCAGCGCCCGGGATCTGGCCGAACCTCAGGCTTCCCTGACCCTCGACCCACCCGCGCTCTCCGGGCACCCCGGCGAGCGGCTCGGGCCGGTGACCGTGCGTACGGGCGCGGACGCGGTGACGGTGACCCCGCCCGCGGCGATGAGCGGCGTGCGGATCGTCGACAAGAAGGGCAAGCCGGTCACCGCCACGACCGACGGCGGCCAGATCTGGTTCGACGTGCCCGAGGACACGCCGGACGGCACCGCCGAGCTGACCGTGCAGGCGTCCACGACCGTGCCGGTGGGCCGCGCCTTCACCTCCGAGAGCCGCAGTCAGACGCAGATCCTGGCCGGCTCCAGCGAGTCGACGGTCTCCGCGACGGCGAGCGCGACGTGGGCGAAGCAGGGGGCGATACCGGCGCTGTCCGCGACGAAGAACTGCGCCAAGGGCGGCGTGGACATCACGGCGGCCAACGAGGGCGACGAGCCGTTCACCTTCGAACTCCTGGGCACGGACTACACGATCGCCCCGTCCGGAACCCGCACGGTCACGATCCCCCTCCAGGAGGACCAGGCCTACGACTTCACCATCGAAGGCCCCGGCACCCTCACCCAGCGCTTCACCGGCGTCCTGGACTGCCTGACCCAGGCGGCAGAAGCCGACAACACCACGACCCAGACACTCACGGACCCCAGCCCCGCCTCGGTGGGCGGCACCTCCCCCGACACCAACCTCGCCGAAACGGGCAGCTCCAACGCGACCCCGGTCATCGCAGGCGTCGCCATCGGCCTGGTTCTGCTGGGCGGAGCCACCCTCGTGTTCCTCCGCACCCGCAAGACGCGTGACGGGGAATGAGCCCTGGCTGATCCGATGCCCGAGCGCCGTTACCTAGAGGCCGTCGCGTTCGGTCAGTGAGCCATCAGGGCCCAGCGTGTAGACGCGCGGTGGGCCCATGGCTTCCACGGCTCTGCGCAGAGCCGCTTCCTGCTCCGCGGGATCAGGCCCGTACGGGTCCCGCACACGGAATCCGTGCAGCTTGATGGCGTCGGCGTCGATGTCGTCGGGGTCGGGACGGCCCTCCACGACGAAACCGCAGAGTGCGCGGAGCGCGTCCTCGCCCAGGTCCAAGGGATGGAAGGGGAGGGGGTACGGCTCTTCTTCCTCGCCGGGCCAGGGGACGATGTCGGCCGGGCGGTCTCCGGCCCAGTACGGCTGCTCGAAGGGGAGCGGTTCGCCGATGTTCTCGATGATGCCGCTGTCCGGAGACAGGCTCAGGGAGCGGACCAGGCGCCCGTCCTCCCACACGGCGAAGGCCAGCCAGTCGACGACACTGTGCATGGCGTGCAGCACGAGACGCCGCCCGGCGCTCGCCGCCACCACGTGTTCCGGGAGCTGGGAAGGGGCGTCGATCATCACGCTCTGATCGCCGATGACCTCCACCCCCGGCCAACTGGCGGCGTACACCGTCCCCTTCGGCGGGTACACGCCGTCCCCGAGATTCGAGCCCCCGCACGTCTCGATCTCACAGCCCGGACGGAGTCGCCCGACCATCGTGGCCGTCCGATCAAGATCCGCCGCTCGCACCCCACGCAGCAGCCCCGGCACGTCGCCGTCGGCATACACCAGCAGCCCCGTCTTGGCTCCCATGGCGCCCCTCCCCAGAGTGCTGCCCTTTGATGACAGACGCACCGTAACCGCAGGCACTGACAGCAAGTGTTCGGTGCTCACCCCGGCGCGACGCCGCGGAGCCAACCGGCGAGCGCGGTGAAGTCGGCCTTTTCAAGACCCTTCGTCGGGGCTACACGATGGAGGAGCGCCGGGCCGGGGTGGGCGGCGGCCACCCATTGGCGGTCCATGGCACTGATCTCGTCGTCGACCCAGATGAACGGCCGGCCGGCGGCCCACTCGACGAGGGGCCGGGTCTTCCAGTGCAGGCCGCGTGGGCCGAGCTCGGGGGCGGTCTCCGGGCAAGCGAGCACAGGTAGCTGCGGCAGCCCGAGGTGCGGGGCGACGACCTCGTTCGCCTCCTCCATCCAGGTCGTGGCCCAGACGAGATCGCAGCCCAGGCTCAGCAGGCGCGCTCCCACCCCGGGGTCGAGCCGCCCCACCAGCGGGTTTCCCTGATCGGCGACCGACTGCGTGTGACCGGACGCCGACCCGAACGGAATGAGTGGACCATCGACATCGAGGAAGAGAAGGGGGCGGTTCCCTACGCCGGTCATATCGGCACTGTAGTCGTGGGCAGTCGAAAACCCCAGGTCAGAGCCGCCCGAGCTAACGGGTTTCCGCCCAAGGGTGGCGGTACGGCAAGATGGGGTGTATCTGCCCACTGCCAGATTTCAAGCTGCCGGACGGTTTCTCTTGGCTGAGTTCATTTACACCATGCGCAAGGCGCGCAAGGCGCACGGCGACAAGGTGATCCTCGATGACGTCACCCTGAACTTCCTCCCCGGGGCGAAGATCGGCGTCGTCGGCCCGAACGGCGCCGGTAAGTCGACCGTGCTGAAGATCATGGCGGGGCTGGAGCAGCCGTCCAACGGTGACGCCTTCATCTCGCCCGGTTACAGCGTCGGCATCCTGATGCAGGAGCCCACGCTGAACGAGGAGAAGACCGTCCTGGAGAACGTCCAGGAGGGTGTCGCCGAGGTCAAGGGCAAGCTCGACCGGTTCAACGAGATCGCCGAGCTGATGGCCACCGACTACTCCGACGCGCTGCTCGACGAGATGGGCAAGCTCCAGGAGGACCTGGACCACGCCAACGCCTGGGACCTCGACGCCCAGCTCGAGCAGGCCATGGACGCCCTCGGCTGCCCGCCCGGCGACTGGGGCGTCAGCAAGCTCTCCGGTGGTGAGAAGCGGCGTGTGGCGCTGTGCAAGCTGCTGCTGGAAGCTCCCGACCTGCTGCTCCTCGACGAGCCCACCAACCACCTCGACGCCGAGTCGGTGAACTGGCTGGAGCAGCACCTCGCCAAGTACGCGGGCACCGTGGTCGCCATCACTCACGACCGGTACTTCCTCGACAACGTCGCCCAGTGGATCCTCGAGCTGGACCGCGGGCGCGCCTACCCGTACGAGGGCAACTACTCCACGTACCTGGAGACCAAGCAGACCCGTCTCAAGGTCGAGGGGCAGAAGGACGCCAAGCGGGCGAAGCGGCTCAAGGAAGAGCTCGAGTGGGTCCGCTCCAACGCCAAGGGGCGCCAGGCCAAGTCGAAGGCCCGTCTCGCGCGGTACGAGGAGATGGCCGCCGAGGCCGAGAAGATGCGGAAGCTGGACTTCGAGGAGATCCAGATCCCGCCGGGCCCGCGGCTCGGCAGCATCGTCGTCGAGGTCAACAACCTCAACAAGGCCTTCGGGGAGAAGGTCCTCATCGATGACCTGAGCTTCACGTTGCCGCGTAACGGCATCGTCGGGGTCATCGGGCCCAACGGCGCCGGCAAGACCACCCTCTTCAAGATGATCCAGGGTCTCGAAGAGCCCGACTCCGGGTCCATCAAGGTCGGCGAGACCGTCAAGATCTCCTACGTCGACCAGAGCCGCGAGAACATCGATCCCAAGAAGACCCTCTGGGCCGTGGTCTCCGATGAGCTCGACTACATCAATGTCGGGCAGGTCGAGATGCCGTCGCGGGCGTACGTGTCCGCCTTCGGCTTCAAGGGCCCGGACCAGCAGAAGCCCGCCGGCGTCCTCTCCGGCGGTGAGCGCAACCGGCTCAACCTCGCGCTCACCCTCAAGCAGGGCGGCAACCTGCTGCTCCTCGACGAGCCGACCAACGACCTCGACGTCGAGACGCTCTCCAGCCTGGAGAACGCTCTGCTCGAGTTCCCCGGCTGCGCCGTCGTCGTCTCCCACGACCGGTGGTTCCTGGACCGGGTCGCCACGCACATCCTCGCCTACGAGGGTGACTCCAAGTGGTTCTGGTTCGAGGGCAACTTCGAGTCCTACGAGAAGAACAAGATCGAGCGGCTGGGGCCGGACGCCGCCCGCCCGCACCGTGCCACCTACAAGAAGCTGACCCGGGGCTGATCGAAGCAGATGCGCCACATCTACCGCTGCCCACTGCGCTGGGCGGACATGGACGCGTACGGCCACGTCAACAACGTGGTCTTCCTCCGGTACCTGGAGGAAGCCCGTATCGACTTCCTGTTCCGCCCGGACAAGGATTTCCAGCAGGGGTCCGTGGTGGCGCGCCATGAGATCGACTACAAGCGGCAGCTCGTGCACCGGCACCACCCGGTGGACATCGAGCTGTGGGTCACCGAGATAAGGGCCGCGTCCTTCACCATCACCTACGAGGTGAAGGACGAGGACCTGGTGTACGTCCGTGCCTCGACCGTCATAGTGCCGTTCGACTTCGAGGCGCAGCGGCCCCGCCGAATCACCTCCGAGGAACGGGAGTTCCTCCAGGAGTACACGGACGATGACGAGGAGGAGGCCGTCGCCGCATGACGGTGCTCCATCTCGCGGAGGAGGGGGAGGCGGCCGATCTCGCCGCCTTCCTCTCGCGGCTGCTGCACTACGACCGCGGTGCCGCGGTCCGTCTCCAGGCGGCTGGTACCGCGCTCGCCGTCTTCGGGCGGCCGCCGTCCTTCGAGGTGCTGGCGATCCGCACGGCACGGCTGGCGAAGCCGTACGAGGACGGCCTTGAGGTCGGCCTGGACCGGACCGTGTCCGCCGGTGAACTGCTGGAGGCGGTGGACGAGTCCGCGGCCACGGCCGTCGTCCCGGATGCCGTCACCGGTCCGCCCTGGGCCGGGGTGCTGCCCCCGCGCAGCGGCTGGACCCCCGAGCCGGGGCTGCCCGCCCCCGACGCACTGCGCGCCATGGTCGGCGCCGCGGTCGCCGAATTCCGGGCCCGCACCGAGGAACTGGCCCCTGAGGGCCGTACGCGCGCCGAACTCGACCGGATCGGGCGGGAGATCTGGTCCCGGACCGTCGGCGACACCCCCCTGCCGGTCCGTGCCGTGCACGCGGCGCAGTCCCTGGGCTTCCTGCGGGCCACCGGGGAACCGGCGCTGTTCTCGGCGGCCGCCTGGCTGCGCCTGCGCACGCCGTACGGATCGATCGCCGTACGCAGGGCCGGGCTCGGGGTGATCGGCGTCAGCGTCACCCGCTGATCCGCGGGCCGCAGAGCGCTCAGCCCTGGGTGTTCACCATCGACGCCGCCGCGTACGTCAGGTAGCTCCACAGCGTGTGCGCGTGCTCCTCGGAGAGGCCGAGGTCGTCCACCGCGTCCCGCATGTGCTTCAGCCACGCGTCATGGGCCGCCTGGTCGACGGTGAACGGGGCGTGGCGCATCCGCAGGCGGGGGTGGCCGCGGTTCTCGCTGTACGTCGTCGGGCCGCCCCAGTACTGGATCAGGAACAGCGTCAGGCGCTCCTCGGCGGGGCCCAGGTCCTCCTCGGGGTACATGGGCCGCAGGAGCGGGTCCTCGGCCACGCCCTGGTAGAAACGGTGGACCAGGCGGCGGAAGGTCTCCTCCCCGCCGACCTGCTCGTAGAAGGTCTGCTCCTGAAGCGTGCCGCGCCGAATCTCATTCACCCTCCCATGGTCTCAGACGCCGAGACCCAGGACTTGGGACTTAGGTCCCTCCCGGCACTCGCCCCGTGCGGCGGCGCGCAGGACAGTGGAAGCATGAGCGCCCACGCTCTCGACAAGGACCTCGACGACCTCGCCGCCACGGCGCGGGCCGAACTCGTGCGCGAGATCGACCGCAGCGGCGCCTGGGCCGAGGACCCGGTGTGGAGAGAGGTGTTCGCCGCCGTACCGCGCCATCTCTTCGTGCCCTACTACTACGTCGGCGCCGTCGGCGGATACGAGCGCCGCTGGGGCGAGAGCCCCGCCCCCGGCGCGCGGGAGAGCTGGCTGCGCGGCGCCTACGCCGACGTACCGCTGGCCACCAGGATGCGCGACGGCGAGCTGCTCTCCTCCAGCAGCCAGCCCTCGCTCATGGCGATGATGCTGGTCGCGCTGGACGTGCGGGACGGGGACCGGGTGCTGGAGATCGGCGCCGGGACCGGATGGAACGCCGCCCTGCTCGCCCGGCGGCTCGGCGACGACGATCTGGTCACCACCATGGATCTGGAGCCGGAGATCACCGAGTCGGCCACCCGGCATCTGGTTGCCGCCGGGTACCACCCCGTCGTCCTGACCGGCGACGGCGCCCGTGGCGCCCCGGAACGCGGGCCCTACGACCGGATCATCGCGACCTGCACGCTGTCGTCCGTCCCGCGCGCCTGGCTCGCCCAGTGCCGGTCCGGCGCCCGGATCCTGACGCCCATGGCCACCGGGCTTGTCGCGCTGACCGTGCAGGACGCCGAGCACGCCGAGGGCCGCTTCCTGGCCACGCCCGCCTACTTCGTGCCCCTGCGCGGCGGCGACCGCCCCGAGCCCGAACCGGCGCCCCTCGGCGGAGTGCCCCGCCCGGCCCGCGACCACGAGCTGTTCCGCTTCCTGCTGGCGCTCAGCCGCGACAGCCTGGACCCGCAGGAGGCGTACGCGCTGTGGCACCGCGAGGGCGCACCCCAGCGCAGCCGCTACGGCATCACCGTCCGCGGCGAGAGCGAATGGGCCTGGCTGGACGATCCGGAGGGGCCGTACTCCTGGCCCCTCCGGTGATCACCGGCGAACCGGTGCGGAGCGTCAGCCCCGGCGGATGGTGATCGTCGTCCACGCGCCCACGTGGACCCGGTCGCCGTCCTGGAGCGGTACCGGCACGAAGGGCTGGATCGGTTCCTCGGAGCCGTTCACCGTGGTGCCGTTGGTCGAGTTCTGGTCGACGACCGCCCACGAGCCGTTCGGCTGCTGCACCAGCACCGCGTGCTGGTGCGAGACGCCCGGGTCCTCCGGCGGTACCGCGAGGTCGATGTCGGGGGTGTCGCCGGTGGAGTGGCGGCGCCGGCCGATCGTGACCTGGTTGCCGGTCAGCGTGCGCTGCTGCTCGGGCGAGTACGCGGGCAGGTTCAGGCCCGCGGCCTCGGGGCCCGAGCGCTGCATCATCGCCATGAAGTACTCACGGTCCGGGCCGATCGTCGCCATCCAGGTGGCCGGCTGCTGCGGGAAGGCCCCGCCCGGCGGGGGCGGCGCCTGGCCGGAGCCGGGCTGGGGGTAGCCGTAGCCGCCCTGGCCGGGGCCGGTGGCGGACGGGGGCGAGATCACCCAGTCGTCCTCACCGCCGCCGAAGGACGGGCCGCCGGGCTGGGGACGGTTCGTCTCCTGCGGGTAGGCGGGCGGGGGCGGGCCGGAGGGGGACTGGAACGCCTGCGGAGCGCCACCGGTCGCACCGGGACCACCCGGACCACCGAAGCCACCGGGACCGCCAGGGCCTCCGGGACCGGCGGGCGGGGTCGGGCCGGGCGGCGGCGGAACGGGCCGCGAGGGGTCACCGCCGAAGCCGGAGGGGCCACCGGGACCGGCACCGGGCCCGCCGGGACCACCCTGGCCCCCGAAGCCGCCGGGACCGCCGGGGCCGGGGCCACCGGGACCGCCCGGTCCGCCAAAGGGACCCGGACCGCCAGGAGCACCGGGCCCGCCAGGCCCACCGGGACCGGGCTGGCCGCCGTAGCCACCAGGACCGGGGCCACCAGCCCCAGGCTCCGAGCCGAACGGCGGGATCGGCTCCGCGGGCCGGTTCATCTGCGAAGGCCGCGAGCTCTGGTAGTCGTACGAGTCACCGCTGCCGTACGACGGTCCCGGCTGCTGCTGGAAGCGGGCCGCGGGGCTCGGTCCGGCGCCGGGCGCGGGCTGGCGCGGGGCGGCCGGGGTGTACGACGTCGCGGTGTTGGTAAGGAAGTTCCACCGGCACTCCTCGCAGAACGGCGCGCCGCCCTCACGGGGCGTACGGCACTGCGGGCAGAGCTCCGGCTCGGGGTCCGGTACGGCGGACATGCGCGGCGGCGGGAAGCCGTACCCGCCGCCGGGCGGAGGGGGCGGAGGAGGAGGCGGGGGTACGGCACCGGCCATGCGGTGACCGCAGACCTCGCACCAGTCGTCGGAACCCGACTGGTGTCCGTTCGGGCAGGTCGGCATGTCGGCGCTTCCCCCTCTCCTGTTCCGGCCGCACGGCCGGATTTCTCCAACCCCGAGGGGCCGGGCTAGTCACTTCTTTACACGAACAGTCTTTGTCGACCTTGTTTCGAGAGTCATCTCGTCGGCCTCCGCGACCTTCGCCTTCAGTCGCACAGTACCTGCCGCGGCGTCGACCACGTCCACCACCTTCGCAAGGAGTTTCGCCGTATCGGCGTTTCCGGAGGCGCTGGCGAGCTGAACGGCGCGGCCCAGTTTGGCCGTTGCTCCGTCCATATCGCCCGCTTTGCGAAGGTCCAGGCCTTGTTGGATGGCCTGGGCCAGTTCGGCCTGTCCGGTGTAGTGGGCGACCTGGGGGTTGATCGACGTCGAGGCGACCATGTCGTCGGTCCACACGGCCCGTACCAGGCCCTGCGCGCCGAGGTTGTGGACGCTGCCGTCGGGCTGCGGGGTCACCAGCGAGACCCGGGCGGCGAGCATCTCGCGGCCCAGCTCGGCGGCCGGTACCTCCACACAAACGTGGTAGTCACGGGACTCGTCTCCCCAGGAGCCGGTGGGGTAGTCCCCGGAACGCGGACCCGATTCGGTCCGGCGGTCGGTCAACTCCTCGACCGTCGGAGCGACTTGCTTGACGAACTTGATGGTGGTGCCCACCGGCGTCCACACCCTGAGGGCGACGTCCGCGACCTCCTTGCCCATCGCCGTCTCCATCATCTGCGTGAAGTCGGCGGCCAGGCCCGCCGGATCGGCGACGATGTCGGCGGTGCCGAGGAGCGCGGAGGCGATGCCTGTGACTTCTTTCACTACCCAGTCGGTGCCCACACCGCGCGCGTCACAGGTGAAACGCCCGGAACAGGCGTCCAGCGCGGCACGCAACTCCTCTGGTGACTCGTGTTCATTGCGGCCGTCGGTGAGCAGGATGCCGTGGCGGATGGCGACCTCCGCGGAGGACAGCAGCCGGTCGGCGAGCTTCAGCCAGGTGCCGATGGCCGTACCGCCGCCCGCGCTGAGCTTGCGCAGCGCCTGCTTGGCCTGCTCGCGGGTGGTGGCGTCGGCGACCGCGAGGCGTCCGGCGCCCGGGTAGACCTCCTTGGCGACATGGGTGCCGCCGATCACCGCGAAGTGCACCCCGTCGCGCAGGGTGTCGATGGCCGCGGCCGTCGCGTCCCGGGCGTTGCGCATCTTGGTCGGCGGGTAGTCCATCGAGCCCGAGCAATCGACCATGATCGCCACGGCCGCGGACGGGCCCTGTCCGGCGGTGTAGAGGTGAGGCGCCGCGACCGCGGTTCCGATCGTGCCGCCGCCGGTCGAGGTGACCGTGACGATCGCGTTGACCTCACGGCCGCCCTCGGGGAGGTACTCGTTCTGGTACACGTCCATCGAGAACTGCGGCACGTTCGACTTCGAGAAAATGGCCATGCCTTCTCTGATCCCCCTAGGACACCCCACCGGGGTGGGGTGATGGCTGATGGCGGACCGGTCCCCTCCGGTCCGTCGAGGCTCTCCCCGCTGCGCGGCCTCAGGCCGATCCTGCCCCCATCGGCGGGGCCGGGAACGGCAGCACGGCCACTGTTACGTTGTCGTGGCCCCCGCCGTCGAGCGCATGACCGACCAGGACCTGGGCGCTGTGCAGGGGGCGCACGGCCGCGTCGAGGGGCACCACGTCGGCCATCTCCTCGGCCGCCTCGGCGTAGTTCCACAGGCCGTCGGTGCACACCACCACCACACCAGGCCGGTCCGGCTTGAAGGAAGCGGTGTGCGGCTCCAGTTCGTAGGCGTCCGCGCCGAGCCAGCCGGTGATCGCGTGGGCGCGCTCGTCGGCGTACGCCTCGGCCTCGTTCATCAGGCCCGCCGCGACCATCTGCGCGGCCCAGGAGTCGTCCTCGGTGAGCCGGGCCGGGGGAGCGCTGCGGTCCACCGGGACCCAGTAGGCGCGGCTGTCGCCGACCCAGCCGACGACCAGAAGACCGGAGGTGATCACGGCGCCGACCAGGGTGCAGGCGGGGGCGTTCTGGTGCGGGGCGTGCTCACGGGCGGTGGCGGGCTCGCCGGCCAGCGCGTTGACCGCGCGGGAGGCGGCGACGATCGCCTCGTGCATCGCCTGCTGCGGGTGCGTGCCGTGCGGCAGGGCCGCGAGCAGGGTGTCGGTCGCCGCCCGGGACGCGGCCAGCGAGGCCTCGTCGGGGCGGGTCGCCGAGGAGACGCCGTCGCAGACGATCGCGAGGACCGCGGGGGAGCCGTCGGCCAGGGCGGTGCAGCCCACGGCGAAGGAGTCCTCGTTGCGGTGGTGGCGCAGTCCGCGGTCGCTGACCGCGGCCACCGGACCGCACTCCTGCTCCATGTGGTCGCGCTCGCGTGGCTGGGCGTGCCCGCAGTTCTCGCAGTACCCGTCGTGGTCGACGCGGCCGGCCCGGCAGGCCACGCACACCTTGGCGGGCGCGGGCTGCTGCTCGGGGGCGATCCGTGGATCGGGCGCCTGGAGCGGGTATTCGTCGGGCTCCGGCGCACGGTCGAACCGCACCCCGCCGGGCCCGTCCGGCGATACGGCCCGCTGCCCGGCCTGCGGGGCGCCGCGGCCGTCCGACTCCGTGCCCTGGAGGTCGGTCGGCAGGTGCACGGCCGGCGGGGTGTCCGAGCTGTCCGGCTCGGAGGCGTGCGGCCAGGCGACACTGCCGTTGACAGCGGCCGGGCGATCGGCGCTTGGCGTCTCCGCCGACGCGGACAGGTCGTATCCGCACTTCTCGCAGAAACGGTCACCCGAGAGCAGCGGTTCCGCGCAGCTCGGGCAGTTCGACAGAGCGGCCTGCTGGGGCATCTGTGACATCAACTACACCCACGTCCGGGGGCGGTAACGGTTGGCACGTTCCACCAGGTCGATCCTCTCCTCGCCGCCCTGCGCGAGCCGGGCCAGCGTGCGGTACGAACGCTCGAGTCCGAACCGCAGTCCCCGCTCGTCCAGGCCGCTGCCGAGCAGCACCCGTCCCCCGGCGGCGGTGGGGACGGAACCCTGGCCACCGGAGAGTATCCAGTCCAGCGCGCAGCCGAGCACCTCCGTGGCCAACTGCTCGCGGCGCGCCGGGTCGAGGCCGTACGCCTGAAGCGCCTCCACCTGCCCGGCGGCGGCGGTCAGGTCCTCCAGGAACGGTACGTCACTGGCGACCGCGGTGCGTTGCCGCAGCCGCGCCCGTACGGCGGCCACCCGCGCGGCCGTGTAGTGGATGGAACTCTCCGCGACCGACTCCAGGGTGCGTACGGCGCCGCCCCGGTCGCCGGTGGCGAGCTGGACGCGGGCCAGGCCGAAGGCGGCGCTCACATAGCTCGGGTCGGTCGACCAGACCAGGCGGTAGTACTCGGCGGCGTTGTCCAACTGGCCGAGCACCTCCGCGCACAGGCCGAGGGCCAGCTTCGGCGCGGGCTCGCCGGGGAAGGCGTCGTAGATCGCGTCGAAGGCGAGCGCGGCGCCCTCGTGGTCGCCGGTCACCAGGGCGGCCACGCCCCGGTACCACACCACCCGCCAGTCGTCGGGCCGTTCGCCCTCCAGCCGGCTCAGGGTCTCGTGGGCGGTGCCCGCGTCGCCGTTCTCCAGCCAGGCCCGCACCTGCCGCAGCCGGGTCTCGGTGGACGGCGCCGGAGCGGCGGCGAGGGCGCTCACCAGTTCGGCGGGCGCGGAGGTCATCAGGCCCGCGAGGAAACCGGCGTTGGGGTCCCCGGGGTCCACATGCGGCACCGGCAGCGCGAGCGCGGCGGCCGGGGTGGGGACGGGCTTGACGAGCCCGGCGGTGAGCGCGGGCGCGCCGTCCGGGGCGGTGCCGCCGCGGACCCCCAGCCGGGAGACCTCGCCGTCCAGCTTGGGGAACAACTCCGTGTCCGTGACCTTCACTTCGGGCCCGAACAGCGTCGACAGGGAGGGCCGCGCCCGCCCCGTCTGGAGCGAGACGACCTCCCGCAGCACGCCCGTCAGCTGCTCCGCCATCTCCTGGGCGGAGGCGAACCGGCGCGCTGGGTCCGGGTCGGTCGCCCGCACCAGGAGCCGGTAGAAGGACTCGTACTGCCGGAACACCTCGATGTTGTCCGGGTCGGGCAGGGAGTCCACGAAGACGTTCGTGTAGCCCTGGAAGTCGAACGTCAGCACCGCCAGGGTGCGGGCGACGGTGTAGAGGTCGCTGGCCACCGACGGGCCCACGTCGGCGACTTCGGGCGCCTGGTAGCCGACCGTGCCGTAGATCGCCGACTCGTCGTCGTCCATGCGGCGCACGGCGCCCATGTCGATGAGCTTGAGCTGGCTCTCGGTCTGGATGGCGTTGTCGACCTTGAAGTCGCAGTACAGCAGGTTGCGGCTGTGCAGATGGCCGAGCGCCTCCAGGGCCTCGATGCCGTACGCGCACGCCTGCTCCACCGGCAGCGGATCGCGCTTGCCCCCGGTCGTGCGGCGGCCGTTGGCGATCTCCTTGAGGGACTTGCCGCCGACGTACTCCATGACGATGTAGCCGTCCATGGAGCCGGTGCGCTGGTCGAGGTGCTCGACGAAGTTGTAGATCCGCACGATGTTGGCGTGCTCGATCTCCGCGAGGAAGCGCCGCTCGGAGATCGCGGCGGCCATCGCGTCCTGGTCGCCGGTGTCCAGCAGGCCCTTGAGCACCACCCACCGGTCGGAGACCGCGCGGTCCACGGCGAGGTAGATCCAGCCGAGCCCGCCGTGCGCCAGACAGCCCACGACCTCGTACTGGCCGTGCACGACATCCCCGGACTTCAGCTTCGGGATGAAGGAGTACGGGTGGCCGCACTTGGTGCAGAAGCCCTCCGTGCGGCCCGGCCGCTCGTCGCGCGCGCGGCCCACCGGCGCCCCGCAGTCGGAGCGCGAGCAGTACCGCTTGCGCTCGGGCACCTCGGGGTTGTCCAGCACCATCGCGCGCGGGTCGGGCCGCGGCACGTCCGGCACCTCGACCAGGCCCACGCCGAGCCGTCCGCGCCCGGAGGAACCGGCCGCCGCGCCGGAGCTGCGCACCGACACCGAGCGGCTGGAGGTCCGCCCCGACAGGGACCGCGAGAGCCGTCCCGACACCGAGCGGCGCGACTTCGACGACTGCGACGACGTACGCGAGCTGGCGCGGCTGCTGGAGCGGGAACTGCCGCTGCCGGAGCTGTCCTTGCCGCCGCCGGTCACCCCGGTGGCCGGTGAGCCGACCATGCCGTTGGTGGAGACGACCGGGGCGAGCCCGCAGGTGTCGCAGTACAGCTCGCCGCCGCCCACGTCCTCGTAACTGCCCCCGCAGCCGGGCCGCTGGCAGGTCTGCTGTGCCTGACTCATGACGACGTCTCCCCCCGACGGTCCTCAGGGCCGCCCTGCCCCGGCACGCGCGGGGCGCCCAGCTGTTCGGCGGCCGCCTGCTGATAGCGCAGGACGGCCTGTTCCGCGACGCGCAGGTCGCAGGGCGCGCTCCACAGCATCCGCCGGGCCGCGTCGTAGCGCTCGATCAGGAACGGGTCCTCGGCCAGGCCGTGCCGGGCCACCTTCGCCTTGTACGCGTCCAGGCGGCCGCGCAGCTCGGCGCGGACCGCGAGCGGAGCGGTGACCGCGGTCAACGACTCGCGGGCCCGCAGCAGTTCGTCCTCCGCCTTCTGCTCCAGCGACTCCAAAAGCGGGGACAGCCGGTGCCACTGGGCGTGCCGGCGGTACTCGGCGGCCGTCGCGAGCTGTTCCTGGAGCACGGTCGGCGGGCCGCTGACCACCGGCACCTCGGTGGCGGCGATCTTCGCGAGGACCTCGCCGCGCGCGGTGCGGGCCTCGGCGAGGGTGCGGTCCGCGCGGGAGAGCACGTCCCGCAGCTTGACCAGCCGCGCCTCGGAGTCCTGCCGGACGGTCAGCACGGCGTCGATCTCCCGGCGCACGTCCTCCAGGGCGCGCGCCTCACGGTCGTAGACCGTGGTGTCCGGCTTGCCGCCGCCCGGCGCCGAACTCCCTTGCGCGGGACGCCAGAAGGCCAGCGGGTCGGAGACCACCTGCTCGCGCAGCTGTGTCAGCGTGCGCGTGATGCGCTCCAGGTCGTCACCGGCCGGATGCTCGCCCGGACGCACCCCGACGGAGTGCGCGAGCTTACGGGTGCGCTGGAGCTCTGCGGCCAGTAAATCGATCCGGGCGGGCAGCGCCGACCACACCGCGTCGGCGGCGACCACCATGTCCAGCGAGGTCGCGTACAGCTCGTTCATCCGGTCCACCAGCGTCACCAGCGAGAACCGCTCGCTCAGCTTGCCCGAATTGCCGTGCAGGGTCGGCGCGTTGGCCGTCGCCGTGGTCGACCCGGCGACCGTGACCGACTCGCCGCGCAGCACCTCGGTCAGCTCGACCAGGTCCTCCCGGCTGGACCAGCGGCGGCGGGAGCGGATCTCACGGGCGCCGCGCAGGGCCGCCGTATAGGCGTCGAAATAGGCCCACAGCAGCGTGATCGAGGCGTCCGTGGTCGTCCAGCGCTCGTTGGTGACGCCGGTCAGTTCGGCGCCTTCGAGGAGTCTGCGGCCCGCGTGGTCCTGGAGGGCGAGCAGCGAGGTCTCGATGGCCTCGTGCTCCGCGCCGAGCCGCGCCAGCGCACGGTCCACCTCGTCCCGGTCCATCACCGGGCCGGGGGGTTCCGTGACGCCCATCGATCACCTCTCGCTGCTGTGTTGGGTGGCTGGGGGGTTGTTCTGGTCCGTGCGGTTCAGCTCTTGCGGAGGTATTGCGGTGCGGGCGGCTCCGAGTCCTCCGACTCCGCTCCCAGTGTCGCCGAGAGCCACTTGTCGTACGACGACTGCCAGCCGCCGGAGGTGTCCTTGCGGTAGTCGACCAGAATCTGGTTGACCCGGCGTACCAGATCGTCGGCGTCCTTCTTCATCGCCACGCCGTAGTACTCGGTGGTGAACGCGGCACCCTTCAGCTCGACCGTCGGGTCCTGCGCGGCCTGGCTGGCGGCGAGCGCGCCGTCGGTCACCACCGCGTCCACCTCGCCGAGTTGGAGGCGGACCAGGCAGTCGAGCTGGTTGGGGACGGTGCGGGAGATGTCCGCCGAGGCGGGCAGGTCACCCTCCTTCTGGCCCTGTTCCAGGGTCGAGTACGCCGTCGAGCCCTCGGCGGTGCAGATCTTCCGGTCGGCGAGGGTGTCGTCGTAGCCCTCGACGGTGGAGGACTTGGGGGCCAGGACCTGCTGGCCGGTCTTGAAGTAGGGGGCGGAGAAGGCGACGTCGGCGAGCCGGTCGCAGTTGATCGTCATGGTGCGCACCACCATGTCGACCCGGCCCTCCTGGATCGCGGGGATGCGCTGGTTGGTGGGGATCGCCTTGAACTGCACCGCGTCCGGGTCGCCGAGGATGTCCTCGGCGATGCGGTGCACCAGGTCGATGTCAAAGCCCTCCAGCTCGGCGGTGCCGGTGCTGTTGGGGTTGCGGTAGCCCCAGCGGTAGCTGTTCTGGTCGACGCCGACGACCAGCTTGCGCTTCTCGCCCTGCCGGTTCTTGATCTCCTCGATGGTCGGGCCGTCGGCGCCGGACGGGGAGAGCGTCTGCTTCTCCGGGTCCGTGCACTCCTCCTCCGCGCGGGCGGGGCTGCCCTGCGCGATCCCCGGGGAACCGGTGCCGGTGCTGCCGTCGCCGGCGGCCTGGGTGCGCGGCAGCAGCAGCGCGAGCACCACCGCCAGGGCGCACACGGCCGCCATCGCCCCTACTCCGCCCCAGCCCTTCAGACTGGCCCGCAAACGTCGTGCACGCATGCTCACGCCCCCTCTCACCGGTACTCCGACAGCCTGCGGCCGATGCCCAGGACGGCGCCGGCCGCGCCCAGGACGGCGAGGACGGCGGCGCCGATGGACAGGCCCGACATCGCGTCCAGGCCGTCGCCGGCCGCCGTCTTGAACTCGGTCGTCTCGTGCTTCAGCGCGGTAGCGAGGTTGGTGTCGACGCTGTCGAAGCACTCGCCGGTGGTGCCCTTGGCGCCGATCACCTTGTCCAGCGCCGCCTGGTACTCGCCGTTCTCGTCCTCCGCGCGGGCGGCGGAGTGGCGCTTCTTCCACTCCGTCATGTTGCCCACGGCCGCGGTGACCGGCTGCTCGCCCGCGTCGTCGTCGGCGAGACCCTCGGCCAGTGCGAGGCCCTTGCCGAGGGTGTCCATGTCCTGCTGGAAGTCGTAGTCGTAGGCGTCGTACGTCTCCTCGCCGACCTTCTTCGTCTCGGCGCCGCGGGAGACCAGCGTCAGGTTCTCGTTGCCGCGCGCCTTCAGGGAGGCGATGCGGGCGTCGTGCAGGACGTTCAGCGAGCGGACGCCGTGGTCGTAGGAGTCGTTCAGGCTTGCGCGGGCGACGCTGTGGCCGACGACGAGCCAGAGCAGCACCACGGTGGCGGTGGCCGTGGCGGCGACCAGGCCGTGGTTCAGGACGCGGTTGGTGCGGCGGTAGTTGCGGTGCTGGGCCCAGGCGAGGGCGGCCAGCGCGAGGACGCCGAGGGCGATCGCGGCCCAGGGGTAGGGCGTGGCGTCGTCGTAGTCGTCGCTCAGCCGCTGGTTCTCCTTCTTGTAGAGATCCTCGGCGGCCGGGAGCATCTCCTGCTGCATCTTCTCGTTGGCGTAGCGCAGATAGGCGCCGCCGACCGGGAAGCCCTGGCGGTTGTAGGTGCGGGCCTGCTCCACGAGGCCCTTGTACTCCGGGAGCAGGCGGTTGAGCTTGGAGATCGCCGCGGCGGAGGGGGAGTCGGGGTCGGAGTTGGCCGCGGCGTTGACGAGTTTCTCGGCGGCGGTGCGGATGCCCTTCTCGTAGCGGACGCGGTTGACGCCGCTCTCTGCGCGGCCGGCCAGGAAGCCGCTGGAGGCGGCGGTGTTGGCGTCGGCGAGGGAGCGGTAGATGTCGGCGGCGTCGGAGCTGAGGGGCTGGCTGCTGTGCAGGACGTCGTCGGCGGCGGCCGCGCGGTCGGTGACCTGCCAGGCGGTCACGCCGCCGAATGCGACGACGAGCAGGGCGAGTACGGCGCCGATGATGCGGAGCCGGCCGGGCTCGGTGGTCGCGGCGGACCGGAGCTGGTCCAGCCCCTCGGCGAAGGCCGTGCGGCGCTTGTCGGGCGGGGTCGGGGCTGTTGGCCTGCCCTGCTGCGGTGGTACCGACGGCATGGTGGGCATGCCGGTGTGCGGTGGTGGTGCCGTACTGCTCTGTGCCGGCTGTGTCACTTCGACCTCCCCCATGGTCATCCGTCGCCCGCAAGTATCACTGGCGGGACCGACATTCGTCACGGTGGGTCCGCCGGCGGCCTTGCAGTGTCCCGGATCACCCCCTGCCCATGAATACGCCCAGCGAATCGGTTCGGTTCCGACGGGGGTGTGTTGGGGTGCGCGGGGTGTGTTTTCTGCCCCCGCCGCCCCTACCCGTCCCATCCCTGGGGGCTGCCGCCCCCAGACCCCCGCTTCGGCCCTGAACGGGCCTCGTCCTCAAACGCCGGACGGGCTGAAACAGCCCCTCCGGCGTTTGAGGAGCGGGGTCTGGGGCGGAGCCCCAGAAGGATGGGACGGGTAGGGGCGGCGGGGGCGAGGAAAGGGCTGGTCAGTGGGCGTAATGGGCCCGCGCTCTTCCCTCTGCTTCCGGTCCCGCTCCCACCCGGTCCAGACCCAGCAGGGCCGCGCCCAGTACCGGGGGTGCCGTGACC
This sequence comes from Streptomyces davaonensis JCM 4913, assembly GCF_000349325.1. Classification (GTDB taxonomy): domain Bacteria; phylum Actinomycetota; class Actinomycetes; order Streptomycetales; family Streptomycetaceae; genus Streptomyces; species Streptomyces davaonensis. The sequence goes on from NC_020504.1 coordinate 6,260,031, forward strand.
ACTGTCGGTACTGCTTTGGGGGCGCGGGTCGCCAGCAAGTCCCGTATCCCGCCGTCTAGTTGGGGGTGGCGGGCGGCCAGTACGCTGCCGCCCAGGACCACCGGGGTTTCCTCCGCCAGCAGGTCCAGCCTGGTCAGGGCGACCGTTGCCATGGTTGTCACCTCTTCCGCCAGGCGGTCCACCAGCGCGCGGGCCACCTCGTCGCCCGCTGCCGCCGTCGCGAACAGCACCGGCGCCAGTTCGTGGCGGCGGGGATCGGGGATGTGCCCCAGGTGGAGCGCTTCAATCAACGCCTGCATCGACGGGAGGTCGAAATGGGCCGGGAGCGTCGACGACAGCGCCGTCGGCGCGCCTCTGCCGTCCTCCGCCCTCGCCGCATGCCACAACGCCTCCTCCGCCAGGCCCCAACCACCACCCCAGTCACCGGAGATACGGCCCAGCGCCGGGAATCGGGCGGTGCGGCCGTCGGGGAGCATGCCCACGCAGTTGATGCCCGCCCCGCAGACGACGGCCACGCCTCGCGGTTCGGCCACCCCCGCCCGCAGGATCGCGAACGTGTCGTTGCGGACATCGACCGTCGCTCCCCATGCGCGTGCGTGGAGCGCGGCAGCCAACTGCTCCTCCTCCACGGGGAGATCGGCGTTGGCCAGGCACGCCGACACGTGGGTCACCGCGTCGACCTCGGCCTCGGCGAAGGCCCGCCGTACCGCGTCCTCCAGCACATCCACCGCCGCCGCCACCCCGACCGCCGGCGGCCGGAACCCACCTCCACGCGCCGCCCCGATGACCTCCCCATCGGCCGTGACCACCGCCACGTCCGTCTTGCTGTTTCCCGCGTCGACAGCGAGAACCCCGCCCGTCATGCCCACGCGAGGTGCTCCCGGTTGTGTGCGATCAGGGAGTCCGTGAGCTTCTCCGCGTACTCGTGCTGGCCGATCAACGGGTGGGCCAGCAGGGCACGGAACACCCGTTCCCGTCCGCCCCGCAGGGCCGCCTCCAGCGCCAGGTCCTCGTACGCCGTCACGTTCGCCATCAGCCCCGCGTACAGCGGATCCACTTCCGGGACTGGTAGTGGCGCCGCGCCCTGCGCGCCCACCGCCGCCTGTACCTCCACCACCGCGTCGTCGGGGAGGAAGGGCAGCGTGCCGTGGTTGTACGTGTTCACCACCTGGTACGTGCTCCCGCCCCCGCCCAGCAGCGCCGCCGCCAGGTCCACCGCGGCCTCCGAGTAGTACGCCCCGCCCCGCCGGGCCAGCAGCTCCGGCTTCTCGTCGAGTGCCGGGTCGGCGTACAGCCGTAGCAACTCCTTCTCCATCTCCGCCACTTCGGCGGCGCGCGAGGGCTTCGTGCGCAGTTCTCGTACGACCTCGTCGTGGGCGTAGAAATAGCGCAGGTAGTAGGACGGGACCACGCCCAGGCGGTCCAGTAGCGGGCGGGGCAGGCGCAGGGACTCGGCGATCGTCTCGGCGTGCTCGGCGAGGAGCTTCGGCAGGACGTTCTCGCCCTCGGGGCCGCCCAGCCGTACCCCTGTCTCCCAGGTGAGGTGGTTGAGGCCCACGTGGTCCAGGTGGATTTCGGAGGGGGCCACCCCGAGCAGGCCGGCGAACCTGCGCTGGAATCCGATCGCCACGTTGCACAGACCCACCGCGCGGTGCCCGGCCTGAAGCAGGGCCCGGGTCACGATGCCGACCGGGTTGGTGAAGTCGATGATCCAGGCGTGCGGGTTGGCCCGGCGTACGCGTTCGGCGATGTCCAGCACGACCGGGACCGTTCGCAGCGCCTTGGCGAGGCCGCCCGCGCCGGTCGTCTCCTGGCCTACGCAGCTGCACTCCAGCGGCCAGGTCTCGTCCTCGTTGCGAGCCGCCTGCCCGCCGACGCGGAGCTGGAGCAGGACCGCGTCGGCGCCCTCCACCGCCCGGTCCAGGTCGCCGGTCGTGACCACCCGGCCCGGGTGGCCCTGGCGGGCGAAGATACGGCGGGCCAGACCGCCCACCAGCTCCAGGCGCTCGGCCGCCGGGTCGACCAGGACCAGCTCCTCCACCGGCAGCGTGTCCCTCAACCGGGCGAAACCGTCGACCAGTTCGGGGGTGTAGGTCGATCCTCCGCCGACCACGGTGAGTTTCATTGCGCGGCTCAACCCTTCACTCCGGTCAGTGTGACGCCCTCGACGAACGCCTTCTGCGCGAAGAAGAACACGACGATCACGGGGGCCATGACCAGCACGGTCGCGGCCATGGTCAGATTCCAGTCGGTGTGGTGCGCCCCCTTGAAGGACTCCAGGCCGTAACTGAGCGTCCAGGCACCGGCGTTCTCGGAGGCGTAGATCTGCGGGCCGAAGTAGTCGTTCCAGGCGTAGAAGAACTGGAACAGCGCCACTGCGGCGATGCCGGGCTTGGCCATCGGGATGACGACCCGCATCAGCGTCCTGAACTCGCCGCAGCCGTCCACGCGGGCCGCGTCCAGGTACTCGTTCGGGATGGTCAGCAGGAACTGGCGGAGCAGGAAGATGGAGAACGCGTCCCCGAACGCCATCGGGATGATCAGCGGCCACAGGGTGCCCGACAGATCCAGCTGCTTCGCCCAGAAGAGGTACATCGGGATGATCACTACCTGCGGCGGCAGCATCATCATCGCGATGACCAGCATCAGGGACAGGTTCCGGCCCCGGAAGCGGAACTTGGCCAGCGCGTACGCGACCGGGAGCGACGACACGACCGTGAGGACGGTGCCCAGACCGGCGTACAGCAGGGTGTTGCGCCACCAGGTGAGGAAGCCGGGGGTGTCGAAGACCCGGCGGTAGTTGTCCCACTGCCAGGTGTCGGGGACGAGGTCGCGGGTGAGGGCCTGTTGGTCGCTCATCAGGGAGGTGAGGACCACGAAGACGAAGGGGAGGGTGAAGAAGAGGGCCGTGGCGACGCCCAGGGCGTGTACGGCGATCCACTCCAGCAGGGCTCTGCGACGGGCGGTGCGTACCGCCTCGCCCACGGGGCCCAACTGCACTGGTTTTTCGAGTACTTGAGTCATCAGTCACCTGCCCCGAGCAGCCCGCCCCGGCGGCGCATCAGCAGCGCCGTGAAGGCCATGGCGAGGGCGAAGAGAACCAGTGCGACCACACAGGCTGCGCCGTAGTCGAAGCGCTGGAAGCCGAGGTTGTAGACGAGTTGGGGGAGTGTGAGGGTCGACTTGTCGGGGTAGCCCGGCTCGAAGGACTGCCCGGAGCCGCCGATGATCCCGGACGCGACCTTCCCGGCCACCAGCGGCTGGGTGTAGTACTGCATCGTCTGGATCACTCCGGTGACCACCGCGAACAGCACGATCGGCGAGATGTTCGGCAGCGTCACGTACCGGAACCGCTGCCAGGCCGAGGTGCCGTCCAGCTCGGCGGCCTCGTACTGCTCCTTCGGTACGTCGAGCAGCGCGGCCATGAAGATGACCATCAGGTCGCCCACGCCCCACAGGGCGAGTGCGGTGAGCGCGGGTTTGGACCATGAGGCGTCCGTGAACCAGCCCGGGGTGGGCAGCCCCACATCGTCCAGGATCGAATTCACCGGTCCCGTACCCGGGTTGAGGAGGAAGACGAAAGCCAGGGTGGCCGCTACGGGCGGGGCCAGGTACGGCAGGTAGAAGAGGGTGCGGAAGACTCCCGTGCCCGTCTTGATCTTTGTGATCAGCAGGCCCACCCCGAGCCCGAACACCACCCGGCAGGTCACCATCACCAGCACCAGCCACAGGGTGTTGCGCAGCGCGGGCCAGAACATGGGGTAGTCGGAGAAGACGTAGGTCCAGTTGTCCAGGCCGCGGAACTCCGGGGTGTTGAAGCCGTCGTACTTCATCAGGGAGAAGTACACGGTGGAGATCAGCGGGTAGGCGAAGAAGACGGTGAAGCCGATCAGCCAGGGGGAGAGGAAGGCCAGCGTCCGCAGGGCGGACCTGCGGCGCCGTACGGCGAGCGTGGACATGGCCGGCTACTTCGCCTGCTCGATGTCGCGGTCGATCTGCTCGGCGGTCTTCTCCAGGCCCGCCTTGAGGTCCTTCGCCTTGCCGGACTCGTACTGGTAGCCGAAGTCCTGGAGCGTCAGCTCGTAGGTGGCGCCGTTGACCGAGTTGGGGGCGGTGTTCGACTCCGGGTGCTGGGCGATGTCCAGGAAGGTCTTGAACGCCGGGTCCGTCTTGAGGTCGGGCGACTTCAGGGCCTCGAAGGTGGACGGCACGTTGTGGATGGCGTTGGAGAAGGCGACGACGGCCTCGGTGTCGGTCGTCATGTACTTCACCAGTTCCCAGGCGGCGTTCTGCTTCTCGCTCTGGGGCGCGATGCCGATGATCGTGCCGGAGAGGAAGCCCTTGCCGTACTCGTCGGCCTCGTCGTCGGCGACCGGAAGCGGCGCGGTGCCTATCTCGAAGTCGAGCCCCGCGTCCTTGGCCATGCCGAGCCGCCACTCACCGTCGAGCTGCATCGCCACCTGGCCGGTGTGGAAGGGGTGTTCGGCCCCCCACTCGTCGCCGAAGGTGTTGCGGTACTTCTCCAGCTTCGCGAACCCGCCGAGGTCGTCGACGAGCTTCTTCTGGTACGTGAACATCTCCGCGAAGGCCGGGTCCTCGGCGATGTTCGACTTGCCGTCGGCGTCGAAGTAGGCGTGGTCCCACTGGGACATGTAGTGCGCGACGACCGACTCGTAGCCGTGGTACGTCGGCATGAACCCGAGCCGCTCGTAGGAGCCGCCCTTGGTCTTCGTGAGCTTCTTCGCCGTCTCCGCGAACTCCGACCAGGTCTTCGGCGGGGCCTTGATGCCGGCTGCCTCGAAGGCGTCCTTGTTGTAGTACAGGCCGTAGGCGTCGCCGAGCAGCGGCAGGGCGCAGCGGGTGCCCTCGAACTGGGTGTAGTCGAGCATCGGCTTCGGGAACGTCGCGTCCAGGTCGAGCTTCGCCTTCTCGATGAACGGCTTCAGGTCGAGGAAGGCGCCCGAGGAGCAGAACTTGCCGACGTTGGAAGTGGTGAACGACGACACCACGTCGGGTCCGTTCGAACCGCCCGCGCGCAGCGCCTGGTTGAGCTTGTCGTCGTTGATGTTGCCGACGACCTTGACCTTGATGTTGGGGTGCGCCTTCTCGAACCGGTCGACGTTCTCCTGGACGGCCTTCACCTCGGCGGGCGCGCTCCAGCCGTGCCAGAAGGTGAGGGTGGTCTCGGCGTTGGGGTCGTCGTTCGCGCCGGAGTCGGAGGATCCGGTGCAGGCGGTGGCGAGGAGGGCGAGGGATGCGGTGAGGACGTAGGCGGCATTTCGGGTGAGTCTGGGCATGGCGAAGTCTCCCTGAAAGGGCGATCGGGGGATTCGGGGCTGTTGCTGTTGCTCAGCGCGAGGTGTTGAAGACCTCGTCGCGCGTTGTCGCCAGCGCGCTCTCCAACGCGCCGCGCAGCACGGGGTGTTCGGTGACGTCGCCCATCACCAGCCGGGGCCGGGACGCGGCCAGTTCCGCCAGTTCGGCCTGGACGAGGGCCAGCAGGCGTTCGCCGCCCGAGGTGAGGGCGGAGCCGCTGAGGACGACGAGTTCGGGGTCGAGCACGGAGACGAGCGAGGCGAGACCGGTGGCAAGACCGGTCGCGTACGTGGCGAGGAGCTGCCGCTCCGGTCCGGCGCCGCTGTCCGCGGCCCGCGCCAGCAGGGCGGCGGCGACCTCGGTGTACGGCCCCTCGGGGAGGTCGCCGATCCCCAGCTCCCGGGCGAGCCGCGGGATCGCCTGGGCACCGGCCAGTTCCTGGTAGCCGCCGCTGTTGGTGCGGGCGACCTGGCGGACCAGGGGCGCGCCCGGCACCGGCAGGAAGCCGACCTCGCCGGCGCCGCCGGTGAAGCCGCGGTGCAGCCGGCCGCCGAGGACCAGGGCGGCGCCGAGCCCGCCCTCGTTCCACAGCAGCACGAAGTCCGCGTGGCCGCGGGCCGCGCCGAGCCGCTGTTCGGCCACGGCGACGAGATTGACGTCGTTCTCGTACTCCACCGGCATCGGCAGTGCGGCGGCGAGGTCGTCGAGGAGGCTCGGGGAGTGCCAGCCGGGCAGGTGGGCGGCGTAGCGCAGCCGGCCGGTGCTCGGGTCGAAGGCGCCGGGGGTGCCGATGACCAGGCGGCGGATGTCGTCGCGGGTGAGCCCCGCCGCCTTCACGGCGCCGTCGAGGGCCTGGGTGACCTGCTGGACGACGGGCCGGGCGGGCCGCCGCCCCGGGGTGGGGAGTTCGTACTGCCCGATGGTGCGGCCGGTGATGTCGGCGACCGCGGCGAGGACGCGCTCGGGGGTGACGTCGAGTCCCGCGGCGTGTCCGGCGGCCGGGTTGACCGCGTAGAGCTGGGCGTTCGGGCCAGGTCGGCCCTCGGTGGTCCCGGTGACCAGGACCAGTCCCGCGGCCTCCAGGCGGGCCAGCAGCTGGGAGGCGGTGGGCTTGGACAGGCCGGTGAGGTTGCCGATCCTGGTGCGGGACAGGGGTCCGTGCTCCAGCAGCAGATCCAGGGCGGCGCGGTCGTTCATGGCGCGCAGGACGCGCGGGGTACCCGGCGTACCGGCGGTTCCTGCCATGGGATCTGCACCTGCCTTTCGGGGTGAAGCTTCTCACGCCGCCCTGGGCGCCGGGAGGCGCCGTCGGCAACGCGAGGTGGCACTGTTAGGAAACTTTCCTATCGGTTGACGAGGAAGGTAGGCCCACGAGCGGAGGGCGTCAAGACCCTCGGCAATTCCATGGGGTACGGCAAAGCCCCGCCGGTGTGGTCCGGCGGGGCTTCGGCCTTCTGTTCCAGGCGCCTCGGGGCTACTTCGTCACGCTCGGCGGCGTGAGCGGCGTCGCCGCCTGTGCCTGCGGCGAGGAGGTGTTGGCGTAGGCCGACGGGGCCGCCATGCCCGCGGTCGGGTCGGCCGGGGCCGCCTCCTCCACGGCGAGCGGCAGGCCGCCGACGATCTGGATGCCGGCCGCGTCGAAGGCCTGCTTGATCCGCAGGCGCAGCTCGCGCTCCACGGGCAGCGCCTTGCCCGGCATGGTCTTCGCCGCGACCCGGAACACCATGGAGTCCAGCAGAACGCTGCTCAGGCCGAGGGTCTCGATCGGGCCCCACAGGCGCTCGTTCCAGGGCTCTTCCTTGCTCATCACGTCGGCGACCTCGGCGATGACGCTCTTCACCCGGTCCACGTCCTCGCTCGGGCGGACCGTCACATCGACCCCGGCCGTCGACCAGCCCTGGGAGAGGTTGCCGATCCGCTTGACCTCGCCGTTGCGGACGTACCAGATCTCGCCGTTGTCGCCGCGCAGCTTGGTCACCCGCAGGCCGACCTCGATGACCTCGCCGGAGGCGACGCCCGCGTCGATCGAGTCGCCGACGCCGTACTGGTCCTCCAGGATCATGAAGACGCCGGAGAGGAAGTCCGTGACGAGGTTGCGGGCGCCGAAGCCGATCGCCACACCCGCGACACCGGCCGAGGCCAGCAGCGGGGCGAGGTTGATGTCGAAGGTGCCGAGGATCATCAGGGCCGCGGTGCCCATGATGATGAAGCTGGCCACCGAGCGCAGCACCGAGCCGATCGCCTGCGAGCGCTGGCGCCGCCGCTCCACATTGACCAGCAGACCGCCGATCGCCGTGCCGTCCACCGCCGAGGCCGTGCGGTTCATCCGGTCTATGAGCTTGGTGATCGCCCGCCGCACCACCACCCTCAGCACCGCCGCGATCACCAGGATCAGCAGGACCCGAAGGCCGATGGCGAGCCAGGTCGACCAGTTCTCCTCGACCCAGCCCGCGGCGTGGGTCGCGCTCTCCTGGGCTTCCTTGAGCGACGGGACCGCCGGTGTCGTCTGCGAAGGGGACGGGGACGGCGTGGGACCGGCGGCCAGCAGGGCGGCGGACAAGGACACGGCGGGTACCTCCAGGTGCGGGCTCTGCCTCCCGGTACGGCGGTCAAAGGGCGTCAAGGTCATCAAGGTCACGGAAAGGTCACCGAGGGGGCAGACCCACCACACTAACGGTGCATCGTGTGTGGATCGTTGCAATGTTCGAGGGAGAGACCACGCTCACCTGGGGATGAAGAAAGGTGTGGTCGAAAACACTCTCAGCCCGTTACCTGGACATGGTGGCGCTTTCGCCAGGCCTGAGGGGAGACTGACTACAGATCGTCCCGGCGCGAGCCACGCGCCGCCGACGCCCAAGGAGGCATCCGTGCCGCATGTCCTGGTCCTCAACGCGTCGTACGAGCCACTCGGCGTCGTACCGCTCCGCCGCGCGCTCGTCCTCGTCCTCGAAAACAAGGCCGTATGCCTTGAGGAGTCCGGCGCCTTCATGCACAGCGCAACCGTCACAGTCCCCGCACCAAGCGTGGTCCGGCTCAAGCGATTCGTCCGGGTTCCCTATCGGGGGCCCGTTCCTCTTACCCGTCGTGCGCTGTTCGCGCGGGACGGGGGCCGGTGCATGTACTGCGGTGGCGTCGCAACCAGCGTCGACCACGTCATCCCGCGCAGCCGCGGGGGCAAGCACGTCTGGGACAACGTGGTGGCGTCCTGCCGCCGCTGCAACCACGTGAAGGCCGACCGTCATCTGTTCGAGATCGGCTGGCGGCTGCGGCACAAACCGGCTCCGCCGTCCGGTCTTGCCTGGCGCATCATCGGGACGGGGCATAGGGATCCGCGCTGGTTGCCTTATCTGCAACCGTATGGCGCGGATGATGCCTTGGCCCGGATCGATGGCATTTCTGCCTAGCGATCCGGGTCTTTGTGTTGTTCGGCGGCTGCGGGTGCGTGGGGGCTGGTCGCGCGGTTCCCCGCGCCCCTAAGCCGGAGATTTGCGGGGCCCCCTTATTACGTACGCCGTGACTCCGGCCACGAACAACGCTCCTGCCGTTGCCCATGTGCCCGCGCCGTTTCTCGGCTCCAGTACGTACATCACGCTCGCGTAGCCGAAGAGTGGGAGCCAGCTCAAGCCCGCGCCCAGGATCACCGCCGCGCCCGCCGTCAGGCCTGTGCAGGCCAGGGTGGTGTGGATCATGGCGGGTGGGCCGAAGGTCTCGGGGCCGGTGAGTACGGCCAGGGGGAGCAGGGCCGTCGCCAGGGTGGTGAGGGTCAGGAGGTGGAGCAGGCGGGGGTGCCACCAGGGGCGGGCCGCTGTGCGGTCCAGTTCGTCGGAGGGGGTGTGGAGGCTGGTGCCGATTGCCGCTGCGGCGAGCAGCGGGGTCAGGGCGGCCAGCGGGAACCGACGGTCCGGGTCCAGGGCGTGGGCGGACCACAGGGCCAGGGCCGTGGTGGCGGCCAGGGCGGCCACCGTGGCCGGGAGGGCGCGCGAGCGGGCGTAGAGGGTGAGGCCGGCGGTCGTCACAGGGTCGGCACTCCCTTCGGGTCGCAGCGGTCGGTCGTCGCGAAGTACTCCGACAGCCAGGTGCGGCGTTCCTCGTCGTCCATCGCCAGCAGCTTGGCGCGGGCCTGCTGCCTGGCCTTCAGCTCGGCGCGGTCGGCGGCGCTGCCCTCGGCGTTCAGTTCGTCGAAGTACTCCTCGGCCGGGCTGGGCGCCAGGTAGTGCTCCACGGCCTGGTCCGTGCGGTCGACGACGGGATCCGTGCGGTCGCACCAGGAACGGCCGATCAGCATCATCCCGGCCTCCCAGGCGTACTGCTCGGGGTCGGTGAGCTCGCCGCGCACGACGGACGAGCCGAACGGTGTGAGCATCGGCAACTGGACCTCGTCCGGGCGCGACCGGCCGGGCCGGTCCTCGAACCGCACGGGCAGGTTCTGTACGCCCTCCAGGCGTCCCGTCAGTCCCGACAGGGCCTGGGTGAGCTGCGGCAGCAGGTTCTTGTGGCGGGCGTTGACGCAGATCTGCGGGGCGGTGGAGGTGTCGCAGACCTGGCGCCGGGCGTCCGGGTCGGCGTGGTGCAGGCCGTCGCCGGTCTGCACCATCAGCACACCGGCGGCGGTCGCGACGGCCAGCGGCAGCACGGCCGTCGCGCGGCGGCGGGCGGCCAGCGCGAGGACCGCGGCCGTGGCGAGGCCGACCGTCCAGCCGGCCGCCGCGAGGGGCTGCCACCACACCGGCTCGTCCCGGTGGGAGGTGTCGGCGATCGGGGAGAGGTGGCCGAGGGTGTCCGGGGCGCCGTAGGCCAGGAAGGCGAGGGCGATGTACGCGGCGGCCGCCAGCAGCGGCGCCGTCGGCCGCCAGGGCAGCACCCGGCCCACCACCTGCCCCGCGAGCGCCGCACCGCCCACGACGACCGTGTCCACGAGCGGCACGAGCAGGTACGGGCCGTCACCCGTGGCGCAGTACCAGGTCGCCACCAGCGAGGACGCGGCGGCGACGAGGTGTCCCACGGCCACCCAGACGGCGACCGGGAGGGCCGCGGCCAGGAAGCGGGCGAGCGATCCGCGTACGGCGGTCTCCAGCAGTTCGCCGGTACGACGCCGGCGTTCCCGTCCGCCCTGCCAGCAGCCCGCGGCCAGGGCGAGAGGGATGCCCAGCAGGATCGCCGCGGCGTGGGCCTGGTCCCGGGTCTCCGCCCAGCCGCCCTGCCAGCGCTCCGCCGGTTCGACGAGGGCGACGAGCAGGGTGAGCAGTACGGCGGCACCGGCGAGCGGGGCGAAGCCGCGCGCGAAGTCGGGGCGGAGGGGGTGCGTCGGCCGGTGGGGCTTGTCGGTCCGCTCCGGCCGTTGCGTCAAGAGGGTCATCGGGCCGTCACCTCCGCCATGGGGGACTCGCGGTGGGCGCGCAGGGCCGCGGTGTAGCCGCGCTCGATGGGACTGTCGCCGACGCCGTCAGCCTCTGCGCCGAGGGCGCTCAGGGAGTCGGGGGTGCCTCGGTAGGCGAGGCGGCCCTCGGCGAGGAGGGTGACCTCGGTACAGGCCGCGGTCACGTCCTCCACGAGGTGCGTGGAGACCAGGACCGTGGCCGAGGCGCCGAGTTCGCGCAGCAGCTCGCGGAACTCCACCCGCTGCTCCAGGTCCAGGCCCGCGGTCGGCTCGTCCAGCAGCAGCACGCTCGGGTCGTTGACGATGGCCTGGGCGATGCCGACGCGGCGGATCATGCCGCCCGACAGCGTCCTGATCTTCGTGTCGATCCGGTCGGCGAGCCCGACCCGGGCGACCGCGCGCTCGACGGCGGCCGGGGCGTCGGTGGCGGGCATCTCCTTCAGCCAGGCCAGGTAGGCGACGAACTCGCGCACGGTGAAGCCCGGGTAGTAGCCGAACTCCTGCGGCAGATAACCCAGTCGGCGGCGGACAGCGGCTCGTTTGCCGGGGTCGCCGATGTCCTCACCGAGCATCCGCACCCGGCCGCCGTTCGGGGCGGCGACCGTGGCGAGCACCCGGATCAGCGAGGTCTTGCCCGCCCCGTTCGGACCGAGCAGCCCGTGCACACCGGGCCCGAAGTCGAGGTCGAGCGAGTCGAGGGCAACGGTTCTACGGTGCCGGACATGCAGACCGGCCACCTGGATCGTGGTCAAGAGGGCTCCTGGGAAAGGGAGGAGTTGCGTGTGTCAGCGCGGTACGCGGTACGTCAGCGTCGGTCGAGGCGGTCGTACGCGGTGCGGCGGGCGGCCAGCAGGGCGGCGCACAGGGCTGCCGCCGCCGCCCAGCCGCTCTGGGTGGCGGTGCCGCCGACGTAGGCGGAGAGCTGGTCCGCCAGGTGGCGGGAGACGGCGCCGTCGGGGGCCGCCAGTGCCGGTGCGAGCACCGCGCACAGCCAGCCGCCGCCGGTCACGGCCGTCGCCGTGCGCAGCCCGAGCCAGCCGCCGAGGGCCAGCGCGGCCAGCGTCAGCGCCAGTCCGGGAAGCAGCCAGGCGGCGGCACCCGGGGAGCCGAAGGACGGCAGCAGCAGACCGGCGAGGGTCAGCAGCGGCAGGCTCACCGCCAGCACGACCGCCGAGCGCGTCAGCACCAGCCGCAGTCCGGCGGACGGTGTGGACGCGGCCAGTTCGTGCAGCGGGTCGGCGTGGCTGCCGTAGGACAGGGCGACCCCGGCGACCGGCACGACCGGTGCGACGGCCAGCAGCAGGGGCCGGGCGCCCGCGAAGTCGGCACCGTAGGCCAGCGCCAGCGCGCCGAGCGCCACGAGCAGCACGGCAGGCAGCCAGGCACCGCGCACGGCGGGGGCGGCGGCCCAGAGGAGGCGGGGGGTGCGGACGCGGACGCCGAGAGCCTTCGGCGCTGTCACCGGTGCCGCCTCCAGCACCGCCCCCCTCACCTCCGCCAGCACCGGGCCCGCCGTCGTAGCGCGGACCGCCCGGGACACGCGGACCGCGCATGCCGTGCAGGACTCCAGGTGCTTCTCCAGGGAGCAGGCGTCGGAGTCCGGGAGCGTGCCGTCCGTGTAGTGGGTGATCAGGGTGTCGGGCGCGTGCCAGTCGGTCATGCCGGGCCTCCCATCGGGGACGGGGTCAACTGGGCCAGTGCCGCCCGGAGTTCGGCGCGGGCGCGCATCGCCCGGGACTTGACGGTGCCCTCGGGGATGCCCAGCAGCCGGGCGGTCTCACGGGTCGTCAGTCCGTCCACCACCGTGGCGCGCAGCACCTCCCGCAGCTCCGGTGAGATCCGGTCCAGAGCGGTGCCGACATCGCCGTACTCGAGACCCGCCAGCACCCTCTCCTCCGCGGAGGGCGCGGACGCGGCCGGTGCGTACCCGGCACGTGTCTCGTCGATCGGCGCGGTCGGCAGCCGCTCTGCCCGTTCCTGTGCCCGCCGCGCGTCGACGAGCCGACGGGCCGCGATCGTCCACAGCCAGCCGCCCGCCTCCTCACCGCGGTGCGCCCGGGCCGACCGCCACACGGTGACGAAGGTGTCCTGGAGCACCTCGCGCACCACCTCGGGGTCCGCGCAGCGCCGGGTCAGCCGGGCGTGCAGCCAGCCCGCGTGCCGGTCGTACAGCGCGGCCATCGCCGCCTGGTCCCCGGCCGCGACGGCACCCAGGAGAGCGGCGTCTCCCTCGTCCTTCTCCCGATGGCCCCCCACGGGGCGGAACAGTCTCACACCCCGTCTATCGACGACTCCGACGGCTCCGGTTCACGGCCGGTGCACCGGCGGTCGAGCCGCGCTCACGGCAGGCTGCGGCGGGCGTCGACGGGAGTGGCCGCAGCGGCGGGATTGCCCCAGTCTTGAGGTGTCACGGCGGAGCGGAATGTGACGACAGGCACCTTCTCCGCCCGGGCACGTCTGCCGTCGCGCCCGCTGGGTAGGGCTGCGGTATCCCGCAAGGGCCTGGCCGGCGCGATCCGCAGGACAGGCCGTAGGCCGCCGTACTCGACAAGGAGGCCCCCGTGGCCGCATCGGCACACCTTCTGCTCACCGCCCTGTCCAAACCCGAGGCGCTCACCGAGCCCGAACCGCACGTGTGCGTCTTCAGCGCGGAGAGCGCCTGCGCCGAGCCCCCACTGACCAGCGAGCCGCCGCTGCCCGCAGCCGAGCCGCTCACCAGCGAGCCGCCGCTGCACGAGGCGCTGCCGCTGACCAGCGAGCCGCCGCTGGAAGCCGCCCCGCCGCTGACCGGTGAGGCCTTCTCCTTCGGCCCGGACGGTTTCGGCCCGGACGGCGCGAGGCCGTAGATGGCGGCGCAGCGGTCGGCCGCATCCCCGTCCGAGGACGTTCCCTCCGCATCCTCGTCCGAAGACGTTCCCTCCGAGGATCTGTCGCGGCTCGCCGAACTGCACGGCGTCGCCACCTCCTACCGGCCCTCCCCGGACCGCACGGTCCGCGCCTCGGTCACCGCGCTCACCTCGGCGCTGGCCGCGCTCGACATCGACGTGACCACCCCCGAAGCCGTACGACGTGCCCTCGCCGCGCGCGAACGCGAGGTGCGGGAGCGGCTGCTGCCGCCGACGGTGGTGTGCTGGGAGGGGCCGGACTCGGGGCCGCCCGCCGCGCTCACCGCGCTTCCGCCCGGCACCCGGCTGCGGGTGGAGACCGAGCAGGGGGAGACCCGGGCCGCCGCCGACCGGCTGCCGCCCGGCGTCCACCGGCTGACCGCCACCGCGCCCGACGGCCGCAGCGCCACCGCCCACCTCGTCGTCGCCCCGGCCCGGCTGCCCGCCCCCGCCGGACGCTCCCACGGACTCCTCGTCCAGCTGTACTCCCTGCTCTCCCGCCGCTCCTGGGGCATGGGCGACCTCGGCGACCTCGCGGAGCTGGCCGGCTGGGCCGGACGGACCCTCGGCACCGGGTTCGTCCAGGTCAACCCGCTCCACGCGGCCGTACCCGGGGCGCCCACCGACCCTTCCCCCTACCGGCCCTCCTCGCGCCGCTTCCCCGACCCGGTGCATCTGCGGGTCGAGGACATCCCCGAGTACGGCCGGGTCGAGGACCGCGAGCGGGTGCGCGCGCTGCTGGAACGGGCCCGGCTGCTGCGGGAGTCGGTGCTGGAGAAGGGCGCGCTGATCGACCGGGATGGGGTGTGGGATCTGAAGCGGGAGGCGCTGGAGCTGGTGCGCGAGGTCCCGCTCGGGCCCGGGCGGCGGGCGGCCTACGCCGACTTCCTGGCCGCCGAGGGGCAGGCGCTGGAGGACCACGCCACCTGGTGCGCGCTGGCCGAGGTGCACGGCTCCGACTGGCGCCGCTGGCCGGAGCCGCTGCGTGATCCGCGGTCCGCGGAAACCGCCCGTGCGCGCGGCGAGTTGATGGACCGGGTCGACTTCCACTCGCTGCTCGCCTGGCTGACCGACGCCCAGCTCACCGCCGCACAGCGGGTCGCCCGGGAAGCGGGGATGGCCGTCGGGATCGTGCACGACCTCGCGGTCGGCGTGCATCCCGACGGGGCCGACGCCTGGGCGCAGCAGGAGTACTTCGCGGCCGGGATGTCGGTCGGCGCACCCCCGGACGCCTTCAACGCGCGCGGCCAGGACTGGGGCCTGCCGCCCTGGCGCCCGGACCGGCTCGCGGAGTCCGGCTACACCCCGTACCGGCGCCTGCTGAAGGCGCTGTTCCGGTATGCCGGGGCGCTGCGGATCGACCACGTGATGGGGCTGTTCCGGCTGTGGTGGGTGCCGCAGGGGCAGCCGCCGACGGACGGGACGTACGTCCGCTACGACGCCGAGGCGATGCTCGCCATCCTGGTGCTGGAGGCCTCCAGGGCCGGGGCGCTGGTGATCGGCGAGGACCTGGGGACGGTGGAGCCGGGCGTGCGCGAGGCGCTGCGGGCCCGGGGCGTGCTCGGCACCTCGGTGCTGTGGTTCGAGCGGGACTGGGAGGGCGACGGGCGTCCGCTGCCGCCGGAACAGTGGCGGTCGGACTGCCTGGCCACGGCCACCACCCACGACCTGCCCTCCACGGCGGCCCGGCTGACCGGCGAGCATGTCGAACTGCGGCACAGCCTGGGCCTGTTGACCCGCTCGCTGGCGGAGGAACGGGCGGAGGCCGCGGCCGACACGGGGGAGTGGCTGGCCGTGCTGTCCCGGCTGGGGCTGCTGCACGGCACCGGCGGGGGGCACGGCACCTCCCAGGAGGAGGCCGAGATCCAGGCCGTCCACCGCTTCCTGCTGCGCACCCCGGCCCGCATGGTCGGCGTCTGGCTCCCGGACACGGTCGGCGACCGCCGGCCGCAGAACCTGCCCGGCACCTGGGACCAGTTCCCGAACTGGCGGCTGCCCATCGCCGACGCGGAGGGCAAGCCGGTGACCCTGGAGGAACTGGCGGCCTCGCCCAGACTGCACGCGCTGCTGGAGCTGATGCGCCCGGCCTGAGACCGCTCCCGCCCGGCCCCCGGAATGCTCATGCACACCCTCGGAACGCTCATACGCACCCCCGGACGAGCGGGCTCAACCGGCGTTCGATACTTTTGGCACCGTGGACAAGAAGAACGCCCTGCGCGCCGGCGCCCTGGCTGCCGGTACGACGCTGATGATGCTGCTCATGTCGTCCCCCGCGGGCGCGCTGAACCGCGACGACGGTGACGACCCCGGCTCCGGCCTGAGCGTCATCGAGACGCTGGGTCTGTACGTCGTGGCCCCGCTCGCCCTGTTCGCGGTCATCACGGGCCTCGTCATGGTCCTGGACCGCTCGGCGGAGGCCCACCGCGTCAGGACCAAGCCGAAGGCGAAGGTCACGGCGAAGGCCTGACCTCTCCCGACCTCTTCGAGGGCGCCGTCCCCACGGCGCGTACGCGCACACCGCCGTACGCAGCCGGGGGCGGCGCCTTTTCCATGTCCGGCGCCTCTTCCCTCCCTGGCTCCTCGTCCGGGCCGGGGTCCGGCTCCGTCACGGGTTCGGGGCCGTCAGGTACCGCTGCACCGTCGGCGCCAGCCATGCCACCACCTCCTCGGCGGTGAGCGCCACCGCCGGCGGGAGCCGGAGGACGTAGCGGGTGAGGGCGAGGCCCAGCAGTTGCGTCGCGATCAGAGCGGCCCTGGCCGGGCTCTGCTCGGGGTCCGGGCACACCTCGCGGGCCAGGGGCAGCAGCTGCTCCCCGAAGATGCCCTGCATGCGCTCGGCCCCGGCCTGGTTGGTGACGCCGACCCGGAGCAGGGCGGTGAGGACCTCGTTCTCCTCCCACAGGTGCAGGAAGTGGAGCACCATCGCCTCGCCCATCTCCTGGCGCGGCAGCCGGTTCAGGTCCGGCAGTTTCAGGTCGACCGAGACGGCCGCCGCGAAGAGCCCCTCCTTGTTGCCGAAGTAGCGCATCACCATCGACGGATCGATGGCCGCGTCCTTGGCGATGGCCCTGATGGTGGCCCTTTCATAGCCGTCGGCGGCGAACCGTTCGCGCGCCGCGGCAAGGATCGCGGTGCGGGTGGCATCGGAGCGGCGACGTCCTGCGGACCTGGATTCGGTCCCGGCGCCGTGTTCATTTCCAGTCATGTCCACGAGCGTATGCCAACACCTGTGGGCCAACAAGTGTTGACCCTTAATGAGCAGGAGCGTATGGTCGTCAACAGGCGTTGGCCAACAAGTGTTGACCAGCAGTCGTTGGGTATGGCAGAGGCGTTGGCTCTAGGAGGCCACCATGAACGGCACCGGCATCGGTAACGGCACCGACCCGCACCCCGCCCCCCACCCGGGCGCCGCAGACCCGACCCGCTCAGTGATCGTCGTCGGCTCCGGCCCGACCGGACTGCTGCTGGCCGGTGACCTGGCCGCCGCCGGTGTCCCCGTCACCGTCGTCGAGAAGCGCCCGCACAAGATCAGCAACCTCTCCCGGGCGATCGTCATCCACGCCCGCACCCTGGAACTCCTCGACGCCCGCTCGCTCGCCGACGAGGTGGAGTCCCTCGGCCGGCGCCTGGACCGGATGAACCTCTTCACCCGGCTCACCGTCGAGTTCGACAGCCTTCCCTCCCGCTTCAAGCACCTGGTCATGCTTCCGCAGTACGAGACGGAGCGGATCCTGGAGCGCCGTGCGGTCGCGGCCGGGGTGCGGTTCCGCCACGAGACCGAGGTGACCGGGATCGACCAGGACGAGGAGGGCGTCACGGTGCGGCTGCGCGGCCCCGACGGGGCGTCGCAGGAGTTGCGGGCGGCGTACCTCGTCGGCGCCGACGGGATGCGCAGCACAGTGCGTCACGCGGTCGGTCTGCCCTTCCCCGGCCGCTCGGTGATCCGCTCCATCCTCCTCGCCGACGTCAGGCTCGCCGAGCCGCCCGAGGAGACGCTCTCCGTGCACGCCCGCGGCGACGCCTTCGCGTTCTTCGCCTCCTACGGGGACGGCTACTACCGCATCGTCGCCTGGCACCGGCACCGTGACATCCCCGAGAGCGAGCCGCTGCACCTGCCGGAGGTCCAGGAGGCCGTACGGCTCGCCGCCGGGCACGACTTCGGGATGCACGACGCCAAGTGGCTGTCCCGCTTCCACAGCGACGAACGCCAGGCGCCCGCCTACCGTGTGGGCCGGGTCTTCCTGGCCGGTGACGCCGCGCATGTGCACACCCCGGCCGGCGGCCAGGGCATGAACATCGGCCTCCAGGACGCGGCCAACCTCAGCTGGAAGCTCGCGGCCGTGCTCCAGGGCCGCGCGGCGGACTCGCTGCTCGACACCTACCAGGCCGAGCGGCACCCCGTGGGCACCGAGGCCATGCGCAGCAGCGGGGCCATCGTCCGCCTCGCCATGGCCAAGTACCCCTGGACGCTGGGCTTCCGGGCGGCCCTGACCGCCACCCTGAACGTCCTCACCCCGGTCCGCCGCAAGCTGGCCCTCCAGATCACCGGTCTCGGCGTCAAGTACCGCGCCGCCCAGGGCGCCCACGCCCTCACCGGTTCCCGGGTCGCCGACGTGGAGCTGGCGGGCGGCCGGCTCTACGAGGCCCTGCGCGGCGGCCGGTTCGTCCTGATCACCTCGCAGGACTGCGCGGACAAGACGGGCCTGGAGGACTGGCTGACGGTCGAGCGCCGCACGGGCCGCGGCAGCGGCAGCCGTACGACGGTCCTGGTGCGCCCCGACGGTTACGTGGCCTGGGCGGCGGACGACCCCGACCTGGCGGCCGTCGAGGCGGCGGTGGAGGCACACGTGGGGGAGCAGGTCAGCCTGGCCCGCTGAAGCCCCGGGCTCGGGTGTGACTAGCGCGTCGCCCCGGACAGCAGCTCCCGCAACAGGTCGGCCAGTTGGCCGGCCTGTTCCGCGTTCAGGGCGGACAGCGCCTCCGCCTGGACGGCGAGCCCCGCGCCCACCGCCTCGTCCACCAGCCGCAGCCCCTCGTCCGTCAGGCTCACCTGGAGCCCCCGCCGGTCGTGCGGATCGGGCGACCGGCGCAGCAGCCCGGCCCGCTCCAGCTTGTCCAGGCGCCCGGTCATCCCCCCGGTGGTCAGCATCAGCGTCGCCGAGAGCTGACGGGGCGAGAGGGTGTACGGCTCTCCCGAGCGGCGCAGGGTCGCCAGTACGTCGAACTCGCCCCGGGAGATCCCGAAGCGGCCGTAGGCCTTCTCCTGGCGGTCGCCCACGGTGCGTGAGAGGCGGTTGATCCGCCCGAAGACCGCCATCGCGGCCGTGTCCAGGTCGGGCCGCACGATCGCCCACTGGTCGACGATCGCGTCGACGGCGTCCTTGCGCTGCTCAGGGCTTGCGTTCATGCGCCGAGTATCCGGGCTGGAAGGGTCGGCCGCAAGAAAGTGGCTTGACGGAAAGTAGCTTAGGAGTAAGCTACTTTCTATCGACCTAATTGAAGGGTGCGTCCCATGGCCACCAGCCGCCCCGCGCTCATAGCCCTCACCGCCCTGGCACCCGTCTCCTGGGGCACCACCTACTACGTCACCACCGAGTTCCTGCCGCCGGACCGCCCCTTGTTCACCGGGCTGATGCGCGCCCTGCCCGCCGGACTGCTTCTGCTCGCGCTCGCCCGGGTGCTGCCGCGCGGCGTCTGGTGGTGGAAGGCGGCGGCGCTCGGCGCGCTCAACATCGGCGCCTTCTTCCCGCTGCTGTTCCTGGCCGCGTACCGGCTGCCGGGCGGGCTCGCCGCGGTCGTCGGCTCGATCGGGCCGCTCTTCGTCGTCGGCCTCTCGGCACTGCTGCTCGCCCAGCGGCCGACGGCACGCGCGCTGGTCACCGGGGCGGCGGCCGCGTTCGGGGTCAGCCTGGTCGTCCTGCGGGCGGTCGGCGCGCTGGACACGCTCGGTGTGCTGGCGGCCCTCGCCTCCACCGCGTCGATGTCCACCGGAACCGTGCTGGCCAAGAAGTGGGGCCGCCCCGAGGGCGCCGGGCCGACCGCGCTGGCCGGCTGGCAGCTCACCGTCGGCGGACTGCTCATCGCGCCGGTCGCCTTCCTGGTCGAGGGCGCGCCGCCCGCGCTGGACGCCCGCGCGGTCGGCGGCTACCTCTACCTCGCCCTGGCCGGCACGGCCGTCGCGTACTGGCTCTGGTTCCGCGGCATCGGCCGCCTCACCGCCACCCAGGTCACCTTCCTGATCCCGCTCTCCCCGCTCACCGCTGCGGTCGTCGGCTGGGCCGCGCTGGGGCAGTCGCTGACACCGGTGCAGGTGGCGGGCATGGTGCTGGCGCTGGGGGCGACGGTGGCCGGGCAGTTGGTGCCGGCAGGCCGCGGCGGCGAGCGCGGCGGCATCGTCCGATCGGTCGGCTTCCCTGAGAAGACCGGTCCCGCGCACCGGCGTGACCATGCGCGAGCCGGCCGTTGACCGTCCGGTGTGTCGGACGACGAAGGCGCTCCGAGCGGTCTCGGAGCGCCTTCGCCAGTCCCTCTGTCGACCCCTTGTGGGCTACTCGGCCGCCGCCGCGTCCGCCGCCTGGGCCTTCAGGGCTCGTTCCACGCCCGACCTGGACTCGGAGACCAGGCGGTGCAGGGCCGCGTTCGGGGCGGCCTCGGTGAGCCAGGTGTCCGTGCGGGCCAGGGTCTCCTCGGAGACCTGGATCGTCGGGTACAGGCCGACCGCGATCTGCTGGGCGATCTCGTGGGAACGGGCGTCCCAGATGCCCTTCAGGGTCTCGAAGTACTTGTCCGTGTACGGCGCCAGCAGCTCGCGCTGGTCGGTCTGGACGAAGCCCCCGATCACCGCCTCCTGCACCGCGTTGGGGAGCTTGTCGGACTCGATGACCGAGGCCCAGGCCTCCGCCTTCGCCTCGGGGGTCGGGCGGGAGGCGCGGGCCGTGGCCGCGTGCCGCTCACCGGCCGCCGTCTTGTCCCGCTCGTACTCGCCCGCGATCTCCGCCTCGTCGAAGCGGCCCACCGCGGCGAGCCGCTCCACGAACGCCCAGCGCAGCTCCGTGTCGACGGCCAGGCCCTCGATGGACTGCGAGCCCTCCAGCAGCCCCTCCAGGAGGTCCAGCTGCTCCGGCGTCCGGGCCGTCGCCGCGAAGGCGCGCGCCCACGCCAGCTGGTGGTCCCCACCGGCCGGCGCCGCGTGCAGGTGGGCCAGCGTGGCGTCGGTCCAGCGGGTCAGCAGGGCCTCGCGGGCGGTCGGGTCGGCGTACAGCTCGATGGCCAGCTTCACCTGACGGTGCAGCGACTGCACCACGCCGATGTCGGACTCCTTGCCGATGCCGGAGAGGACCAGCGAGAGGTAGTCGCGGGTGGCCAGTTCGGCGTCCCGCGTCATGTCCCACGCCGACGCCCAGCACAGCGCGCGCGGCAGCGAGGACTCGAAGTCGCCCAGGTGCTCGGTGACATGGGCCAGCGACTGCTCGTCGAGGCGGACCTTGGCGTACGACAGATCGTCGTCGTTCAGCAGCACCACCGCCGGACGGCGCTTGCCGACCAGCTGCGGTACGGCCGTCAGCTCGCCGTCCACGTCCAGCTCGATGCGCTCGTCGCGCACCAGCTTGCCGCTCTCCTCGTCCCGCTCGTACAGGCCGACCGCGATGCGGTGCGGACGCAGCGTGGGCTCGCCCTTCGCGCCCGCCGGCAGCGCCGGGGCCTCCTGGCGGATGGCGAAGGAGGTGATGACACCCTCGGCGTCCGTCTCGATCTCCGGGCGCAGGACGTTGATGCCGGCCGTCTCCAGCCACGCCTTCGACCAGGTCTTCAGATCACGCCCGGAGGTCTCCTCCAGCGCGCCGAGCAGGTCGGAAAGGCGGGTGTTGCCGTACGCGTGGGCCTTGAAGTACGCCTGCACGCCCGCGAAGAACTCGTCCATGCCGACGTAGGCGACGAGCTGCTTGAGGACGGAGGCGCCCTTGGCGTAGGTGATGCCGTCGAAGTTGACCAGGACGTCGTCCAGGTCGCGGATCTCGGCCATGATCGGGTGCGTGGAGGGCAGCTGGTCCTGGCGGTACGCCCACGTCTTCATGGAGTTGGCGAACGTTGTCCAGGCGTGCGGCCAGCGGCTCTCGGGCGCATAGGCCTGGCAGGCGATGGAGGTGTAGGTGGCGAACGACTCGTTCAGCCACAGGTCGTTCCACCACTCCATGGTGACCAGGTCGCCGAACCACATGTGGGCCAGCTCGTGCAGGATCGTCTCGGCGCGCATCTCGTACGCCGCGTCCGTCACCTTGGACCGGAAGACGTACTGGTCGCGGATGGTCACCGCACCCGCGTTCTCCATCGCGCCCGCGTTGAACTCCGGCACGAAGAGCTGGTCGTACTTCTTGAACGGATAGTCGTAGTCGAACTTCTCCTGGAACCAGTCGAAGCCCTGCCGAGTGACCTCGAAGATCGCGTCCGAGTCGAGGAACTCGGCGAGCGAGGGCCGGCAGTAGATGCCGAGCGGGACGGACTGGCCGTCCTTCTCGTACACGCTGTGCACGGAGTGGTACGGGCCGACGATCAGCGCGGTGATGTACGTCGAGATGCGCGGCGTCGGCTCGAAGGACCAGACGTTGTCCTTGGGCTCCGGGGTCGGCGAGTTGGAAATGACCGTCCAGCCCTCGGGGGCCTTCACGGTGAACTGGAAGGTCGCCTTCAGATCGGGCTGCTCGAAGGACGCGAAGACGCGGCGGGCGTCCGGGACCTCGAACTGGGTGTACAGATACGCCTGCTGGTCGACCGGGTCGACGAACCGGTGCAGTCCCTCACCGGTGTTGGTGTACGCGCAGTCCGCGACGACCCGGAGGACGTTACGGCCCTCCAGCAGGCCCGGCAGCGCGATCCGGGAGTCCTTGAAGGACGCCTCCGCGTCGAGCGGCTCGCCGTTGAGGGTCACCTCGTGCACGGCGGGAGCCACCAGGTCGATGAAGGACTCGGCGCCGCTCTCCGCGACGTCGAAGCGCACCGTGGTCACGGACCGGTAGGTGCCGCCCTCCTGCGCGCCGGAGAGGTCGAGATCGATCTCGTACGAGTCAACGGTCAGCAGCTTCGCCCGCTGCTGCGCCTCTTCGCGAGTCAGGTTTGTGCCAGGCACGCGGTCATCTCCTCGTTATGTGTGGGTTCGGTCATCCTTCCATGGGACCTGAGGAGAATGCGATGTCCGTTTACCGCCGGTCAGCGGCGCGTGCGCACGTGAACCTGGGCCCATGACGACCTACCACGCACACCCCATCCCCCCGACGGCCCTGAAGGAGCTCCGCTCCACTGACGACGGGGGCCGCCGGACGGTTCCCCTGACCGACGAGGAGGGCGGCTCACCCCTGCGCTGCTGCCTGCGCCGGAGCGCTCCGGGGGAGCGGATCGCCCTGGTCACGTACGCGCCGCTGCGGCGCTGGGCGGCGGAGAACGGGGTGGATCCAGGGGCCTACGACGAGCAGGGGCCCGTCTTCATCCACGCGGAGGAGTGCGGGGGGCCGCAGCCGGACGGCCTGCCCTTCGCCAACGCCCACCGCACGCTGCGCCGCTACTCGGCCGACGGCCGCATCCTCGGCGGCACGCTGGTCGACGCCCCCGACGACGCCGCCTTCCACAATGCGTTCGACGACCCGGCCGTGGCGCTGGTCCACGTCCGGGCCGTCGAGTACGGCTGCTTCCTCTACGAGGTCAGAAGGGGCTAGCCCGGCCGCGGATCAGCCCTGCTTCTCCCTGAGTTCCGCCGCCACCAGCTCCGCGATCTGGACCGCGTTCAGGGCCGCGCCCTTGCGGAGGTTGTCGTTGGAGATGAACAGGGCGAGGCCGTTGTCGACGGTCTCGTCCCTGCGGATGCGGCCCACGTACGAGGCGTCCTTGCCGGCCGCCTGGAGCGGGGTCGGGATCTCGGAGAGGACGACACCCGGCGCCCCGGCGAGCAACTCGGTGGCGCGCTCCGGGCTGATCGGGTTCTTGAAGCGGGCGTTGATCTGGAGGGAGTGGCCGGAGAAGACCGGGACCCGGACACAGGTGCCGGAGACCTTCAGCTCCGGGATCTCCAGGATCTTGCGGGACTCGTTGCGGAGCTTCTGCTCCTCGTCGGTCTCGTTCAGACCGTCCTCGACGAGGTTGCCCGCGAAGGGCAGCACATTGAAGGCGATCGGGCGCTTGTAGACCTGCGGCTCGGGGAAGTCGACCGCCTCGCCGTCGTGGGTCAGCTTGTCCGCGTCGGAGACGACCTTCAGCACCTGGCTGTGCAGCTCCGCCACGCCCGCGAGGCCCGAGCCGGACACCGCCTGGTAGGTGGTGGCCACCAGCGCCTCCAGGCCCGCCGCCGCGTCCAGCGCCTTCAGTACCGGCATCGCGGCCATGGTGGTGCAGTTCGGGTTGGCGATGATGCCCTTGGGGCGGTCCGCGATGGCGTGCGGGTTCACCTCGGAGACGACCAGCGGCACCTCGGGGTCCCGGCGCCAGGCAGAGGAGTTGTCGATCACCACGGCGCCCTGTGCGGCGACCTTCTCGGCCAGCGCCTTGGAGGTCGAGCCGCCCGCCGAGAACAGCACGATGTCCAGGCCCGTGTAGTCCGCCGTGGCCGCGTCCTCCACCGTGACGCCGTCCAGGACCGTCCCCGCCGAGCGGGCCGAGGCGAACAGACGCAGCTCCGTGACCGGGAAGTTCCGCTCCGTGAGGATCTTGCGCATGACCGTGCCGACCTGACCGGTGGCTCCGACGATTCCGACCCTCACGGTGACTCCTTGCTCTGTGGCGGTTGCGTGGCCTGGACGTTTCCATGATGCGTCCCATCCAGGCCGTTGTGTCCAATCGTTTGCCCGAGGGATGGGACGCCATTCCTGTCAGTCGCGCAGTTCGATCACCCAGGCGCCCATCGCGCGGACGTGCAGGATTGAGCTCTGGATCCGGTAGGGGCCGGAAGAACCGGTGATTTTCCGCTTGGGGAACAGGTTTTCGTCCAGTTCGAAGACATGCATGATCCCGCTCGAACCGGCGACCATCAGTTCCGCCTCGGGCCCGGTGTGACGTACGACTCCGTATCCCTCGCCCTGGTTACGCGGGCCGAGTCCGGTCGCCGCGGCGAGCGACTCCGGCTCCAGCCGCCATTTCGTGTTGTCGGTGGCGAAGACGGTCACGAAGCAGGTACCGCCCGGGTCGACGAAGACAGGGCCGAGCGCGGGGCGGCGGCGGCCCATGGTGTCGGCGACGATCACCGGCCTGCCGAAGGGGTGGTTCAGGGCGTGCACGACCAGCTTGTCCTCGTCGCCGGAGGACGTCCGTCGCACGGTCATCAGTGTGGGCGGCCCCGGGTAGCGCAGGATCGTGCTGCCCTTGCCCTCGACCGGGCCGGTGAGCAGCGGCGCCTCGTCCTCGGGGAGCACACGCAGCGTCCAGGCGCCGGTGTGCTTGACCCGTATCTTCCGCTCGGCCTGCCCCATGCTGAAGACCAGGGCGGTGCCGCGGGAGCCGTGGTTGTAGGTGGTCAGCCACTCGTCCTCGTCGCCGTACTCGTCGACGAGCTTCACCCCGATGTCGAAGCTGCGCTCGGCGCCCGGGAACTCGTACCGGAGCAGCGAGGGACGTCCGGGCCGCGGGTTGACCAGCGTGACGGTCTGCTCGCCCCGGCCCTCGTAGACGTCCCCCTTCCGGCTCTTGGCGGGCTTCGGGGTGGGCAGCGGGGCGGTGGTGAGCTCCCACTGGTGCCTGCTCTTGTCGATCGCGAGCAGGATGGGCCCCTCGGTGATCCGGACGGTTTCCTTGACCCGCTTGCCGTTCCAGGCGTGCACGAGCTGCTCGGGGTGCCGGAGTTCGTCGGGGGTGGCGCCCCGGTGGCAGTTGATCTGGAACCAGCCGTTGTGGCGGTCCGTCGCGCGGACCTTCAGTTCGGCCGCGCCGCCGCGGTAGACGAGGACCTCGGGGCCGCTCCCCTTGACCGTCTCGGCGTCGAAGGGGCGGGCCGCCGACAGGGGCAGGACGGTGAGCTTCCAGTGCCCGGAGCAGCTCACCTTCAGCTTCAGTGAGCCGCCCTTGCGGGGCGGCACGAACAGGACGCGGCCCTGGTGCTCGGGCAGGTCGTGGCAGAAGATCGTGTCGTCGCGCCCGGGGATCTCGACCTGGATCCACTTGTACTGCTCGACCCGCGCCTCCATGATCACCGGCCCGCAGTCCGGCGGGAACGGTATGTCCATGGTGATCTTGGTGCTGCCGTTGCCGCTGCGGACGTACGGTTCGAAGTCGAAGAAGGCGGATCCCCAGGACGGGGTGGTGGACGGGGCGGGCATCGACACGACGGTCGCGGGCGGCTGCACGTCGGCGACGGGCGGCTGTACGACCGCCGGCGGCGCCGACGTCTTCCCCACCCCGGCGTTCACGACCGTAGCCACCGGAGCCACCGGAGCCGGAGGAACAGCAGGAGGCACCGCGGCCACCGGCTCCTCCGCCACCACGATCCCGAAGTCCGTCGCCAGTCCCGCCAGTCCCGAGTCGTAGCCCTGCCCCACCGCGCGGAACTTCCACTCGCCGTTGCGCCGGTAGAACTCCCCGAGCACGAACGCCGTCTCGGTGGCCGCGTCCGTCACCTCGTAGTGCGCGACGATCGCGCCGTCCGCCGCCACGGTCTGCGCCGCGAGCCCCGGCACCTGCCCGAATGCGCCGTCGTCGCAGGAGGCGGCGATCAGCACCCGCTGGACCGCCGGTTCGACCTGGGGCAGGTCCAGCTCCAGCCACTCCGCGAACCGGTCACCGCCGTCCCCGGTGCCGATGTGCCGCACCGCGCCCGAGGGATGCCAGGGCTGGCCGTGGAAGACGAGGTCGGCGTCGCCGCGTACCTTGCCCGCCGCGTCCAGCAGCAGCGCCGACACCTCCACCGCGGGCGTCCCCGGCACCTTCCGGCGGACTACGGCGACCCGCAGCGGACCTGTGGGGACAGGGGTGTTGGCCCCTTTGGTGATGTTGGTCATGGGGCACATGCTGACAGTGAAGAAGGTGTGAAGGAAAGATCGAATAGAAGATTCCGGAAGTTGGGTCGAACGTTTCCGCCCCGACCGGCGTCATAGGAGAAACGCGGCGAGGGGAGGGGTGGCTGTGCTGCGCAGAATGGCCCGTCGCGGCCAGGGGGACGGCGTACCGGAGGCACCGGACGATCCCCTGGACGCGGCTCAGGAGCGCAGGGTGCGGGCGGTGCTCGCGCTCGGCGGGGTGCCGCAGGCGGACCTGTTGGACGGGGTGCAGCAGGTCCGCCTACGGCTGTTGGAGCGGGCGGCGAGCGGCCGGGAGGCGCCGCGGGACGTGTCCGCGTGGGCGGCGGTGGTCGCCTCCAACCTCGCCATGGACTGGCATCGGGCCAAGCGCCGCCAGGAGCGGCTCGGCGAACGCCTCGCCGCCCTGCGCCAGTCGGAGCACCCCTCCGGCGAGGACACCAGCGTGCTCTCCCTCGCCGTGGCCCAGGGCCTGGACGAACTGCCCGACGCCCAGCGCCAGGTGGTGGTCCTGCGCTTCTTCGCCGACCTGCCCGTGCGGGACATCGCCGAGCAACTCGCCATCCCCGAGGGCACGGTCAAGAGCAGGCTGCACACGGCGGTACGGATTCTGCGCACCCGCCTGCACGAGGACGAGGTGGTGTGACGTGACCGCCGAACACAGCGGCATCGACGCGTTGATGGCCGCGATCACCGACGAACCCCTGCCCGAGGGGGCGGACGACGCCGTCCGCGCCGAGCACCGCTCGGCCACCGCCGACCTCGCCGTCCTGCGGGAGCAACTGGACATCATCGGCCGCGCGCTGGCCGAACCCGGCGCACCCGCCCCGGCCCCGCGACCGGCCCCGGCACCCCGTCCGGTACGGCAGATCCGGCGCCGGATGTTCCGGGTCGCCCTCGGCTCGCTCGCCGTGGCCGCGGCCGGGAGCGTGGTGGTGGGCCTGGGCTGGCTGATCTCCCTGTCCGGCACCGGTGCCGACGACTCGGCGGGTTCGGCTGCCGACTCCGGCAAGTCGCAGGCCTCGTCGGAGGCCCAGGCCGAGCTAGCCCTCGGCAGCCCGCACTATCTCGCCTGCGCGAGCCTGGTCGCGGAGGGCGAGGTCACCTCCGCCGAACCGGACGCCGAGGCCGGGCGGTTGCGGGTGAGCGTGAAGGTGACCCGCGTCCACAAGCAGTCCGAGAGGTCCGGGCCGGCCGAGGGGGATTCCGTGACCTACGCCGTCGACGAGGCCATCGACCCCGGCCTGCGCAAGGGCGACCAGGTCCTGTTCGGCGTCCGGGCCGGGGCAGGCGAACCCGACATGTGGGTCGTCGGCGCGCAGGAGATCGCCCTGGAACGCGAGTGGATCACCCGCTCGCTGCCCGAGTCCCGCAGGCTGACCTGCCAATAAGAGGCCTGCCAAGGCTGCCAAGGCTGCCAAGGCTGCCAAGGCTGCCAAGGAGAAAGGGCGGGCGCCCGTGAGGACGCCCGCCCTTTCTGCCGTATCGAACTGACCGCTACGGCGTGACCTTCTCGATCTTCACGCTGCCCGAGCCCGCGACCGTGCCGCGCGCGTTCAGCAGCTGGACCTGGCCGAAGAACTCACGGCCCTCCGGCGCGGCGGCCGCGGCGGTGACGCTCGCCGCGATCGTGGCGGAGTCGCCCGTGCCGAGCTTCACCGGCGTCGACTCGTCGACCGTGACCGAGCCGAGCGCGGCGGAGAAGAACACGTCCAGGTAGTCGTAGGCGGTGGAGCCGGACGGCACCGAGTAGCCCACGACCTCGATCGTGTAAGTCCCGGCGGCGGGCTTGGCGATCGAGACCGCCTCCTCCGAGTCGCCGTCGGCGGCCTGCGCGACCTGGTTGCCGTCCTGGTCGTAGACCGTCAGGTCCAGGTCGGCGGCGTTGTCCGAGACACTGCCGATCGCGACGTCCAGGGACGTGGCACCCTCGGGCACCGCGACCGTGGTGGTGTGCGTCTCGTGGTCGGCGATGGTCGGGCGGGCCGTCTTGGAGGAGCCGAGCGGGCCGCCGGCCAGCTTGCCGTCCAGGGCGGCGAACTTGTTCGTCACCTTCCAGGAGGCATCGACCGGCGTGCCGACCTTGGCCTCGGGCACGGTCACGGTCTCCGGGTCGAAGGCCGCGCCGAGGACGGTGACGTCCAGCTTGAAGGGGTTGTCGAGCACCGGCGAGGTACGCCGCGACTCGACCTCGATCTCCCAGACGCCGGGCTGCGGGTCGGCGTACGAGCGCACGTCCGGGCGGCAGCCGTTGCCGTCGAGGTAGTTGTTGTAGCAGTTCGGCGTGGACGTGGTGTCCGACGGAACGCCATAGGGGTGGATGGCGATGAAGCGGGTCTGGCTCTTGTCCTTCAGCCCGCCGATCGCGACCTCCAGCGACTTGGCGCCCTCGGGCACGGTCACGAAGTAGTGCTTGGTGCTGTTGCGCTGCACCGTGCCGGACGCCGAGTAGGTGTACTTCAGCGGCGCGGAGACCACGACCGTCGACATGACCTGCTTGTCGATGCCCTCGGTGCGCGGGTCGTCGACCTCCAGGATCGCGCTCTTCAGCCCGGCGGACCTCGGCGCGGCCTGCACCTTGACGGTGACCGGCTGGTTCAGCGGCAGGCTGACCTCGTCGGAGCCGACGATCCGGAAGGTGTCACCGGCGTTGTTCTCGAAGTGCAGCTCGTGCCGGATCGCACGGTCGGCGCCGGACGTACGGGTCAGGGTGATCTCGTACGTCTTCTTCTGGCCGGCCTTCAGACCGCCCTCGCGGTCGTACAGACCGGTGCCGAAGCCGGGCGTCTTCAGGAACTGGTCGATCGCGGTGTCGACCGGCGCCTTCACCGAGTAGGTGTGGGCGGTGGCGCCGTCCTTGATCGAGTCCCAGGCGTCCGGGATGTTGATCAGGCCCGCGCCTTCCTCGTACGCCTGGACGCCACTGATGTGGTCGGCGGTCGAGGTGAGCGCGGTGCGCAGGGTCGCCGGGGTCAGCTCGATGCCCGCGCGCTTGGCGGCGCTCAGCAGCAGCGCGGAGGCGCCGGCGGCCTGCGGGGAGGCCATCGAGGTGCCCTGGAGCATGCCGTAGCCGGCCGGCAGGGAGTAGCCCGCCTCGGCGACCGGGGCGCCCGGGAACCAGGTCTGGATGGTGTTGACGGACGCACCCGGCGCCACGAGCGTCGGGGTGAACCCGCCGTCCTCACGCGGGCCGCGGGAGGAGAACGGCATCATCGCGTACGACTTCTGCACCTGCGAGCCGTAGTTGGACGCCCAGGTCTCCTTGGACACGGAGGCGCCGACCGAGATCACCTTGTCGGCCAGGGCCGGGTCGCCGATGGTGTTGGCGCCGGGGCCGGAGTTGCCCGCGGAGATCACCAGCTGGACGCCGTACTCGTCGATCAGGCGGGTGTAGAGCTCGGCGCGCGCGTTGTTGCCGTCGTTCAGCGCCGGCAGACCGCCGATGGACATGTTGACGATGTCGACACCGCGGTTGACGACGAGGTCGATCATGCCCTCGGTGAGCGCGACGTTGGTGCAGCCGCCGGTCCAGGTGCAGGCACGCGAGGAGACGACCTTCGCGCCGGGCGCGGCGCCGTTCATCTCGCCGCCGAACAGGCCGTTGGCGGAGGTGATGCCGGCGACGTGCGTGCCGTGCTCGGACTCGATGACGCCGATGTTGACGAAGTCGCGCTTCTGGCCGACCCAGTCACCGCCGTAGGGGTCCATCGGGACGTCCTTGCGGATCTCCACGACGAACGGCTGCCGCTCGGCGACGTCGGTGTCCGGGTTGTCGGTGCCGAACCAGCCGATCTGGAAGCCGTCCTTGTACGGCTTCATCGGGGTGTCGTCACCGAAGTCGGAGTTGTTGTTCAGGTCGACCCGGACCGTGCCGGCCGCGGCGTCGTACAGCACGCCCCAGACGTCGGTGGTGTCGCCGTCCCGGTTGGCGTCGCCCGCGGCGTCGCCGCCCGCGGTGGCGGACTCGCGGAACAGGTTGACCTGGTACGACCCGGCGGGTGCCGTCCAGGTGCGGCCGGAGAAGGTGAAGCTGGGCCCGGAGACGTTGGTCGTCATCGCGCGCCAGGTGGCGTCGCTGTCGAGGATCGGGTCGGTCGCGGTGACCCAGTCGACGATCTTGCGCTCACCGGTGGTGGTCTTCTGGAGCGCCGGGTGGGAGAGGTCCACGCCGGAGTCCAGGACACCGATGGTGATCCCGCGGCCGTCCGCCTTCGGGTGGTCGTCGACGAAGTCGACGGCGCCGGTCTCGAAGGAGGGGTTGTACGGGTTCTCGGCTGGGGTGTTCTTGCCGGGGGCCGGGTAGGCGGCCGCGGTCGACGCCGACTTCTTGGTGTCGACGGCCGGGTCGTCCAGCGGGATCTCCTCGCGCAGGTCGATGCCGTGCACCGAGGAGAGCTTCGTGGCGGCGGCGATGGCCGCGTCGGCCTTGCCGGTGGGGACCGTGGCCCGGACGTAGCCGAGCTTGTCGTAGGCGCGGCCCACGGAGCCGCCCTTGACCGCGTCCAGCTCCTCGGCGACCTGCTCGGTCTTGCCGGGGGCGGTGGCGATCATCATCGTGACGTTCTTGTCGCCGGCCGCCTTGGCGTCGGCGAGCAGGTCCGCGTCGTCCGAACCGAGCTTGTCGGGTGCGGACTTGACGGCGGGGTCGGCCGCGGCCGGGGCATCCTCACCGAAGGCCATGGGTATCGGCCCGGCAGCGGAGAGCGCGGCCACGAGCCCCGCGGCCACGGCGATCCGGGCCGCGCGTCTGGCGCCCGATATGGGTTCGCGCTGGGGGGTGTGGGTCATCGGCATCCCTTGTGAGTAAAGGAACGAGCGTGGAGCGATCGCTCAGCTTTACCCAAGGCAAGGATGTTTGGGGAGAGTTGACCCAATCGAAATTCAGGGATGGGGAAAACCCGCTATCCCTTTCCGGGCGATCTTCGGCAAAGGTGTAAGTCGCCCGTAGGGTGAAGCTCCTATAGATCGTCAAGTGGTCTGGATGAGGTGTTCGGTTGTGATCCGTGGGTGGGGCAGGTGCTTGTAGACCTCACGGGCGACGAACCGTTTCAGGCAGCGGATGATGTCCTTCTTGGTCATGCCTTCGGTAGTGCGTTTGGCGACGTAGTCCCTGGTCCGCTGGTCGTAGCGCATCCGGACCAGCACGATGGTGTGCAGCGCCCTGTTGGCCTGGCGGTCGCCGCCGCGGTTGAGTCGGTGCCGGTTGGTGCGTCCCGAGGAGGCCGGGATTGGAGCGGCTCCGCACAAGTGCGCGAAGGACGCCTCCGACTTCAGGCGGTCGGGGTTGTCGCCCGCGCTGGTCAGCAGCTGGCCTGCGGTCTCCGGGCCGACGCCGGGCAGAGCGATCAGGCGCGGTGCCGCCCGGGTGACCAGCGGCCCAAGGTCCGCATCCGCCTCGGCGATCTCCTCGCAGAGCAGCTGGTAGCGGCGAGCGAGCCGTCGCAGCGTGATCTTCGCCGCGCAGACCGGATCGGCAAGGTCACCTGCCGGGCGGGAACGAGCAAGGGTGTCGACCAGTTCGCCGGTGGCCAGGCCGCGCAGCCTCTCGCGCACCGTGGCAGGGGCGGTGACGATCAGCGTGCGGATCTGGTTGATGGCCTGGGTGCGGGCCTTGACCGCCGAGCTGCG
Organism: Streptomyces davaonensis JCM 4913; assembly: GCF_000349325.1. Taxonomy (GTDB): domain Bacteria; phylum Actinomycetota; class Actinomycetes; order Streptomycetales; family Streptomycetaceae; genus Streptomyces; species Streptomyces davaonensis. Next base: position 6,292,226 of record NC_020504.1, read on the forward strand.
GGCCACCCGCAGGGTGCGGATGGCCTCCACGATCCCGTCGCGGGTCTTCGGGATGCCCGAGGCCCGGCCCGACAGCACGGCGGTCGCGGCGGCGTAGGCGTCGACGGGATCGGACTTGCCGTTGTCCCGCCTCGCTTTGCGATCGGGGCGGTCGACCTCGATGACCGTGACGCCGTTCGCAGTAAGGAAGCGGGCGGCTTCTGCTCCGTAGGCACCGGTACCTTCTAGGCCCACCACAAGGAGTTCACCGTGCGAGCACAGCCACTCCAGCATCTGCCGGTAGCCGTCCGGGGTGGTCTCGAACGCCCGGGTGGCCAGGTGCCGGCCCACGGTGTCGATCACTGCGGCCTGGTGCAGGTCGGTGTGGGTGTCAATGCCGCCGATGACCGCTATCTCGTCTGCTGCCATGCTGGAGCCTGCTGTCCTTCCGTACGACGCGTGAGGGAGAGCACGCGCCGGTCGGGCAGACGGACAAGACAGTGATGGGACCTTTGGCCGGGCTCCTATGAAGTCACAGACGCCCGACCGGCCACGCGCATAGCGGCTCCGCCCGGAAGGCCGACGATTCACGCCAAGGACAGCCGAAGCGCCAGTCAGTCCTTGAGTCAGACCCTCGGGCGGAGCCACAGCAATCATCACTGTCAGTCCTCCTTGGTCCGGGCGTAGTGGCGGGACGCCTTGGCGCGGTTGCCGCAGGTCGCCATGGAGTGCCAGCGGCGGGTGCCGTTGCGCGAGGTGTCGAAGAAGTACAGGACACAGGACTCGCTGGCGCAGGCGCGAATCCGGTCCGGCGCGGTGGCGAGCAGTCGGAGGTAGTCGCGGGCGGCGAGCCAGGCCGGGCCCCAGGCGGGGGAGTGGAACTCGGGCAGTTCGCCCGGTCCGTCGGCGGTGAGCGTGGCCCGGATGCGGCCGTGCGCGAGCACCGCGTCGACGAGCGGCGCCGCGTCCTTCGGTGATCCGTCGACGGCGGCCTTGATCGCGTCGCGGGCCTGGAGGAGGTGGCGCAGGGTCGTGGCGTCGGCGGAGTACGTGCCGTCCAGGTCGTTCGCCGCGAGCCAGATCGCGAGCCCCGCGGTGTCCGTGAGCAGGTCCTGAAGGGCCCCGTCCCGCATCCACCGCGTGTTCAGCAGGTCCAGCGCGAGCGGCTCGCCGAGGTGCGGGCGGGGGTCGGACATGTGGGGCTCCCTCTTCCGTACTAACCGGTCAAGGGTACGTGACCGGTTGACACTCCCCGCTTCTAACCTCTAATGTCGTTTTAAGAGGTTAGAAAAGCAAGTGCGGAAACAACTTCTGATGGGGGTAGTCATGACCTTGCGCACCGGACACGTCGGCCTGAACGTCACCGATCTGAACCGCTCGCTCGCCTTCTATCGCGACGTCCTCGACTTCGACCTGCTGGTCGAGGGCAAGGAGGACGACCGGCGGTTCGCGCTGATGGGCGTGGGCGGCACGCTCGCCCTCGCGCTGTGGCAGCAGGCGGACGGTGCCTACGACAAGACCCGGCCCGGCCTGCACCACCTCGCCCTCCAGGCGGAGTCCGTCGAGGAGATCCGCTCCTACGAGGCCGCCCTGCGCGAGTACGGCGTGGAGTTCGCCCACGAAGGGGTCGTGGCGCACGCCGAGGGTGCCGACTCCGGCGGCATCTTCTTCTTCGACCCGGACGGAATCCGCCTGGAGATCTCGGTGTCCAGCGGCGTCCAGGGCGCCCCGGCGCCCCACGAGTCCGCGCCCACCTGCGGATTCTTCTAGCCATGGGCGTCTATCACGAGGGCTCGCTCGCCGTGCAGGACCGGCTCGGCGTGCGGGACCTCGCCGCCCATGTCGGCCGGTCCATCGGGGAGGGCATCAAGCCGGTGGCCGCCGCCTTCCTGGAGGTCCAGCCGCTGCTGGTGATCGGCGCCGCCGACCCGGCGACCGGCGCGGTGTGGGCGGCGCCGCTGGCGGGGGAGCCGGGGTTCGTCCGGGCGACCGGGCCCCGGCAGGTGTCCGTCGCGGGAGGGGGCAGCCCGGCCGCCCCTCTCGCGGCGGCGCTCACCACCGAGGGCACCCCGGTCGGCACCATCGCCCTCGACCCGCGCACCCGGCGCCGGATGCGGCTCAACGGCCACGCCCGGCCCACCCCGAGAGGGCTCGCGATCGAGGCGGACCGGGTCTTCGCCAACTGCCCGAAGTACCTCCAGCGCAGAGAGACGTACGAGATCCTGTCCGACCGCGCCCCGGGCGAGCCCCGCCGGAGCGCTGAACTGACCGAGGAACAGGCCGCCTTCGTCACGGCGGCGGACACCTTCTTCCTGGCCAGCGTCCACGAGGGCGGCGCCGACGCCAGCCACCGCGGCGGCAACCCCGGCTTCGTGCGCGTCGACTCCCCGCGCGAACTGAGCTGGCGCGACTACCCGGGCAACGCCATGTTCCTCAGCCTCGGCAACCTCGCCGCCGACCCGCGCGCCGGACTGCTCTTCCTGGACTGGACCTCGGGCACGGCACTGCACCTCACCGGTGAGGCCCGGATCGAGTTCACACCCGAACGGCGAGTCCGTTTCACCCTTTTTGAGGCGATCGAGATTCCGGCCGCCGTACCCCTGCGCTGGTCCGCGCCGGAGTACTCGCCCGCGAACCCGGAACAGCCCTGAAGTCCCCCCGAATACCCGCCGGATACCCGCGAAGATGAACACGGAGTAACCGCGCCCCGGCCGCCCGAGGAGCGGCCGGGGTCGCGCAGGGTGGACCGAGATCCACGTACGGTGATCGGCGCTGCGCGTTGCCGCCTCGTTCACGCGCAGGTCATTCCCGGTGCCAACGATCCAGAGCGAGCGGGTTGTTCGCGACAGCGACGCCCGTGACCACTGCCGACGCGTCACGCACTCGGGGAGACCGCGCCATGTCGCGCATACGCTCTGTCGCCAGCTCCGCGCTGGGCGTCCACCGCCGTACCGTCCTCGCCGCCGCCGGTGCGGTGTCCCTCTCCGCCGGAGTCGGCTACGCCCTGCGGCCCACCGACAGCCAGGCCGCCACCACCGGCACCCCGGCGGCCGCCGCCCCCGGGGAGGCCCCGGTCGCCTCCTCGCGCCGGGCACCCTTCCTGCCGCTGCGCCCCTACAACCGCGGCACCACCCTCGCGACCGTCGCCGCACCGCGCGGCACCTCCGGCTACCGCCAGCTCGCCGACGGACCCGGCTGGCGCCGCATCGTGCGAGACGAACTGGCCGCGCCCAAGTCCGGGCGCGCGGACCGCCGTTCGACGCTCGCCGCGTTCGTACAGCTCACCGACCTGCACATCATCGACGCCCAGCACCCGATGCGCCTGGAGTACCTGCGCTCCACCGATGTGCACGCCTGGCGCCCGCACGAGGCGCTCACCGTGCACGGCGCCGTCTCGCTGGTCGAGCGGGTCAACGCGCTGCGGGGCGCCCCCGTCACCGGCGCCCCGCTCCAGTTCGCCATGACCACCGGCGACAACACCGACAACAACGCCCGCACCGAACTGGAGTGGTTCCTCACCGTCCTGAGCGGCGGCCGGATCACCCCCAACTCCGGTGACGAGCGGCACTACGAGGGCGTCCTCAACAGCGGCCTGAAGCAGTTCTGGCAGCCCGACTCGAACGTCCGCGACCAGGACAAGCAGCTCGGCTTCCCGTACCTGGAGGGCTTCCTGGCAGCGGCGATGCGGGAACTGCGGAGCCCCGGCCTGACGATCCCCTGGTACTCCACGGTCGGCAACCACGACTCCCTGCCGCTCGGCTGCTACGCCTCGCACGGCGACACCTACCTCACCGACTACGCCGTGGGCGGCAAGAAGCTGATGAGCCTGCCCGCGGCCGAGGCCAAGAAGCTCCAGGACGCCCTGAAGCAGGCCAAGGACCCTCAGGGCGCCCTGCTCCGCGAGGTGCTCAAGGCCCACACCCGGGACATGCGCTCGGTCACGGCCGACGAGCGGCGCGCCCCCTTCACGCCCACCGAGTACATCAAGGCCCACCTCGACCCGGCCCACCAGGGCGTCGGCCCGGTCGGACACGGCTACTCCACGGCGAACCTCGACGCGGGCACCCAGTACTACAGCTTCCGCATCGCCGACGACGTCATCGGCATCAGCATGGACACCACCGACGCGGGCGGCCACTACGAAGGGTCCATCGGCAGCACCCAGTTGCGCTGGCTGGACAAGACGCTGCGGGACAACAAGGACTCGTACGCCATCGTCTTCAGCCACCACACCAGCGAGACGATGGACAACACCCGCCCCGACCCGGCCCGGCCCACCGAGCGGCGCCACAACGGCCAGGAGGTCCTCGCCCTCCTCGGCAGCCACCCCAACGTGCTGGCCTGGGTGAACGGCCACATCCACCGCAACGCGATCACCCCGCACTCGGCGCCCGACGGCCGCTCCTTCTGGGAGATCTCCACCGCCTCGCACGTCGACTACCCCCAACTCGCCCGGATCATCGAGCTGGTGGACAACAAGGACGGCACGATCTCCCTGTTCACCACCTGCGTGGAGTCCGCCGCCCCGCACCGCACCGACTTCACCGACCTCTCCCAGACCGGCCTCGCCGCCCTCTACCGGGAGCTCTCCTTCAACGCCCCCGGCGCCCGGACGGACCTCGCCGGAGCCCTCAGGGACCGCAACACCGAGCTGGTCCTCAAGAAGGGGTCAACTACCCGTCGCTAATGCGACGGGTTTGCACAACGGGCGTCACTGGGTGTGGCGCTGCGTTTGCGTCCGGCTCTGCCCCGCTGTCGCGGTGGTGGAGCGGGGGCAGTTGACTGTGCCCCGCGTCGCCACAACTGCCAGGCGCGAGCCCGGATGTTGCGGGAGCTGTTCCGGTCCGCGTGATCAACGAATCCGCAGGACCGGCAGGCGAACCAGGCCTGGGAGACCCGGTTCGCCCTGTCCACGTGCCCGCACTCCGCGCAGGTACGGGAGGTGTATGCCGGATCGACGTACACCACCGGCACCCCCGCCCGGCGGGCCTTGTACGCGATGAACTGCCCCAGCTGGGCGAAGGCCCAGCTGGAATGGGTGGCCCGTTGGGGCTTTCGAAGCCGTACCCGTTCGCGGATGCCCGTCAGGTCCTCCAGGGCGATCCCGCGACCGGTGCGTTCCGCCTCAGCCACCACATGCTTCGCGATCTTGTGGTTGATGTCCTTCGCCCGCCGCGCCTCCTTGCGACGCCGCTTCTTCAAGCGGCGCTTGGCGGACGGGGTGTTCTTCTTCTGGAGCTTCGTACGGAGCTTCCGCTCTCTGACCCGGATGCGGTTGAGCTCACGTCCAGCCATGATCTCGCCGTCGGATGTGGTGGCGATGTTCACGATGCCCAGGTCGATGCCGAGGAAGTCCACCGGATCGGTGTTCAGCGGCGCTTCGGGAACGTCGCAGGTGGCGTTCAGGAACCACATGCCGTCCCGGCACAGCAGGTCGGACTCGCCCCTGCGGTACAGGGCCAGGGTGGCCAGCTGCTCCGGGCCCGCGGTGAACGCCACGTCCTTGACCCGCCCCGAAACAGTCCAGATCGAGATCCGGCGCTGGTCGATCTGCCAGGACAGCATGCGGTCGTCATACGGCTGCGCACCCTTGGGGCGGAAGGCGACCGGCTCCTCCACCGCCCGGCGGTACCGCTTTGAGCCGGGCTTGCCCAGATTCCCAGCCTTCAGACTGGCCTTCAGCACGGTGTATGCGTCACACACCTTCTTGATGACGTGCTGGGCGGCCTGCGCACCTAGGCCCCAGCGGGCCTTGATCTCGGTGTAGGTGTGCTCGCGCAGCGCGAAGTTCCTCTTCACGTCCTTCTCGAAGGCGACCGCGCTCGCCCAGGTCGCCGCTTCGTTGCAGGCGAGCAGGGTCGCCTCAAGGGCCGCCGCCTGCACCGGCGTCGGCAGCAGTCTGACCTGCACCACCAGCTTCACGATCGTCAAACCTACACACGCGTACGAGCATCCACCGCACGTTCACCATCCATCACCCGGCCGAGTGAACCCGCCACCTCATGGACACAGCACGGCTCTGCCGTGCCACGACACTCGACCGCTCCGCGGCCGAGTACGCACGAGCGATGCCACGGCGCTCCCCGCCGCGACCACGCGGGACAGAACTCCTCCGGCCCCGCCTCCGCACCCACCTGAGGAGGGGCCGCCGATAACGCACCCCCGGCGGCCCCTCCCCTCCCCTCCTGATGCCACCCCACCCCCAACTACCGGGGCAGCACCACGACATAAGCCGCCGGATCCCTGTCCGTCGAAGCCATCAGTGCCGTACGGACCACCGCCGCCTGCTGCTCCAGTGACTCGCGGAGCTTCTTCGGGGTGATGTACACGACCGTGATGCCGAGTCGCTCCAGGTGTTCGCGCTTGCGGGCGTACTCCGACCACAGGGCGTCCTCGTCCTGACGGGGGGCCCGTGTGTCCAGTTCCACCGCCACCGCGTGCTCCGGCCAGTACGCGTCCAGGCCCCCCAGATGCGGCCCGCCCGGCAGGCGGAGGTCGATGTTCCAGACCGGGTCGGGGAGGCCGTACTCCCGGACCATCGTGTACAGGCGGTCCTCCGCGATGGCGCGGCCCTCGGCCAACAACGAGTCCACGGCGTCCACCACATGCGGTCGGCCCAGCAGCTTCGCCTGGGTCAACTCCCGTACCACCGCTGCCGGTTCACAGTGCCCGCCGCGCACCGCCTCCGTCAGCAGCCGGCGTACCGCGCCCGCGTCGGAGAGCTCGGCGACCGCGTCGGCCAGGGCGCGGGGGACCGGGGCGACAGGGAGTCCTGTGACCTCCTCCGCCGTCGGCATCGAGGGCGTGCGGACGATGCGGGCGCAGCCCGTCGAGCGGAGTCGGCGGAGCCGGGGGACCAGGACGTCGATCGTGTCCAGGGCGGTGAGGGGAGGCGTCGCCGCGAAGCCGTGGAGCGTCAGCGCCGCCAGGCCGGTGATCACCGCCTCCGTGTACACCGGGCGGTGCGGCTCCCCTGAACCCGGCTGCGGCGGCACCCCGGCGGTCCGCTCCCGCGCCGCGTACAGCAGCACCGCGTTCAGCCGCTCCTCGCTGGTCGGGGGGCCGGGGTGGAGCAGGTAGACGCCCGGGAGGAGTTGCTGCCAGGGGCCGCCGGCCCGGCACTGCTCGTTCGTCTCCGCGGCCGGGACGCCGTGCGCCCGCAGTTGCGCGGCCGTCAGCACCCGGCGGCGGACGTCGGTGAGCTGGTGGAGAGGGAGGGGGGAGAGCGGGGTGTTGTGGTTCATGACCCGGGGATTCCCGCGTTCGATCCGGCCCTTAACCGCTGTTACACGCCCGTCGACAAATCTGGACAAGCTCGCCCTAAAGGACGGGTGTTCGGATGCCGAGTAGGCACGGAAAACCCCTGGTCCAAACGGGTGGGACCAGGGGTTACGGCTGCTATTGCCTGAATTCCGTAACGGTCACGGAGGCGGAAAGCGTTGGCCAGGGATCAGGCGCCCGCCGCCGCGTCGCACGCCTGTCCCCGCAACGCCCGTGCCAGGTCGTCCCGCGCCTCCAGCACGAGCCGGCGCAGGGCCGGAGCCGCCTGCTCGTGCGCTGAGAGCCAGGCGTCCGTGGCGTCCAGCGTCTCCTGGGACTCCTGGAGCGAGGGGAACAGGCCCTGCACCACGACCATGCCGATCTGGATCGACCGCTCGGCCCACACCCGCTCGATCGCCGCGAAGTACTTCTGCGTGTACGGCGCCGTCAGCTCCCGCTGCGAGGGCCGGGCGAAGCCCGCGATGGTCGCCTCCACCAGCGCGTTGGACAGCTCCTCCGACTCCACCACCTGCGCCCACGCCTGCGCCTTGACCGCGGCCTGCGGACGGGCGGCGAGGCAGCGCACGTGGTGGCGCTTGCCCGACGCGGTGTCGTCCCGGGCGAGTTCGGCGGCCAGCTCCTTGTCGCCGACGACGTCATGCGCCGCGAGCGCGTCCAGGAACGCCCAGCGCAGCTCCTGGTCGACCTCGAGGCCCGGCAGGGTCTCGGTGCCGTCCAGCAGCCCCGACAGCAGCTCGAAGTCGGACGGCGCCTGTGCCGCCCGCGCGAAGAACCGCGCCCACGCCAACTGGTGCTCGCTGCCCGGCTCGGCCGCCCGCAGCTCCCGCCAAGCCCCCTCGGTGAGCAGCCGGCCGGCCCGTTCCCGCTGCTCGGGCGCGCTGTAGTGCACCGCCGCCGACTCCGCCCACATGTGCAGCTGCTGGAGCACCCCGATGTCGGACTCCCGGCCCGCGAACTTCAGCACCAGGTCGATGAACTCCCGCGCGGGCAGCAGCGCGTCGCGCGTCATGTTCCACAGCGCCGACCAGCACAGCGCCCGCGCCAAGGGGTCGGTCATGTCGCCGAGCCCGCGCCGCAGCGCGGCCAGCGAGGTCTCGTCGAAGCGGGTCTTGCAGTACGTCAGATCGTCGTCGTTGACCAGCACCAGCTCCGGCGCCTCGGCCCCGGCCAGCTCCGCCACGACCGTACGCGGACCGTCGACGTCCACCTCCACGCGCGCGTACCGCTCCAGCGCGTCGCCGGTACGGCGGTACAGGCCCACCGCGACGCGGTGCGGCCGCAGCTCCGGATGCGACTCGGGCGCCTCCTGCACCACCGCCAGCTCCGAGACCCGGCCCTGCGGGTCCAACAGCACCTGCGGGGTCAGGGAGTTGACCCCGGCCGTCTGGAGCCAGGACCGGGACCAGGCGGCCATGTCCCGGCCGCTGGTCTCGCCGAGCACCGAGAGCAGGTCGCCGAGGCGGGTGTTGCCGTAGGCGTGCCGCTTGAAGTAGCGGCGGGCGCCCTCCAGGAACGCCTCCTGGCCGACGTACGCCACCAGCTGCTTCAGCACGGACGCGCCCTTGGCGTACGTGATGCCGTCGAAGTTCAGCTTCGCGTCCTGGAGGTCACGGATGTCGGCCGTGACCGGGTGCGTGGAGGGCAGCTGGTCGGCGCGGTACGCCCACGCCTTGCGGCGGTTGGCGAAGGTGATCCAGCCGTCGGTGAAGCGGGTCGCGCCGACCGTGGCGAACGAGCCCATGAAGTCCGCGAAGGACTCCTTCAGCCACAGGTCGTCCCACCACTCCATGGTGACCAGGTCGCCGAACCACATGTGCGCCATCTCGTGCAGGATGACGTTGGCCCGCGCCTCGTACGAGGCCCGCGTCACCTTCCCGCGGAAGATGTACTCCTCGCGGAACGTCACCAGGCCCGGGTTCTCCATCGCACCCAGGTTGTACTCGGGCACGAAGGCCTGGTCGTACTTCCCGAACGGATACGGGTAGTCGAAGTGGTCGTGGAAGAAGTCCAGGCCCTGCTTGGTGACCAGGAACACGTCGTCGGCGTCGAAGTGCGGCGCGAGCCCCTTGCGGCACATCGCGCCGAGGGGGATCTCAAGACGGGTGCCGTCCTCGAGGACGCGCTCGTAGGAGTCGGTCACATAGTGGTAGGGACCGGCCACCACACAGGTGATGTACGTCGAGATCGGCTTGGTCTCCGCGAACCGCCACACCCCGTCGGCGAGGCGGCCCACGCCGTTGCTCCACACCGTCCAACCCTCGGGCGCCCGCACCTCGAAACGGAACGGCGCCTTGAGGTCCGGCTGCTCGAAGCAGGCGTGGACCCGGCGGGAGTCGGCCGGCTCGTACTGGGTGTACAGGTACACCTCGCCGTCCTCGGGGTCGACGAAGCGGTGCATGCCCTCGCCGGTACGGGAGTACGCGCACTGCGCGTCGACGACCAGTTCGTTCTCGGCGGCCAGGTCCTCCAGCGCGATCCGGGCGCCGTCGAAGACCTCGCTCGGGTCGAGGTCCCGGCCGTTGAGGGAGACCGCGGTGACGCCCGGTGCGATCAGATCGACGAAACTCGTGGCGCCCGGCTCGGCACAGCGGAAGCGGATCGTGGTGACCGAGCGGAACGTACGCGGCCCGTCCGACGCCTCGTCGCCGACCGCGGAACGCAGGTCGAGCGAGACGTCGTACCCGTCGACGGACAGCAGCGCGGCCCGCTCCCGGGCCTCGTCGCGGGACAGATTCTCACCGGGCACGGGGTCACTCCCTCACAGGGTGTTCAGTATGCGGACGGACCAGATCTTCCCATGGGCGCACCGGCGGCGGCAGCCGGGAATGGGGGAGGTGGTGGTGGGTGTTGCGGCTGCCAAAGACCGCTGCCTTAGGAGAGCCATGTCCGAGACCGCGACGACGTCCGCGAAGACCCCCGTCGACTTCTGGTTCGACCCGCTGTGCCCCTGGGCCTGGATGACCTCCCGCTGGGTGCTGGAAGTGGAGAAGGTCCGCGACATCGAGGTCCGCTGGCACATCATGAGCCTGGCTGTGCTGAACGAGCCGAAGATCGACGAACTTCCCGAGGAGTACCGCGAGCTGCTGGAGACCAAGGCATGGCAGCCGATCCGGGTGGTGACGGCGGCCTGGCAGAAGCACGGCTCCGACATCCTCGGCCCGCTGTACACGGCGCTCGGCACCCGCATCCACAACGAGGGCCAGGGCCCTAGCCGGGACGCCGTCGTCGGCGCCCTGGCCGATGTCGGTCTGCCCGCCGACCTGATCGAGTACTTCGACCAGAAGGACTTCGAGTTCGACGCCGAGCTGCGCGCCTCCCACAAGGAGGGCATAGACAAGGTCGGCCAGGACGTCGGCACTCCGGTGATCGCGGTCCCCGGTGACGACGGCGAGCAGATCGCCTTCTTCGGCCCGGTCGTCACCCCGGCCCCGAAGGGCGAGGAGGCCGCCCGCCTCTGGGACGGCACCCTCGCCGTGGCCTCGGTCCCCGGCTTCTACGAGATCAAGCGCACCCGCACCAAGGGCCCCGACTTCAGCAACCTGTAGTCGCTCCGGGAGGCACGGGCGGCCCCGGCACCATCCAGGGCCGCCCGTGCCCACGGCGCTTCAGTCCCGTACCCGCTCCCGCGCCGCATCCAGCCGCGCCAGATGCTCCGCGTACCCCCGCTCGTAATGCGAGGCCCGCCCCGCGTCCGGCTCCACCACAACCGTCGGCCGGGTCCATTGCCCCGCGTCCAGTTCGACCCCGTGCCGCTCCGCCGCCGCGAGCACCGCGCCCCGGGCGCCCACCTCGCCCTCGACGACCCGCAGCGGCCGGCCGAGGACGTCCGCGAGCAGCCGCGTCCAGGCGGGGCTGCGGGTGCCGCCCCCGCACACCGCGAGCGTGCCGGTCAGCCCCGCCGCCTCCAGACAGTGCCGGGCCGCGTAGCCGATGCCCTCGCAGGTGGCGCGGACCAGGTCGGCGGGCGTCGACTCCAGGCAGACACCGGTGAGTTCGGCGCGCAGCCGCGGCTCCACGAACGGCGCCCGCTCCCCGGACGGCGCGAAGTACGGCAGCACCCGCACCCCGTGCGCGCCCGGCGGGGTCCCGGCCAGCAGCCCGTCGACCTCTTCATGGGTGACCCCGGTCGTCGACAGCACCCAGTCCAGGGCGGCCGTGCCGACCATCGCGGGCATGGCGCGCAGCCAGTGCCCCGGCCGGTCGGTGCAGATGTACAGCCCGCCCGGCTCCCCGGCCAGATCCACCTCGGCCGTCCCCACCAGCGCCGCCAGACAGGTGCCGACGATCAGCAGCCCGTCCCCGTCGGCGGTGACCCCCGCCCCGAGCGCACAGGCCGGCAGGTCGTACGGCCCGTTCGCGATCGGCGTCCCCGCGGGCAGCCCCTCGCCGAGAGCGACGGCCGTCGCCGCCGGATCGCTCACCGGCGCCAGCAGCCCCCGCCGATGGGTCAGCCCCAGCAGCTCCACCACCCGGTTGTCGTACGTCCGTGACACCGGGTCCAGGAACGGCATCGAGGCGTCCGACACCTCCGTCGTCACCGGCGCCCCCGTCAGCCGGTGGAACACCATGTCCTTGCAGTACAGCGCGGTCGCCGCGGCGTCCAGGGACTTCGGCTCGTGGCTGTCCAGCCAGGCCAGCAGCGGTCCCGGGCAGCCCGGGAACATGGCGCCGCCGGTGCGCCGGAACACGGCCTCGAAGGTGCCGTCCGCGAGCCACTGGTCGACGAGTTCGTTCGCCCGGCCGTCCATCCAGGAGGCCGCGGGCCGCACCGGGCGCCCCTCGGCGTCCAACAGCCACACCCCGTCGCCCTGCCCGGTGAGCCCGGCCAGCTCCACCGGCTCCGGCACCCGCGCGGTGATCTCGTCGAGGACGGCGACGACCGCCCCGTACACCTCCTCCATGTCCTGCTCGACCACCCCGCCGTGCAGGGTGAGCCCCAACGGCCGGGACGCGACGCCGAGTTCCCGTCCGATGCCGTCGAACGCGGCGGCCTTCACCAGCGACGTGCCCACATCGATACCGATGTACATGCCGACCTCCAAAAGGCTCCTCGGGCTCCTCGGGCTGCTCAGGTCAGACAGTGCGCCAGCGGCTCCCGGCGCGCCCAGCGGCCCACCTCCGCCGCCGCGATCGTCGCCGCCTTCTCCGCCACCGCACGGCTTGCCCCGCCCAGATGCGGGGTCAGCACCACCCGGTCGGCGAGCGCGCGCAGCCGGGAGGCGGCCGGCAGCGGCTCCTGCGCGTACGTGTCGAGCGCCGCAGCCGACAGGTGCCCGCGCTCCAGCGCCGCGCACAACGCGACCTCGTCGAGCAGCGGCCCGCGCGCCGCGTTCACCACGACCGCGCCGGGCGGCAGCAGAGCCAGCTCCCGGGCGCCGATCAGCCCGCGGGTCTCGGCGGTGAGCCGGACGTGCAGGGTGATCACCTGGGAGCGGCGCAGGAGTTCGTCCAGGGAGGCGAGCCGCAGTCCGTGGATCTCGCCGTGCGCATAGGGGTCGTGGACCATCACCCGGGCCCCGAAGGCGCACAGCACCCGCGCGACCCGGCTGCCGACCGCGCCGTGGCCGACGAGTCCGACGGGCAGGTCCTCCAGCTCCAGACCGCTGTGCTCGTACGTGTAGTAGGCGGCGCCCGCCCAACTGCCCCGGCGGGCCAGCAGTTCATGGGACTGCGGAATCCGGCGCAGGGCGGCCAGCAGCAGGCCGACGGTGAACTCGGCGGTCGCGGCGGCGTTCCGGCCAGGGGCGTAACAGACCCGTACATCATGGATCTTGGCCGCGTCCAGGTTCACATTGACCGGTCCGCCCCGGCAGACGACGACCAGGCGCAGCGCCGGGCAGGCGGCCAGGACGCGCTCGGTGACCGGGCCCATCTGGGTGACCAGCACCTCGCGGTCGTCGGCGAGCGCCTCGATCAGCGCCTCCTCGGCATCGCTGGCCTCCGCCACCTCGGCCACCGGACCGAACGGCTCCGACGGCCAGCCGAGCGTCAACTCCCGTACATCGGCGGCCGTTTCCTGCCGTACCGCGTCCGTGATCAGCCGGGGCAGGACGAAGTGGTCCCCGGCGGCCAGGACCCGCACGCGCTTGTCGGAAGTGGAGTTCATCGCAGGGCGTCTCCCGTCTCGGCGTCGAAGACATGGCTGCGGCCGGGGCATCGCCACGCCCCCTTCTTCTGGCTCGTTCGCCTCCCGGGCGCCTCGGCCGTGCACGCGAAAATATCGGTGCGGAGTGAGAAGTTCACGTGACTGGACGTATTTCGGGAGGTTCGATGACAGTTTGGCTCGGGATCGACCTCGGTACGCAGAGTGTCCGGGCGCTGCTCGTCGAGGCCGACGGCACCGTCCTCGGCTCGGGCTCCGCCCCGCTCGGCGGCCGCAGGGACGGTGTGCGGCACGAGCAGGACCCCGGGCAGTGGTGGGACGGGGTGTGCGCGGCGGCCGGTACCGCGCTCCAGAGCCGGGCGCGGACCCCGATCGGCGGGCTCGCGGTGTGCGGCACCTCCGGCACGGTGCTTCTGACGGACGGCGCCGGACGGCCGATGAGCCCCGCGCTGATGTACGACGACGCCCGCGCGACCGAGGAGGCGGCACGAGCACGGTCGCTGGGCCTGGCCGTGCAGGACACCTGGGCCCTGCCCAAAGCCCTGTGGCTCCTCCGGACCTACGGCCCCGGCCGGATCACCCACCAGCCGGACCTGATCGTCTCCCTGCTCACCGGCGAACTGCCCCCGGCGGACTCCAGCCACGCCCTGAAGACCGGCTACGACCTGGAACGGGACACCTGGCCCACCCTGTTCCCCCTGGACCTGCCGCGGAGCGCGCTGCCCGACGTCGTCCGCCCCGGCACCCGGCTCGGCGAGGTCTCCCCGACCGCCGCCGAGGCCACCGGCATCCCCGCCGGCACCCCGGTGGTCGCCGGCATGACCGACGGCTGCGCGGCCCAGATCGCCTCCGGCGCCCTGCGCCCCGGCTCCTGGAACTCGGTGCTTGGCACCACCCTGGTCCTCAAGGGCGCCTCCCCGACCCCGGTCCGCGACCCCACCGGCGTGGTCTACAACCACCGTGCACCGGACGGAAGTTGGCTACCGGGCGGCGCCTCCAGCGTGGGCGCGGGCGTCCTCACGGCGGCGTTCCCGGCGGCGGACCCGGCGGCGATGGACGAACGAGCGGCGGCCCACGAACCCTCCGGCGCGATCAGCTACCCCTTGGTGTCACCGGGGGAACGCTTCCCCTTCCTCGCCCCGTCGGCAACCTCACTGCTCCTGGGCGAGCCGGAGAACGACGCCGACCTGTGGGCGGCCCTCCTCCAGGGCGTGGCCTTCACGGAACGGCTCTGCCTGGACTACCTGCACCACTTGGGCGCCCCGCTGGACGGCCCCCTCACCTTCACGGGCGGCGCCGCCCGCAGCCCCTACTGGAACCAACTCCGCACGGACATCCTGGGCCGCGAGGCCCACGTCCCGAGAGAACCGGAGCCGGCGTTGGGGATGGCGGCGCTGGCGGCGTACGGGACGGGAGGGGTTGGGGGTTCGTTGGCGGATGTGGCGGAGGGGATGGTGCGTGCAGGGGTGGTGATGACCCCTCGCCCGGATCGCACGGCGAGGTTCATGGAGCCGTACGCCAGGCTGGTGGACGAGCTGGAGGCGAGGGGATGGCTAGGAGGGGAGACGGCAACACACGCGCGCGAGCGTCTATGACGAACGGCAAGGTCAACTTCTTTAGGGGCGCGGGGCTGTGTTCGATATGCGGCTCCGCCGCGTGGGCGCGACCAGCCCCCACCGCCCGGCACCCGAAATACTGCCCCCATGACCGCCACCCTCCTCCTGACCCGCCACGGCCAAACAATCTGGCACGCCGAAAACCGCTACGCAGGAATCACGGACGTCCCCCTCACCGAGACCGGCCACGTCCAAGCACAGTCCCTGGCCCACTGGATCTACACCCACCCCGTGGACGCCATCTGGACCTCCCCCCTCTCCCGCGCCGTGGAAACCGCCCAGCCCGCGTGCAGGGCACTCGCCCTGACCCTCCACCAGGACCACGACCTCCGAGAGTGCGACTTCGGCGTAGTGGAAGGCAGAACACTCGCCGAGTTCGAAGCGGAAAACCCCCATGCGGCACAGGCATTCCGAGAAGACCCCGTGAACAATCCCTTCCCAGGCGCCGAAGACCCACGAGCGGCAGCAGCACGTGGCGCCATCGCCCTACGCCGTATCGCCACCGCCCACCAGGGCGAACGCGTCCTGGTGGTCGCCCACAACACCCTGCTCCGCCTGGTCCTGTGCTCCCTCCTGAAGATCCCCGCGCAGAACTACCGCCGAGTCCTCCCGCGCCTGCGCAACACGGCGATCACCGAAGTCCGAATGAACTCCGAAGGAGCCACCGCACTGATGTCCCTGAATGTGCCCTGCGAGTAGCACCATGGGCGCATGACGGAGATCGACACCTCTGTACCCCACTCGGCCCGCATCTGGAACTACTGGCTCGGCGGCAAGGACAACTACCCGGTGGACCAGGCCGCCGGTGACGCCTACACCGCCGTCTTCCCCGGCATCGTCACCATCGCCCGCAGCAGCCGCGCCTTCCTCGGCCGCACGATCCGGTACCTGGTGCGGGAGGCGGGCGTCCGTCAGTTCCTGGACGTCGGCACCGGCCTGCCCACCGTCGACAACACCCACGAGGTGGCGCAGCGCCTCGCGCCGGAGTCGAGGATCGTCTACGTCGACAACGACCCCTTGGTCCTCTCTCACGCCCGCACCCTGCTCACCTCGACACCCGAGGGCGTGACCTCGTACGAGAACCTGAGCCTGTACGAGCCCGAGCGGATCATCGAGGCCGCCGCCCGCACCCTGGACCTCTCCCGGCCCACGGCCCTGATCCTCAGCGGCATCCTCGGTCACGTGCCCGACCACGCCGAGGCCTGCGCCCTGGTCCGCCGCCTGCTCGCGGGCCTGCCCTCGGGCAGCCACCTCTCCGTCAACGACGGCTCCAGGGGCACCGATCCGGCCTACGAGCAGGCGCAGGACGCCTACAACGAGACCGGTGCGGTCCCGTACTTCCTGCGTCCCGTGGCGGAGATCGAGGCGTACTTCGAGGGCCTGGAGCTGGTCGACCCGGGAGTCGTCTCGGTACCGCTGTGGCGCCCGTACGAGCCGACGCTGGCCCCGATCGGCCAACACGGCGGCCTGGCCCGCAAGCCGTAGATGTTCATGGATGTTCAAGAACCAGGAAGCCCCCGCGAGTCACGTCCTCGCGGGGGCTTCCCTCATTCCGCCTGCCAGGCGTGAAGGCTGAGAAGACGATCACGAGGCAGGAGTCGGACCTTATTGCAAGCTATACGCAACAACAAGCTACCAGCAAAAAGCCCCCGTGCGGCAGGCACGGGGGCTTTCGCGGTGTGGCGAGCGCGCGCGTCAGCCCTTCGCGGCCCGTGCCTTCTGCCAGGCGTACCCCACCACCGCCAGGAACAGCGTCATCCCGCCGGTCGAGTAGAGCTGCACCCGGGTGTCCGGCTCCCGTGCCATGAGCACGAAGATCGCGGCCATCCCCGCCAGCGCGACCCACGTCAGCACCGGGAACGCCCACATACGCACCGTCAGCTTCTCGGGTGCCTCCCGCTCCAGACGGGCGCGCAGCCGCAGTTGGGAGACGGCGATGAAGATCCAGACGACGAGGATGACCGCGCCGATCATGTTCAGCAGCCAGGGGAAGACGTCGTCCGGGCGCCAGTAGCTGAGCAGCACGCAGACGAAGCCGAACACCGAGGAGGCGAGTACGGCGATCCGCGGCACGCCGGAGTCCACCCGGCCCAGCGCCTTCGGGCCCTGGCCGCGCTGGACGAGGGAGTAGGCGATGCGCGAGGAGCCGTAGATGTTGGCGTTCATCGCGGACAGGAGGGCGACCAGCACGACGACGTTCATCACCTGACCGGCGCCGGGGATGCCGAGTTCGTCGAGGGCCGCGACGTACGGGCCCTTCTCGGCCACCGCCTTGGAGTCCCAGGGGACCAGGGTCACGATGACCGCCATCGAGCCGACGTAGAACAGCGCGATCCGCCACATCGCGGTACGGACCGCGCTCGCCACGCCCTTGACCGGGTTCTCCGACTCGGCCGCCGCGATGGTCACCGTCTCCATGCCGCCGTACGCGAAGACCGAGGCGAGCAGGCCGATGATCAGGCCCTCACCGCCGTGGGGGAGGAAGTCGGTCAGGTTGGAGGTGCCGGGGGAGTCCGTGCCCGGCAGGACGCCGAAGATGGCCAGTCCGCCGAGGACCAGGAACAGGCTGATCGCGCCGACCTTCAGGGCCGCGAACCAGAACTCGAACTCGCCGAAGTTCTTCACGGCGGCGAGGTTCGCGCCGCAGAACACCACCATGAACAGGGCCACCCACGCCCACTCCGGCGTGCCCGGCAGCCAGCCGGTGACGATCTTCGCGGCGCCGATGCCCTCCAGGCCGACCGCCGTGCAGAGCAGGACCCAGAAGGACCAGCCCGCGGTGAACCCGGCCCAGGGGCCGATCGCCCGCTCGGCGTGCGCCGAGAAGGAGCCGGAGGAGGGGTACGCGGCCGACATCTCGCCGAGCATCCGCATCACCAGCATCACGAGGAGGCCGGATAGGGCGTAGGCGACGACGATCGAGGGCCCGGCGGCGGCGATACCGGCGCCGGAGCCCACGAACAGACCGGCACCGATGACACCACCGAGGGCGATCATCGACAGATGGCGCTGCTTGAGGCCGTGGGAGAGGGCGACACCGTCCTGCTGCGGCGGCGTCTCGACTGTGGTGCTGGGCATGGGCGCGGCTCGTCCAATGCGTGAGATGGGCAAAAACCCCGTCAGTCTGTGGGCCGTGTCCGCTCAGACGAAGAAGTTGCCCACTATCCGGACAGGTACGGCACGGAGCGTACGGGCCCCCTCACGGCCACCGGACCCACGGAATTGGTGAGTATCTACAGAGCGCCCACCGCCCCTTCGTGACCTGCACGTCCTCACCTCAGTGACTGGCATCACGCCACAGCCTGCTTAGTCGCTCCCCTTTGTATGGAGCCCACCAAGCCCGCGTTCCGCCCTTTGTCGACCACTGACGGTGATCGGCTCACCGCCCCTGGGATAGCGTCGCGGTGTCCCAACCTCCCCCCGTCTTCGCGGAGTCCCCATGAGCACCGCCGCTGTCGCCGCCCCCGCCCGCACCGGACAGGTCCTCGCCGATCTGCTCCCCGCCTCCCGTGTCCGGGACATCGCGCTGGTGGTCGGCGGTGCCGCGCTCACCGGGCTCGCCGCCCAGCTCTCGGTGCCGGTGCCCGGCTCCCCGGTCCCGGTGACCGGCCAGACCTTCGCCGCGCTGCTCGTCGGCACCACCCTCGGCGCGAGCCGCGGTGTCGCGGCGCTCGCCCTGTACGCGTTGGCGGGCCTCGCCGGTGTCCCGTGGTTCGCGGGCGCGAGCCACGGCCTCAGCGTCTCCTTCGGCTACATCCTCGGCATGCTCCTCGCCTCCGCCGCCGTGGGCGCCCTGGCCCGCCGCGGCGCCGACCGCTCGATGCTGCGCACGGCCGGCACGATGGTGCTCGGCTCGGCGATCATCTACGCGATCGGCGTCCCGTACCTGGCCCTGGCGGCCGACATGTCGCTCTCCGCCGCCGTCGCGGCCGGCCTCACGCCGTTCCTCATCGGCGACGCCCTCAAGGCGGCCCTGGCGATGGGCCTGCTGCCCACGGCCTGGAAGCTGCTCAAGAAGTAGTCCTGCGGAAGCGGTTCGCCGGGTCGTGCTGATCCTTCACCCCGGCGAGCCTCTTCCGCGTTTCCTCGTCGTGCAGCCCCTCGGACCGGTCCCCGGTCCCGAAGGCGAAGTTGGGCGAACGCCCCAGCGTCCGGGGCGCGAGCAGCGCGAAGGCCGGATCGAGAATCTCCCGCGCCTGCTCCCGGTCGGCCATGGCCAACAGGCGTACCAGGAAGGCCCCGTCGCGATTCGGCACCGAGTTCGGCGCGGGCGCGGCCAGCGCCCCACCCAGCTGATTGATCTGCACGACGACCATGGCATCGGTGCCGGGCCCGGTACGAGCCAACACCTGAGCGGCCTTCTCGACATCCAGCTCACTCAACACCGCACTGTCCCCGTAGTAGGCGTGGGGAAAGTCCGGGTCGTTGTGAATGGTGTGACTCTCGGCGTACGGCATCTCCCGCAGCGAGTCGGAGAGAACCGGCCCGATCTTTCGCAGGGGTTCGACGAGTTGATCCCCGTCGGCGCCGGTCCAGGCGACCCGCACGGAGAGGATGTACCGCCCGCGCAGATGCGGCGGCATCGCCGGCACGTCCGGATACGGTACGGCGGCAAAGGTCGAGGTCAGCCCGTCCGGCACGGTCCGCGTCCACTCCGCGTAGGCCCGCAGGACAGCCGCCGGTTCGACCTCGCCGCCGTCGAGGACGAGCGAGCCGCCGAACAGCGAGCGGACCGGTACGAGACCGATCTCCAACTCGGTGACCACGCCGAACCCATGGCCACCGCCACCGAGGAGCGCCCAGTACAGGTCGGATCCCGGGGTGACATGACGGAGCCGCCCGTCGGCGGTGACCAGGTCGACGGACCGGACGTGATCGGCCGCGTATCCGAACTCCCGGGCCAGGATGCCGAGTCCACCGCCGAGGAGGTATCCCACGGCACCGACGGACGGGGCCGAGCCGTTGAGCGGCGCGAGTCCGTGCGGTGCCGCCGCCTCCACCACCTGCCCCCAGCGCACGCCCGCCTGGACACGGGCGGTACGGGCCTCGGGGTCGACGGTCACCCGGTCCATGCGCCGGGTCGTGATGAGCAGGCCGCCTTCGGCGGACCCGGGCAGACCGTGCCCGGTGGACTGGACGGCGACCGGGAGGTTCCGGTCGGGGGCGAGGCGTACGGCGGCGATCACATCGTCGGCGGAGCGGGCGGGGACGATCAGCTCGGGTCGCTGGGTGAATCCGGTCTGGAACCCGGCGAGTTCACGGTCGTAGCCGCTCTCGCCGGGGTGCAGGACAGGCACGTGGTGATGAGTCGTGGTCATGGGCCGCAGAATGGCCGGATAACCTGACAGGCGCCGTCAGGTTATCCGGCCGATGGATCTTCGGTGTCAGCGCTCCTGGCGCACCGGCCGCCGGAACTGCGACCACCACAGTCCGGCCGCGCCGGCCGCGATGAGCGCCGCTCCGGCCGCGCCGAGCGGCAGGACGTCCCGTTCGACACCGGTCTTCGGCAACTCGTCACCGCCGGGCGCCACCGGCTGGTTGTCGGTGCCGAGCAGCAGCGGGGTGGCGGGGGCGTTCGGCGAGGGGTTCGTCGTACCGAACGGCACCGGGCCCTGCTGCCAGTACGTCTTGTCACCCGACGCGGTCTGGACGGGCAGGCAGATCTTGCCCGTCTTGCTCAGGTCGTAGGTCGCCTCCACGTCGTACGACTTCGAGTCACCGGCCGCGAGATTGTCCACGGCACAGGCGAATCCGCTGTTGGACCCCTCCGGCAGATCGCCTTCGGCAATCTCTGAACAGCCCTGAACATTATTGACCGTTAGGCCGTCAAATCCGACGACCAGTAGCCTGATCTCTCCGCTTTCCTTGGTCCCTTCGTTTTTCACCGTGGCGGTGATGGCGGTTTCCTCGGACTTGTTGTCGACCGAGATCTTCTCGGGCAGAGTCGTGGTCAGTTCCACGCCCGCCGGTGCCTCGTCGACGGCCTTTCCCCCCTTGCTGCTCTGCGGTCCCTCGTCATCCGCGGCGGCGGTGAACGGAAGGATCATCACTGCCGAAAAAGATGCTGCAACCAGCGATCCCGCGATGGTCGTCGTACGACGAGAACTCATGTTCGTCCCCCTTGGCTGCGCCTGAATTCGCAGTACTTGAAGAGGTACCACAAGATTTCTCCGCACTATGCTGGTGTGGCGCGAAGTGTGACCATCGTGTTTCAAACGGACAGTCACAGTGGGGATTTGAGGGGGTGCAGCGGATTGTCGGGGAATGTGGGTAACACGAGGAGCGGTGGAGTACCAGGGCTCCTGGTGACCGGACGTTATCGATTGGTCGAGAGTATCGGCCAGGGTGGAATGGGGCGGGTGTGGCGAGCGGCCGACGAAATACTCGACCGCCCGGTGGCGATCAAGGAAATGCGGATAGACGGCCTGGACGCCGAGGACACCCGCACCCGCCGCGAACGCACCCTGCGCGAAGCTCGCGCCACGGCCCGCATCGACCACCCCAACGTGGTGCGCGTGTACGACGTGGTGGACGAGGGCGAACGGCTCTGGATCGTCATGGAGTTGGTGGCAGGCCGCTCCCTGGAACGCCTCCTCGTGGAGGAGGGCCCTCTGAGCCCCTCGCAAACCGCACGCATCGGTCTCGGCCTGGTGGCGGCGTTGCGCCAGGTGCACGAACGCGGCGTACTGCACCGGGACATCAAGCCCGGCAACGTCCTGGTGGAAACGGGAGCGCGACGCGTGGTCCTGACGGACTTCGGCATCGCGGCGATCCAGGACGCCAAGGCGCTGACGATGGTGGGCATGCTGGTCGGCTCCCCCGACTACATGGCCCCCGAACGTATCTCGGGCCGCCCTCAGGGCCCACCGTCGGACATCTGGTCCCTGGGCGCGACGCTGTGCGCAGCACTGGGCGGCCGCTCCCCGTTCTCCCGAGACACCACGCTGGCCACATTGCACGCGGTCCTGTACGAGGAGCCAGAACTCCCCGCTTCCTCCGGCCCGTTGACCGCAATCCTGGCGGCCCTCCTGGAAAAGGACCCGGACACCCGCCCAGGCCTCCCAGACCTCGAAACCGCCCTCCACCCGATCGCCTTCCCCACCCCCACACCAACGGTGCGGGTAGGCACGCCGGAGGACCCTCCCGGAGACACCGGCCACCCGAAGCCGACAACGCCGCAGGAAAACGGAACGCCGACAGCGGCACCGCCGGGGGCGCCGGCGCCAGGGATGGGGGAGCCCTGGGGAGCGACCGGCCAGCCGGGGGTGTCTGTCGTAGGGGCGGGGGAGCCTCGGGGAGAGGCCGGGCGGCCGGAGACGGTGGTCTCGGCGGAGCCGGGGCAGCCGGCAGCGGAGCCGCTGGGGTCGGGACGGCCGGGAGCGTCTGCCGTGGGGGCGGGGGAGCCTCGGGGAGAGGCCGGGCGGCCGGAGACGGTGGTCTCGGCGGAGCCGGGGCAGCCGGCAGCGGCGCCGCCCGAGACGGGACGGCCATCGACATCTGCCGGAGCGGACTGGCCTGCGGCGGCGTCGACGGTAAGGGCGGGGGAGCCGGAGACGTCAGTGTCTTCTGGGCCGGGGCCTGATCCCGCGGCGCCGGTAGGGATGGGGAAGCCGGAGGCATCGGCGCCGTCCGTAGGGCCGGAATGGCCGGAGGCGGCGGCGCCGGAAGGGGCTGGGGAGTCTCAGACGGCGGCCTCGGTCGAGACGACGGAGCCGGACGCGGCGGAACCGCCGCCGACGGGGTGGCCGGAGCCCACGGCTCCTGCGACGCCCGAACTGACGGCACCCGCGCCTGAGGCGTCGGCCCTTGCGCCCGAGCCGATGGCTTCCACGCCCGAGCCGACAACCTTCGAGCCCGAGCCGTCGGCCTCTGCGCCCGAGCTGACGGCGCCCGCGCCTGAGGCGTCGGCCTTTGCGCCCGAGTCGATGGCGTCCGCGCTTGAGCCGACAACCTTCGAGCCCGAGCCGTCGGCCTCTGCGCCCGAGCTGACGGCGCCCGCGCCTGAGGCGTCGGCCTTTGCGCCCGAGTTGATGGCGTCTGCGCCCGAGCCGACAACCTTCGGGCCCGAGCCATCGGTCCCTGCGCCCGATCCATCGGCCCTTGCACCTGAGGTGTCGCCCCCCGCGTCCGACCCCAGGCGCCCCGCGCCCCCTGAGCCCGCGGACACCCCACCCGCGGACACCCCGCCCACCGAAGCACCCCGAGCGGCAGAGCCCCCCGAAGACCCGCGCCCCACCCGCGACTTCGGGCGCCGCGCGATTCCTCGTACCCTCAACGCCTCCACCGAAGCCGCCTCCGAGGCGCGCTCCGAAGTCCGCTCCGAGGCGCCCGCTCCCAACCCCCTGGGCAGCGCCTCCTCTACTACAGGCGTCTCCCTCATCCGCGCGGAGCCGGGCATGGAGACCCGGGCGCGGGCGGAGGCCGAGACCAAACCGGCGGCCGTCCTGAACGCCGAGGCCGAGACGAAACACCGCCCGGCACCCACCCGTGCGGCCACTCCCGGCCACAGCCAGGCAGCCACTTCCGGCCACAGCCGGGCAGCCGCCCCGGGCCCCAGCCGGACGGCCACCCCCACCCCCGACTCACACCCCATGCCCCCCGGCGAACTCCCGGGCCCCGCGGTCCCTACTCCCACTCCCCATCCACCGCACCCACGCCGTACCCGAGTCCTCGCCGCAGTCGCGATGGTCACCGTCGGAGCAGTCGTGGCCGTCGTGCTCGTGCTGAATTCGGGGTCGCCGGATGACAGCAAGGCGGGCGGCACCTCGTCCTCGCCCGCCCAGAACTCCCCGTCACCCACCGTGGAGGGAACCTCCCGCCCGCAGTCCCTGCCGCCAGGAGCGCGCACGGAGGCCGGTGGGTTCGCCTGGGTCACACCCGAGGGCTGGCGGCGGGACGTGAAGACCGGTGCCGAGGTGCACTACACCTCTCCCGACGGGAAGCAGGAGCTCGTCGCCAAGTCCTCCCTCGCCCGCGGCGACCTGATGGAGACCTGGGAGACCTCGGAGCAGAACGCCCACCAGGGGCAGGCGTACCGGAAGATCCGGCTGGAGGAGACGACGTTCCGCGGCTATCCGGCGGTCGAGTGGGAGTACACCTTCACGCTCAAGGGCGTCCCCTGGCACGCCCGACTGCTCGGCTTCAACGAGAAGGGCAAGTCGTACCAGATCAACACCTGGTACCAGCCGGACGTCGAGACGCAGGCCCTGCGCACGTACGAAGAGGTGAAGGACAGCTTCACCATCCTGTAGGCACAGGAAACAGGCGACAGACACGGGAAAGGGGGCCCCTGAGGACCCCCTTCCGCGCTACGGCCACAAACCTCAGCCGACGTTGACCTCGTCCGCGTCGAGATCCCTCTCGGCCCGGACCTTCACCGCCGGAGCGGCACCCTGGCCGCCCTTGCCCTTGCCCTTGACCTTGTCCTTGACGAAGGCGATGGCCAGGACGACCGCCGCCACCAGCAGCGACAACAGCACCGTCTTACGGCCGTCATGCTCCGTGTCGGTCAGCATGTACCCGAGCACGAACACGATCAGCGCCGCCGCGGCCCAGGTCAGATACGGATACAGCCACATCCGCACGACCAGCTTCTCGGGCGACTCCCGCTCGATGATCTTCCGCATGCGCAGCTGCGAGAAACAGATCACCAGCCACACGAAGAGCGCGACCGCACCGGAGGAGTTGACCAGGAAGAGGAAGACGGAGTCCGGGAACTTGTAGTTGAAGAACACCGCGACGAAGCCGAACACGACCGACGCGATGATCGCGACAACCGGCACACCCCGCCCCGTGGTCTTCGCGAACGCCTTCGGCGCGTCCCCGCGCCGGCCGAGCGAGAAGGCCATCCGGGAGGCGGTGTACAGACCGGAGTTCAGACACGACAGCACCGAGGTCAGCACGATGAAGTTCATGATCTGACCGGCGTGCGCGATACCGAGGGAGTCCAGCGCGGCGACGTAGGAGCCGTCCTCGGCGATCGCCTTGGAGTCCCACGGCAGCAGGGTGACGACCACGAAGATCGAGCCCAGGTAGAACACGCCGATACGCCAGATGATGCTGTTGGTCGACTTGGTGACGGCCCGCTGCGGGTCCTCGGACTCACCGGCGGCCAGCGTGGCGATCTCGCTGCCCATGAAGGAGAAGACGACGAGCAGCACACCGGTGAGGATGGCGCCGGGCCCGTTGGGCAGGAAGCCGTCGTGGTCGGTGAGGTTGCCGAGTCCGGCCTGAGTGGCGTCGACGCCCGGCAGCAGACCGAAGACGGCGAGCCCGCCGACGACGATGAAGGCGCCGATGGCGACGACCTTGATGCCGGCGAACCAGAACTCGAACTCGCCGTAGGAGCCGACGGAGACCAGGTTGGTGGCGGTCAGCACCACCATCACGATGAGCGCCCAGGCCCACTGCGGTACGGCCGGGATCCAGCCCTCCAGGATCACCGCGCCGGCGGTCGCCTCGACCGCGAGCACGACGACCCAGAAGAACCAGTACAGCCAGCCGATGGAGAACCCGGCCCAGCTGCCGAGCGCGCGGTCCGCGTGTGCGGAGAAGGAGCCGGACGTGGGGTTCGCGGCGGACATCTCACCGAGCATTCGCATCACCAGCACCACGAGCGTGCCGACGAGTGCGTACGACAGGAGGATGCCGGGGCCCGCGGTGGCGATGCCGGAGGAGGACCCGACGAAGAGTCCGGCGCCGATGACACCGCCGATGGCGATCATCGACAGATGACGGTTCTTGAGCCCTGCCTGGAGGCCGTTACCGGGGTCGCCGGTGGAGGTCATAGGGGGGATTCCTTTGTGCCGGGTGAGCAGTTTCCCGTACGAGCGGAGTACGGGGGCTGAACAAGTTGGTCCAGTGAATCCGAGGCAAAGGAATCTGAGAACCTTTGAATCCGGATCGTTACTTGAGGTTTCCCTGAGGTTCTGCGGTATAGCTCACAGTTTTCGAGGTCAGCCCCCGGGGCGGCTGCCCGCAGACGTCCGTGTCACACTCATCGCATGCGCGTGTATCTCGGCTCCGACCATGCGGGCTTCGAACTCAAGAACCACCTCGTCGAGTGGCTCAAGGCGGCGGGCCACGACCCCGTCGACTGCGGCCCGCACATCTACGACGCCCAGGACGACTACCCCCCCTTCTGCCTGCGCGCCGCCGAGCGCACGGCCGCTGACCCCGACGCCCTCGGCATCGTGATCGGCGGGTCCGGCAACGGCGAGCAGATCGCGGCGAACAAGGTCAAGGGCGTCCGCGCGGCCCTCGCCTGGAGCGAGGAGACCGCGGCCCTGGGCCGCCAGCACAACAACGCCAACGTGGTGGCGGTGGGCGGCCGCATGCACACGCAGGACGAGGCCACGAAGTTCATCGAGACCTTCCTGGCCACCCCGTTCTCGGGCGACGAGCGCCACATCCGCCGCATCGACATGCTGTCGGACTACGAGACCACGGGCGACCTCCCCCCGATCCCCGCGCACCACCCCCAGCAGTAACCACGCCCTTCCAGCCCGTCCGGCGTTCTTTCAGCCCGTCCGGCGTCTGAGGACGAGACCGCAGCCGTCCCCATCCCCCGCCCGCCCCTTTCAGCCCGTCCGGCGTTTGAGGACGAGGCCCCTTCAGGGTCGACGGGGGTCCAGGGGGCAGAGCCCCCTGGGCGGGGTCGAAGGGGCGGCAGCCCCTGGGGATGGGACGGGTAGGGGCGGCGGGGGCGAAACAAGCCCGGCAGCACCCGCCGCAGCGCACCCGCCGCAGCGCGAACCACGAGGAGCTCACCGTGCCTGAGGGGCACACGATCCACCGGCTGGCCCAGGACTACGCCGCCGCCTTCGTCGGCACGGCCCCCCGAGTCACCAGCCCCCAGGGCAAGTTCTCCGACGCCGCCGAACTCCTCACCGGCGCGACCCTCACCGCCACCGAGGCCCACGGCAAGCACCTGTTCCTCGGCTTCACGGAGTCCTGGGTCCACATCCACCTCGGCCTCTTCGGCAAGGTCGGCTTCGGCCCCACCCCGGCACCCCCGCCCACCGACACGGTCCGCCTGCGCCTCACCAACAGCACGGCCTACGTCGATCTCCGCGGCCCGACCACCTGCGCCCTGATCACCCCGGCCGAGAAGCAGTCCATACACGACCGACTCGGCCCGGACCCGCTACGTGAGGACGCGGACCCCAAGAGCGCATACCGTCGCATCTCCCGCAGCCGCACCACGATCGCCGCCCTGCTGATGGACCAGAAGATCATCGCGGGCGTGGGCAACGTCTACCGCGCCGAGGTCCTCTTCCGTCACGGCATCGACCCCTACCGCGCGGGCAAGGACATCACGCCCGAGCAGTGGGACGCGATCTGGACCGACCTCGTGGAGCTCATGCACGAGGGCGTCCGCAACAGCCGCATCGACACCGTCCGCCCGGAACACACCCCGGAGGCAATGGGCCGCCCGCCCCGCGTGGACGACCACGGCGGCGAGGTCTACGTGTACCGCAGGGCCACCCTGCCCTGCCACATCTGTGGCGGTGAGATCCGCACCGCCGATCTCGCCGCCCGCAACCTCTTCTGGTGCCCGAACTGCCAGAAGTCTTCAGGCAGTTCCCAGAGCCGCCGTTCCTAGAACCCGTGCGGCATCCAGGGCGCCACCACTGACCCGAACCCCACCGAGGCCTCGGCCAGCGCCCCTTGGCGCACCTCCCGCACCCGCCCCGCCGCGCCCAGCGACGCCAGGCTCACCGCCCCGAGATACGCCGACCCCAACTCCCGTACGGTCAAGGAGAGATCGGCCGCGTCCGTGGTCCGCTCGCAGGACGCCCCCTTCGCGTCCCCCGACAGCCGCCAACGCCCGCTGTTCCAGGGGCAGAAGGCGTCCTCGACCTCCAGCACCACATCCACCGGCGTCTGATACGTCCGTGCCTGAAGCGCCGCCCCCACATCGACGAGCCGCACGTACATCCCGTCCCGGAACCGCGGCCGGCACCGCCGGATGTCGGACACCTGGTACTGCCAGGCCTCGTCCATCGGCCGCCCGTACACCCGCAGCGTCGTGGTGAGGTCGAGGTCGAACAGGAACCGCCACAACGCGGCCTGCGCGGCGGCGTCCACCGCGGCCAGCTCCCGCAACTGCACGACGCCGTTGTGCCCGCTGACCCCCCAGTCCGGTTTCACGGCATAACGGGCATACCCCACCGTCTCGCCGTCCCGCTCGGCGAGGACACACTGAAGCGGCGACGCCCCGTCCCGCCCGTCCTCCGGATCGAGCACCCCCACCCGCTCCCACCCCGGCCGGACCCGGGCGAGCATTCCGGGCCGCACCGGCACGAGTGACGCGTACACGGACTCGCACGCGTCGATGACGTCCGCGGGCTCCGCGTACCGCAGCCGTACGTCATCCGTCCCGTCCGGCACCGGCAGCCGCACCCGGCTCGTATCGATCTCCGCGGCGAGCTGGAAGGTGCCCACGCCGTACCCGAACCGGCCGTAGATCGCGGGCTCGGACGCCGTCAGCACCGCCAGCGGCTCGCCCCAGGACCGCACATCGTCCAACTGCTTGCGCATCATCGACGTAAGGACCCCGCGCCGCCGGTGCGTGGCGGCGACCCCGACCATCGTCACGCCCGCCGCGGCCACCGAGGCGCCGCCCGGCACGGTCACCCCGAACCGGAACGCCCCCGCCGAGCCCACGCACAGATCACCGTCCCAGGCGGCGAAGGAGCGGTCGAACTGGGTGAGCCCCCGGTACAGTTCACGTTCCTCGGTGGGCTCCGGCAGCCCGCCGAAGGCGCGCAGCAGAACGTCGTAATAGGTGTCCCATTGCTCGGGCCGGAGCTCCCGGAGCTCGATCGCGGAACCGGTTGTGAGTTGAGTCCCCATATGCCATGCCTACCAGGGCAATGCGGGACGAGCCAGGGAATTTCCGCCGGGTGGCCGCGCGATGGCTTCTCGTGAAGTTCACTGTGAAGTTGAGCCTCGGACGGGGGACAAGTGGGACCTCCCGTGCCAAGCGGCTGGTCCGATGGATAGGGTCCCGAACTAATGGCAGCAGGACGAGAGCGGCGAGCGGCCGCCGAAACGTTCGCGGCCCGGTTGCGAATGCAGTGGCACCGGGTCCGCGTCGGCCTGCGCAGAAGCGCCGTGGACTACTTCCGCGGTGACGGCTCCGACTGGATCGCGCTGGCCGGACTGCTGCTCACCGTCCCGCTGATCGCGGCCACCACCCTGGCCAACTCGGTGTGGTGCTCGCCGTCCGCGCTGGTCCTGCCGATCGTGGCCGGCGGACTGCTGCTGCGCCCGGCCAGCCTGCTCGGCCTGTACGCGGCCGCCGCCACCGCGCTGATCGTGGAGTCCGTGCAGCTCGGCCCGTACACGGAGGGCGCCGCCCGGGTCACGCCCGGCGTGGTCCTGGTGGTCGCGGCGTGCGGTTTCGTCGGTCTGCTGATCGCACAGTTCCGCAGCCGGGTCGGCGTGCCATGGCGGCGCGGCGGCACCATGCTCTTCGACCTGCGCGAACGCATCCGGGTGCAGAGCAAGCTGCCGCAACTGCCGAACGGCTGGCACCGCGAGATGGCGCTGCGCCCGGCGGGCGGCCAGTCGTTCTCCGGTGACTTCGTTGTCGCGGCCCGCACGAACGGCGGCCGCACCCTGGAGGTCGTCCTGACGGACGTCTCCGGCAAGGGCATGGACGCGGGCTCACGGGCGCTGCTGCTCTCGGGCGCCTTCGGCGGCCTCCTGGGCTCGCTGCCCCCACACGCCTTCCTCCCTGCCGCGAACGGCTACCTCCTCCGCCAGGACTGGGACGAGGGCTTCGCCACCTCCATCCACCTGGTCCTGGACACGGACTCGGGCGACTACGAGCTCTACTCCGCGGGCCACCCGCCGGGCCTCCAGCTCAGCGCGGGCAGCGGACGCTGGGAGGAGAAGGCCGCCGAGGGCCCGCTGCTGGGCGTGTACGACGGCGCACAGTTCGACCCGGTGAAGGGCTCCCTGCGCCCCGGCGACGTACTGATGCTCTTCACGGACGGCCTGGTGGAGACCTCCGACCGGGACATCGTCGAGGGCATCGACCGCCTCACCGGCGAGGCCGACCGCTATGTCGCGGGCGGCTTCCACGGCGCCGCCTGGCATCTCATCGAGGCGGTGGCCAAGGACGTCAACGACGACCGGGCCCTGCTGCTGATCTGCCGCGAGGGCCCCACGGTCACCACACAGGCGGGCGGCGCCCACGCATGACGCTCACTCTCCCCGAGGTCGAGGCCCTGGCCCGCGCCGCCCACGAGGGCCAGACCGACAAGGCGGGCCGCCCCTATGCCGGGCACCTCAAGGCGGTGGCCGACGGAGTCCGCGCCCGCGGCGGCGACGACCACCAGATCGCCGCGGCCTGGCTGCACGACGCGATCGAGGACGAGGCCCTGACGGAGGGCTGGCTGCGAGAGGCCGCGCTGAGCGACCGTACGAAGGCCATCGTGCTGGCCCTGACCAAGCAGCCGGGGGAGCCACCGGAGGAGTACGCCGGTCGCATCCTGGCGACACCGGGCGCCCGCCTGGTGAAGGAAGCGGACCTGGCGCACAACGCGAACCCGGATCGTCTATCGGTGCTGGACGAGGCGACGCGCACACGCCTGACCGAGAAGTACGCGAGGATGCGCGCACTTCTCGGTCTGAAGTGATCGGTCAGGCGTCGACCTTCTGACGTTCGCGTTGCTGTGGCTGTTCGCGCTCCCGGGCCAGCTTCGCCGCGTCCCTCTTGAACGCCCACTTCATCTCGGGCTCCATCACACCCCGGAACACCCACCGCACCGGCGAGGTGCACAGCAGGGTCACCCCCGCCGCGGCGACAACGGTGACGAAGATCGCCCCAGTCGGCCCATGCAGCCAGGCCGCCTCGTACCACCCCTGGTAATCCCCGGCCTTCACCACGAACCCGTGCAACAGATAGCCGTACAACGTGCCCGCACCGAGCGCGGTGAACCAGAGATTCCGACCCGGCACCCAGGCGAAGAAGCAGGCGGTGAGCACCAGCGAGCACCCGAACAGCGCGAGCACCATGACCGGCCCCGTCCACCACGGCGCCCCCAGCTCCTGCGCGGAGTCCCGGTGATAGAACCAGCCGGTGTTCATCCGCGGCACGGACCACCACCCGACGACCAGCGCCACCGCGAACACCGGCACGGACAGCATCCGCACCGAACGCCGACGCACCCACTGGAAGTGCTCGGCCTTCATGTTCAGCCCCAGCACGAAGAACGGCAGGAACTGAAGCACGCGCTGGAGGTCGAGGTCGTCACCGATCTCCGGGGTGACGGAAGCCAGCATGGCGATGCCGAGAGCGACCGGCAGCGGCCACCGGATCAGCTTCCAGACGGGCGTGGTGAGCCGCCACACGAACAGTGCGACCAGGAACCAGGTGAGATACCAGGGATCGAGCAGACTGACCGCCATGTCCGGATCGTCGTCGACGACCCGCTTGAAGAGCGGATACGCGGTCTCGAAGACGATGTACGGCACCGCCACGCCGGTGATCAGCCGCTGGAGCCGGTCGGGGCGCATGTCGAAGCTGCGCGAGAAGTAGCCGGAGATGATGATGAACGCCGGCATGTGGAAGGCGTACACCACGGTGTACAGGCCCTCCAGGATCCGGCTGTCGCCCTTCAGGGGCTCCCAGGCGTGGCCGATGGCCACCAGGACGATCGCCAGGAACTTGGCGTTGTCGAAGAATGCGTCGCGCTGTGGCTTGAGCGGTGTTCCGTGATGGCCGTGCTGTGTCGTGGGGGAGGACGAGGCAGCGTGCAACATCTGAGGCACCCTAGCGGCGGCTGTGCGTATTAGTAAAACGCGGGATGCCATTACCGCTTATGCAGGGTGAACTGGGTTCTGGGTCAACCGAGATGTGTCCACCTTGTACCACTTAATCCATGCTAAATGGTACATAACACAACGTGTGGGCCGGAGTTGGAGGCGGCTCGGGAACACCTGTGACAACAATTCGAAATGCCTGCGAACGCGTTGTGTGGACATGGAAACGATCACGCCGAATTCCCCGTACGAGTGGCACTTCGAATTACCGTGCGGGGCGCCCGCGATGGCCGTCCGCGCGGCCCGGATCCCACCGCGTCGACCGGAGTTGACGCCACCGTTGCCCCACCCGCCGCATACGGCGGGCCTGTTGGTGGCACGATGGTTCTGGCGGGGGTGTGCGGGGTTGGCGCCCCTGGGCCGGGAGAGCGGACCGACCGAGGGTGTGATCAGTTGTGGCCATTTCACTGTCAGTGGTGCTGCTGTTGGGGATCATCATGGTGGTGTTGGTCCGTGGCGGCTCCCTCAAAGCCGGCCCCGCCGTCGTCGCCGTCCTCTTCGGCTTCTTCCTCGCCTCCACAGGCATGGCCGACGACATCCAACGCTTCCTCGACTCGATAGCCGAGACGATCAACTCGATCCAGTTCTAGCCCGCCCCTGGACCTGGCCCCTGGCCATCGAGCCGCCTCGCCGACGCTCGGGCCCCGGGAAACGGCTCAGGGCCAGGCGGAGGAGTGATCCTCCGACCTGGCCCTGAGCCGTGCAGAGCGGGCGACGGGAATCGAACCCGCGTAGCTAGTTTGGAAGACTAGGGCTCTACCATTGAGCTACGCCCGCACAGGACGCGCCGCAGGTCAGGTGACCGCGGCACTGGAGGCATCGTAGCGGGTCGGCCCCCTTCGGCGCACACCCCATAAATGCGGCAGCCCCATGGCCTGCGGGCATGTACCCTACGTGTCGCACCAGACGGGGTGTGGCGCAGCTTGGTAGCGCGTCCGCTTTGGGAGCGGAAGGCCGTGGGTTCAAATCCCGCCACCCCGACCACCTGCCCGATCATCCACAGTGATCGCCTTTGGGTCGTTCGGCGCCTGCGGTTACTATGCAAGCTGCGCGCCCGTGTGTCTCTCACTCCCTGAAGTCCTCCGGGCGGCGATCCGCCGGACCATTCTGGCTCCGGCAGAAACCAAGAAGTCAGCCACAAGGAGACCGAACCGTGAAGAGCGCCGTGGAGACCCTGAACCCGACCCGGGTTCGGCTCACTGTCGAGGTGCCCTTCGAGGAGCTCAAGGACAGCCTCGACGCGGCGTACAAGAAGATCAACCAGCAGGTCACGGTGAAGGGCTTCCGCAAGGGCAAGATCCCCGCCCGGGTCATCGACCAGCGGTTCGGCCGTGGCGCCGTGCTGGAGGAGGCCGTCAACGACGCGCTTCCGAAGTTCTACACGGAGGCGGTCAACGAGGCCGAGCTCAACGTCCTGGGCCAGCCCGAGGTCGACATCACCGAGCTGAAGGACGGCGAGACGCTGAACTTCACCGCCGAGGTCGACGTCCGCCCGACCATCGAGATCCCGGACTACTCCGGCATCGAGGTCGAGGTCGACGCCATCGAGGTCACCGACGAGGACGTCGACAAGTCGGTCGAGCAGCTCCGCGAGCGCTTCGCCTCGACGTCCCCCGTCGAGCGCGCCGCCGAGGACGGCGACGTCGTCACGATCGACCTGGAGGCCAAGGTCGACGGCGAGGTGCTGGAGGACGGCATCGCCAGCGGCGTCTCCTACACCATCGGCTCCGGCGAGCTGCTGGACGGCATCGACGACGCCGTGAAGGGCGTGGAGGCCGGTGGCGAGGCCACCTTCACCTCCGAGCTCAAGGGCGGCTCCGCGGCCGGCAAGGAGGCCGAGGTCACCGTCAAGGTCACCCAGGTCGCCGCGCGCGAACTGCCCGAGCTGGACGACGACTTCGCGCAGCTCGCCTCGGAGTTCGACACCCTGGAGGAGCTGAAGGCGGACAGCCTCAAGCGCCTCACCAACATGAAGCAGTACGACCAGGCCACGCAGGCGCAGGAGCGCGTCCTGGAGAAGCTGCTGGAGCTCGTCGAGGTGCCCGTCCCCGAGAAGCTGCTCGAGGACGAGATCAACACCCGCAAGCACAACCTGGAGCACCACCAGCTCGGCCAGATGGGCCTCGACCTCGCGAAGTACCTGGAGATCCAGGGCAAGACCGAGGAAGAGTTCGACGCCGAGACCAAGGAAGCCGCGGTCAAGGGCATCAAGACCCAGTTCGTCCTCGACGAGCTGGTCAAGCAGGAGAAGCTCAACGTCAACCAGGAGGAGCTCACCGAGCACCTCATGCGGCGTGCGGCCTCCTCCGGCATGTCCCCCGACCAGTTCGCCCAGGCGGTCGTCGAGGGCGGCCAGGTTCCGCTCCTGGTCGGCGAGGTCGCCCGCGGCAAGGCCCTGGCCGTCGTGGTCGAGAAGGCCACGGTCAAGGACACCAACGGCGAGGTCATCGACCTCGACGACGAGGACGAGGTCGAGACGGCCACCGAGGTCGCCGCGGAGGCCACCGAGGCCGACGCCACTGAGGCCGACGCCGAGGAGAAGTCCGAGGGCTGAGCATCAAGCCTTCGGCGCCAGTAACGCCGTAGGAAGGGCCCTGGGGAGCGATTCCCCAGGGCCCTTTCCTGGCTCGGGGCAGGCGTACGTCCCTAGGGGCGCGGGGCTGTGTTCGATATGCGGCTCCGCCGCGTGGGCGCGACCAGCCACAGACGACCCGCAGCCGCCCGCATACCAATTGTCACCACTGCGCTACGCCCCCGGCGAACACTCCCCGCTCCGGGATTCCCCGAAGGGACCAGCGCGTTAGGGTCCATGAATAAGAGGGCAGGGGAGTCCCCGAATCGGCTCCAGCCCCGCTAGGGAAACGTGAGACGGCCCGGCGCCGTCGTAAGACGAGCAGGTGGATACGTGACGAATCTGATGCCCTCCGCCGCCGGCGAGCCTTCCATCGGTGGTGGCCTCGGTGACCAGGTCTACAACCGGCTGCTCAACGAGCGGATCATCTTCCTCGGCCAGCCGGTCGACGACGACATCGCGAACAAGATCACCGCGCAGCTTCTGCTCCTTGCCGCGGACCCGGACAAGGACATTTACCTCTACATCAACAGCCCCGGCGGCTCGATCACGGCCGGCATGGCGATCTACGACACCATGCAGTACATCAAGAACGACGTGGTGACCATCGCCATGGGCCTCGCCGCCTCGATGGGCCAGTTCCTGCTCAGCGCGGGTACCCCGGGCAAGCGCTTCGCGCTCCCGAATGCCGAGATCCTGATCCACCAGCCGTCGGCCGGCCTGGCCGGTTCCGCGTCGGACATCAAGATCCACGCCGAGCGGCTGCTGCACACCAAGAAGCGCATGGCGGAGCTCACGTCCCAGCACACCGGACAGTCGTTCGAGCAGATCACTCGCGACTCCGACCGCGACCGCTGGTTCGACGCCGACGAGGCCAAGGAGTACGGCCTGATCGACGACGTCATCACCACGGCCGCCAACATGCCGGGCGGCGGCGGCACCGGGGCCTGAGGCCCCAGCACAGCCCCCAGCCGACCGCCTCAGCCCCTAGGAGACAGACAGTGAACGACTTCCCCGGCAGCGGCCTCTACGACCGCACCCGCGCCGAGTACACGGGCCCGACCGCCGAGTCCCGTTACGTCATCCCGCGCTTCGTGGAGCGCACCTCGCAGGGCATCCGCGAGTACGACCCGTACGCGAAGCTCTTCGAGGAGCGGGTGATCTTCCTCGGCGTCCAGATCGACGACGCCTCGGCCAACGACGTCATGGCGCAGCTGCTGTGCCTGGAGTCGATGGACCCCGACCGGGACATCTCGGTCTACATCAACAGCCCTGGCGGCTCCTTCACGGCGCTGACGGCCATCTACGACACGATGCAGTTCGTGAAGCCGGACATCCAGACGGTCTGCATGGGCCAGGCGGCCTCCGCCGCCGCGATCCTGCTGGCCGCCGGTACGCCCGGCAAGCGCATGGCGCTGCCCAACGCCCGGGTCCTGATCCACCAGCCGTACAGCGAGACGGGCCGGGGCCAGGTCTCGGACCTCGAAATCGCCGCGAACGAAATCCTCCGGATGCGCGCGCAGCTGGAGGAGATGCTGGCCAAGCACTCCACCACGCCGATCGAGAAGATCCGCGAGGACATCGAGCGCGACAAGATCCTCACGGCCGAGGAAGCGCTCTCGTACGGCCTGATCGACCAGATCATCTCCACCCGGAAGATGAACAACGAGGCCGTGCGCTGACCCGGAGGCTGTATCGTCGGGCGCTCCTTGGCGCGGTGCACGACAAAGTGAACCGTGCCAAGGGGGGCCCGAACGAGGCCCCCGGCAAGGTACCGTCGGAATAAGGCAGCACCAGGAGCCGCTGGACCTAGGCGTCTCCCAGGCGAAGGGGAAGCACACCGTGGCACGCATCGGTGACGGCGGCGATCTGCTCAAGTGCTCGTTCTGCGGCAAGAGCCAGAAGCAGGTCAAGAAGCTCATCGCAGGGCCCGGTGTGTACATCTGCGACGAGTGCATCGATCTCTGCAACGAGATCATCGAGGAAGAGCTCGCGGAGACCAGCGAGGTGCGTTGGGAGGAGCTCCCGAAGCCCCGCGAGATCTACGAGTTCCTCGAGGGCTACGTGGTGGGCCAGGAGGCCGCCAAGAAGGCCCTTTCGGTCGCGGTGTACAACCACTACAAGCGCGTCCAGGCCGGTGAGAACGGCGGCGCCAACGGCCGTGACGACGCGATCGAGTTGGCGAAGTCCAACATCCTGCTGCTGGGCCCCACGGGCTCCGGCAAGACCCTCCTCGCCCAGACCCTGGCGCGCATGCTGAACGTCCCCTTCGCGATCGCCGACGCGACGGCGCTGACGGAGGCGGGCTATGTGGGCGAGGACGTGGAGAACATCCTCCTGAAGCTGATCCAGGCGGCGGACTACGACGTCAAGAAGGCCGAGACCGGGATCATCTACATCGACGAGATCGACAAGGTCGCGAGGAAGAGTGAAAACCCTTCCATCACCCGCGACGTGTCGGGCGAGGGCGTCCAGCAGGCCCTGCTGAAGATCCTGGAGGGCACCACGGCCTCGGTCCCGCCCCAGGGCGGCCGCAAGCACCCCCACCAGGAGTTCATCCAGATCGACACGACGAACGTCCTGTTCATCGTGGGCGGCGCCTTCGCGGGCCTGGAGAAGATCATCGAGTCCCGGGCCGGTGCCAAGGGCATCGGCTTCGGCGCGACGATCCGCTCGAAGCGCGAGCTGGAGGCCAAGGACCAGTTCGAGGACGTCATGCCGGAGGACCTGGTGAAATTCGGGATGATCCCGGAGTTCATCGGCCGTCTGCCCGTCATCACGTCGGTCCACAACCTGGACCGCGAGGCCCTGCTCCAGATCCTGGTCGAACCCCGCAACGCGTTGGTGAAGCAATACCAGCGCCTCTTCGAACTCGACGGCGTGGAACTGGACTTCGAACGAGAGGCCCTGGAGGCCATCGCCGACCAGGCCATCCTCCGCCAGACCGGCGCCCGAGGCCTCCGCGCCATCATGGAGGAAGTCCTCATGTCCGTGATGTACGAGGTCCCGTCCCGAAACGACGTGGCCCGAGTAGTCATCACAGCAGACGTCGTCCACTCCAACGTCAACCCGACCCTGATCCCCCGCGACGCGCGGAACGGGCGGGGGCCGGGGGAGCAGAAGACGGCGTAGGCAGTATCTGAGAGTTCCGCAGGGGCGTCCGGCGACTACCGCAGGGCGCCCCTTCTGGCATTTGAGTTCGTCTCTTTCGCGTCGACCGGTGGAACGATCAGGCCAGCTTCACGGTGCAGATGCCTTACCTCTTCGCCCTCGTGATCTCATGAATCCCGACCAACGAATGGCTGTTCGATCCATGGGTGGCGAAGAAAACGGGAGGATTCACAGTGAGGCGTGGCACGGCGAAGCGGATGCTGTCGGTCGTGGGAGTGGTGGCGGTTGCAGGGGTCATGCCGCTGCTCACCGCAACGACCGCGAGTGCGGATCAGATTGCGTGTACGGAGTACGTGGGCAGCCATGGCTATACGGTCGGCCCCAAGGTCAGGGCAGCATGCAGCCACGGGGTGATCTTCACGGGGATCGGGAAGACGGCCAACCCGAAGTGCCTGGTCGGCCTTGCCAACCTCAACGTGGCGTCGAGTGTCTCGGGTAAGGCCTGCCTTCGGGCCTGATGTCAGCGCTTGGTCAGTGTCGTTGACGTAAGCGGTAAGACCTGAGAGAGGCGGCTCGAGGTTCCGAGCCGCCTCTTGTCGTGTGTGCCGAGCAGGGCCTCAGGCCTTGACGCGGACCTCGTTGCGGAGCTTGGCGGTCAGTTCCGCGTCGGCGGCCGCGTCACTGCTCCGGCCGGCCGCGAGGTTGGCGAAGTCCATCGGCATGACAACTCCGAGGGTGCTGTGGTCGCCCCAGATGCAGATGGTGAGCGTCACGTCCTTCGGGCCCGCGCTGCTTGTGCCGGTGGGTGCCGAGGCCTGCTGGCACTTGAGCACCGCGCCCTTCAGCGAAGCCGGCTCGTACGCCTTCGGCTCGCCGACCAGGGAGACGTCCTCGTTCTCGGCGTCCTTCTCGCTCTCTTCCTTCATGTGAGCGAACATCGCGTCGACGGTCTTCTCGGGGTCGTCGATCGTGCCGTAGACACCGCTGAAGTTGAGCCCCTTCTGGCTCAGCGGATTGTCCTCGTCCCCGGACGAGTACCCGGCGCTGACGTCCTTGGGGTCGTGCACACCCCACTTCTCGGCGTCCGCCAAGTCCTCTTCCGTCATGGTGTCGCCGCCACTCTCGGACTTCTTGTACTCGTCGAGCACCGTCGCCGGCGTCGTCAGCTTGTGCGGACCGTCGTCCTCGACGCCGCCGGCGCCGCCGCCACCACCGATCACGAAGTACACGCCCACACCGATGGCCGCCACGACCGCCACCGCGCCCAGGATGATCCCGGTCTTCTTCTTGCCGCCGCCCGGGGCCGGGGGCATCGGGGCGCCGCCGTACGGCTGCTGCTGGCCGTACGGGGGCTGCTGCGGTGGGACGCCGCCCTGCTGGGGGTAGCCGTAGCCCGGCTGGGGCTGGGCCGGCTGCTGGGGGTAGCCGTAGCCGGGCTGGGGGGCCTGCGGCTGTTGGCCGTACGGGCCCGGCTGGCCGTACGGTCCGGGCTGCTGGGGCTGCCCGCCGTACGGGCCCGGCTGGTTGTAGCTCATTACTGGGTTCCCCTCCAGATGCTTATGTGGTCCTGACATCCTGGACCAGACAGGGGGCGCGCGTTGCATCGGGGGGCGCACCGTTACAGAACAAAGGCGTTTCGGGACAGCCCCGCGACACCCCTAAACTGAGCCCGTGACCGAGAACGCTCAGCAGCAGCCACCAGCGCCCAACACCGAACTGCCGACCCAGTACGCGCCGGCCGATGTAGAGGGGCCGCTGTACGAGCGCTGGGTAGAGCGCGGTTACTTCGAGGCCGACGAGAAGAGTGACAAGGCCCCGTACACCATCGTCATCCCGCCGCCGAATGTCACCGGCAGCCTGCACCTCGGGCACGCCTTCGAGCACACCCTCATCGACGCCCTCACGCGGCGTAAGCGCATGCAGGGGTACGAGACGCTCTGGCAGCCCGGCATGGACCACGCCGGTATCGCCACCCAGAACGTCGTCGAGCGCGAGCTGGGCAAGGAGGGCAAGTCCCGGCACGATCTCGGGCGGGAAGCCTTCGTCGAGCGCGTCTGGCAGTGGAAGGGCGAGTCCGGCGGGCAGATCTCCGGGCAGATGCGGCGCCTGGGCGACGGTGTCGCCTGGTCTCGTGAGCGCTTCACCATGGACGAAGGGCTCTCGCAGGCCGTTCAGACCATCTTCAAGCGGCTCTACGACGATGAGCTGATCTACCGCGCCGAGCGCATCATCAACTGGTGCCCGCGGTGCCTCACCGCCATCTCCGACATCGAGGTCGAGTACCAGGACGACGACGGCGAGCTCGTCTCCATGAAGTACGGCGAGGGCGACGACACCATCGTCGTCGCCACAACCCGTGCCGAGACCATGCTCGGTGACACCGCCGTCGCCGTTCACCCCGAGGACGAGCGGTACAAGCACCTCGTCGGCAAGCTCATCCGCCTGCCCCTCACCGACCGTTCCATCCCGGTCGTCGCCGACGAGCACGTCGACCCCGAATTCGGCACCGGCGCCGTCAAGGTGACCCCGGCGCACGACCCGAACGACTTCGAGATCGGCCAGCGGCACGACCTGCCGGCCATCGCGATCATGGACGAGCACGCCGTCATCACCGCCCACGGCCCCTTCCAGGGCCTGGACCGGCTCGAAGCGCGCTCCGCGATCGTCGCTGCCCTGCGCGCCGAGGGCCGGATCGTCACCGAGAAGCGGCCCTACGTCCACTCCGTCGGGCACTGCTCGCGCTGCAAGACCACCATCGAGCCCCGGCTGTCCATGCAGTGGTGGGTCAAGGTCGGTCCGCTGGCGAAGGCCGCCGGTGACGCCGTCCGCGACGGCCGCGTCAAGATCCATCCGCAGGAGATGGAGAAGCGGTACTTCGACTGGGTCGACAACCTCCACGACTGGTGCATTTCGCGGCAGTTGTGGTGGGGTCACCGGATTCCCGTCTGGTACGGGCCCAATGGTGAAGTCGTCTGTGTCGGGCCCGACGACGAGGCCCCGACCGGTGAGGGCTGGCACCAGGACACCGACGTCCTCGACACCTGGTTCTCCTCCGGCCTGTGGCCCTTCTCCACCCTCGGCTGGCCCGAACAGACCGAGTCGCTCGCGAAGTTCTACCCGAACTCCGTCCTGGTCACCGGCTACGACATCCTCTTCTTCTGGGTCGCCCGGATGATGATGTTCGGCCTGTACGCGATGGACGGCACCCCGCCGTTCCACACCATCGCCCTGCACGGCATGGTCCGCGACCAGTTCGGCAAGAAGATGTCGAAGTCCTTCGGGAACGCGGTCAATCCGCTGGACTGGATGGACAAGTACGGCAGCGACGCGCTCCGGTTCACGCTCGCGCGTGGTGCCAACCCGGGCGTCGACGTCCCGATCGGCGAGGACTGGGTCCAGGGCTCCCGCAACTTCGCCAACAAGATCTGGAACGCCACCCGCTTCGCGCTGATGAACGGCGCGACGGTCGAGGGCGAACTCCCGGACGCCTCGCGCATGTCGGCGACCGACCGCTGGATCCTCTCCCGCCTGAACTCCGTCGTCGCCGAAGTGGACGCGCTCTACGAGGACTTCCAGTTCGCGAAGCTCTCCGACGCGTTGTTCCACTTCGCCTGGGACGAGGTCTTCGACTGGTACGTCGAGCTGTCCAAGACCACCTTCCAGGCGGGCGGCGAGCCGGCCGAGGTCTCCCAGCGGGTCCTCGGCGAGGTCCTCGACGTCACGCTGAAGCTGCTGCACCCGATCGTCCCGTTCGTCACCGAGACCCTGTGGACGACCCTCACCGGCGGCGAGTCGCTCGTCATCGCCGAGTGGCCGAAGGACAGCGGCTTCCGGGACCAGGCGGCCGAGCGGGAGATCGAGAGCCTCCAGTCCGTCATCACCGAGGTCCGCCGCTTCCGCGCCGACCAGGGCCTCCAGCCCGGCCAGCGGGTCCCGGCCCGCCTGACCCTGGACGGCACGGCCCTGGCGCCGCACGAGGCCGCCATCCGGCAGCTCCTGCGCCTCCAGCCCGAGGGCGACGCCTTCACGGCCACGGCGACCCTCCCGGTCGCGGGCGCGGAGGTCGCCCTCGACCTCTCCGGCACGATCGATGTCGCCGCGGAGCGCAAGCGCCTCGCGAAGGACCTCGCCGCCGCGGAGAAGGAGAAGGCCCAGGCCACGGCCAAGCTCGGCAACGAGGCGTTCCTGGCGAAGGCCCCGGATAACGTCGTGGACAAGATCCGCGGCCGCCTGACGAAGGCGGACGAGGACATCGCCCGAATCCAGGCCCAGCTGGACAGGCTGCCGGAGGCATAGGCAGTCACGTGTCCGTAGGCCCCCGGAGCTGTCGGCTCCGGGGGCCTTGGCCTACGTATGTCAGTCGGCCTCCGTAGACTGACCCCGTGAGTGAAAGCGACCCCTTCGACGAGATCATCGCGGAAGAGACCGACCGCGACCCCGATCTCGCGGTCATCGAGGCCGGCAGCCGTACCCTCCGCACCCAGGGCGGAGCCCCGAGCGCGGACGTACCCACGCGCCCCGAGGACCCCGAGGTCGACAAGGCCCTGCGCGAAGTCGAAGCGGAGCTCGCCACTCGGTGGGGCGAGACCAAGCTGGAGCCCTCCGTCAGCCGTATCGCCGCGCTGATGGACGTGCTGGGCGAGCCGCAGCGCTCGTACCCCTCGATCCACATCACCGGCACGAACGGCAAGACCACCACGGCCCGCATGATCGAGGCCCTGCTCGGCGCCTTCGAGCTGCGGACCGGCCGATACACCTCCCCGCACGTCCAGTCCGTCACCGAGCGGATCAGCCTGGACGGCGCCGCGATCTCCGCCGAGCGGTTCATCGAGACGTACAACGACATCAAGCCGTACATCGAGATGGTCGACGCGGCGCAGGAGTACCGGCTGTCCTTCTTCGAGGTGCTGACCGGCATGGCCTACGCCGCCTTCGCCGACGCGCCCGTCGACGTGGCCGTCGTGGAGGTCGGCATGGGCGGCTCCTGGGACGCCACCAACGTCATCGACGGTGACGTCGCCGTCGTCACCCCCATCGACCTGGACCACACCGACCGGCTCGGTGAGACGCCCGCCGAGATCGCCGCCGAGAAGGCCGGCATCGTCAAGCAGGACGCGACCGTCATCCTGGCCCAGCAACCGGTGGACGCGGCGCAGGTGCTGCTGAAGAAGGCCGTGGAGGTCGACGCGACCGTCGCCCGCGAAGGGCTGGAGTTCGGGGTGGTGTCCCGGCAGGTCGCCGTCGGCGGACAACTGGCCACCCTGCGCGGCCTCGGCGGGGAGTACCCGGAGATCTACCTCCCGCTGCACGGCGCCCACCAGGCGCACAACGCCGCCGTGGCGCTGGCCGCCGTGGAGGCGTTCTTCGGCGTCGGTGCCGTGCGCGCCGAGCCGCTGGACATCGACACCGTCCGCAAGGCCTTCGCGGCCGTCGCCTCGCCGGGCCGCATGGAGGTCGTACGCCGGTCGCCGACCGTCGTGCTGGACGCCGCGCACAACCCGGCGGGCGCCCGGGTGACCGCCGAGGCGGTCGGCGAGGCCTTCGACTTCAGCCGGCTGATCGGCGTGGTCGGGGCCAGCGGCGACAAGAACGTACGAGGGCTGCTGGAGGCCTTCGAGCCGCTCTTCGCCGAGGTCGTCATCACCCAGAACTCCAGCCATCGCGCGATGGACGTCGACGAACTGGCCGCGATCGCCGTGGAGGTGTTCGGCGAGGAGCGGGTGCAGGTCGAGCCGCGGCTGCCGGACGCCCTGGAGGCCGCGATCACGCTGGCCGAGGAGGAGGGTGAGTTCACCGGCGGCGGGGTGCTCGTCACCGGTTCCGTCATCACGGTCGGCGAGGCACGACTGCTGCTCGGGAAGGGCTGAGGTTTTCAAGCATGCGTACGCTCTGCGCGTCGACCCTGATCGGCGAGTTCTTCGTGATCGGCTTCGCCGGTCTGGTCGCCATGAAGGATCCGGATCTGTCCATGGGGACGGTGTGGACGGTCAGCGGGATCGCGATGTTCCTGTGCCTGCTGCTGTGCGGTCTTGTCACCCGGCCCGGCGGCATCGCCCTCGGCTGGGTGCTCCAGGTCGTGCTGATCGCCTCCGGCTTCGTCGTCCCGACGATGTTCGTGCTCGGCGTGGTCTTCGCGGCCCTGTGGTGGGCGTCCGTGCACTACGGCCGGAAGGTCGACGAGGCGAAGGCGAGATTCGCGGCGCAGGCCGACGCCTCTACACCTGACGCTGCGTGACAGGTGCCCGGACACGCCGGGTAACCTTCGTCTTCCCGCACACCCTTGACGCACTAAGGAGCCCGTCGTGACCCAGCGCACCCTCGTCCTGCTCAAGCCCGACGCCGTCCGTCGTGGCCTGACCGGCGAGATCATCAGCCGCATCGAGCGCAAGGCGGGCTGGCAGATCACCGCGCTGGAACTGCGTTCCCTGGACCAGGAGACCCTGGAGCAGCACTACGGCGAGCACAAGGGCAAGCCGTTCTACGAGCCGCTGGTCGAGTTCATGTCCTCCGGCCCGGTCGTCGCGCTGATCGTCGAGGGCGAGCGGGTCATCGAGGGTGTGCGGGCGCTCGCCGGTCCGACCGACCCGATCGCCGCCGCGCCGGGCTCCATCCGCGGCGACTACGGCGTGATCGTCCGGGAGAACCTCATCCACGCCTCGGACTCCGAGGAGTCCGCTGAACGCGAGGTGAAGATCTTCTTCCCCGGCCGCGCCTGAGCCGCAGCGCCACAAGCAGCAGGTCAGAGAGCCCGGGGGCAACGCCCCCGGACTTTCTGGCATATGCGGGGCGTATGGGGGAACGAGAGTCCCCGAACGCTCGTCTCCAGGAGCGGACCCGCACATCATCTGCTGACAATGGCGAAGGACCCTCACGCCGTGTTCGCGAAGGCGCGTCTACGATGGAAGCCTTCACGTCACAGCACCCACTTCGCCGACCTGAAATGCCCTCAAAAGCTCCCAGGAAGGCCAGACGAATCCTGATGGGGAACTCAATGTCGTTCATCGGCCGTGACATGGCTGTCGACCTCGGGACCGCCAACACGCTGGTGTACGTCAGGGGTCGCGGGATCGTACTCAATGAGCCGTCCGTCGTCGCGATCAACACCAACACCGGTGGCATCCTCGCGGTCGGCGCCGAAGCGAAGAAGATGATCGGGCGCACGCCCGGCAACATCGTTGCCGTACGTCCGCTGAAGGACGGCGTGATCGCCGACTTCGAGATCACCGAGCGGATGCTCCGCTACTTCATCCTGAAGA
The DNA here is from genome assembly GCF_000349325.1 of Streptomyces davaonensis JCM 4913. Taxonomy (GTDB): domain Bacteria; phylum Actinomycetota; class Actinomycetes; order Streptomycetales; family Streptomycetaceae; genus Streptomyces; species Streptomyces davaonensis. Next base: position 6,336,980 of record NC_020504.1, read on the forward strand.
TCCACAAGCGGCGGTATCTGGCTCGTCCGCGGGTCGTCGTCTGTGTGCCCTCGGGCATCACCGGCGTCGAGCGCCGCGCCGTCATCGAGGCGTCGTCCCAGGCCGGCGCCCGTCAGGTGCACATCATCGAGGAGCCCATGGCCGCGGCCATCGGCTCCGGCCTGCCGGTCCACGAGGCCACGGGCAACATGGTGGTCGACATCGGCGGCGGCACCACGGAGGTCGCGGTCATCTCCCTCGGCGGCATCGTCACCGCCCAGTCCATCCGCGTCGCGGGCGACGAACTGGACAACGCGATCATCCAGCACATCAAGAAGGAGTACTCGCTCCTGCTGGGTGAGCGCACGGCCGAGCAGATCAAGATCACGATCGGTTCGGCGTACGACCTCGATGCTGACGAACACACCGAAATCCGCGGCCGGGACCTCGTCTCCGGGCTGCCCAAGACCGTCGTCATCTCCGCCGCCGAAGTCCGCAAGGCGATCGAGGAGCCCGTCAACGCCATTGTCGACGCGGTCAAGACGACCCTCGACAAGTGCCCGCCTGAGCTGTCCGGCGACATCATGGACCGCGGCATCGTCCTGACCGGCGGCGGCGCCCTGCTGCGCGGCCTCGACGAGCGGCTGCGCCGGGAGACCGGCATGCCGATCCACATCGCCGAGGATCCGCTGGACAGCGTGGCGCTCGGCTCCGGCAAGTGCGTCGAGGAGTTCGAGGCGCTCCAGCAGGTCCTGGACGCCCAGCCCCGCAGATGACGTAACTCTTCGATTCCGCCGTACGAGACGATCTCCTCTCGTACGGCGGATCGTTGATATAGAGGCATAAGCTCCCAAAAGCAGCCCCTCGGGTTTCCCTGGGGCTCGAAGAATTCCTATGTCGAAGCATTCCTATGAGGAAGGGCACGGCCGCCGCACGTGAGGGACACACGAGAGAGCCGGCTGCTCCTGGTGCTGCTGATCGCCATCGCGTTCGCGCTGATCACGGTGGACATCCGCGGCGGGGAGGACTCCCCGGTCGACGGTGCCCGCCAGGCGGCGGCCACCGTGTTCGGCCCGATCGAGGACGGCGTCTCGGCCGCGGTCGATCCCGTCGGCAACGCGGTCTCCGCGATCCGTGACTCCGGCGAACGCCATGACCGGATCGCCGAGCTGGAGAAGGAGAACGCGGCCCTCAAGGCGAAGCTCGGCAGCGACGACCGCAACCGCAGCAGACTCAAGCAGCTCGACAAGATGCTGAAAATCGCGGGCGAGGGCCAGTACGGCATCAAGGGCGCGGAGGTCATCGCGATAGGAGCGGCCCAGGGCTTCTCCTGGACCATCACCATCGACGCCGGTGCCAACGACGGGCTCAAGCGCGACATGACCGTCCTCAACGGCGACGGCCTGGTCGGCCGGGTCACCACCGTCGGCCCCAACACCGCGACCGTACTGCTCGCCAGCGACCCCGACTTCACCGTCGGCACCCGCATGGAGGGCAACGACGAACTCGGCTTCGCCTCAGGACAGGGCGACGGCCCGCTGCGCGTCGAACTCCTCAACGGCAAGGCGCAGATCAAGAAGGGCGACCGTCTGGTCACCTTCGGCTCGCAGGCCGACAAGCCCTTCGTGCCCGGCGTCCCGGTCGGCGTGGTGAGCCGCGTCGACCCCTCCGGCGGCGACCTCACCCGCACCCTCTACGTCACGCCCTACGTCAGCTTCACCAAGCTCGACATCGTCGGCGTCGTCGTCGAGGCCCCGAAGAAGGACCCACGCGACACGGTGCTCCCCGCCAAGCCCAAGCCGACCCCCACCCCGACCGTGACGGTCACCGTCACCCCGTCCGGCCAGCCGCCCGTCGACGGCCAGTACCAAGAAGAGCAGTAGGAGCTGAAGCCCCATGCGCGTCAACCGGATCCTGCTCTCCTCCTCGCTCGTCGTCGTCGCCCTGGTCCTCCAGGTCAGCGTCCTGGCCCGATTGCACCTCCCGGGCGCCGTCCCCGACCTGCTCCTGCTGACCGTCCTGGGCCTCGCCATGGTCTACGGCCATGTCGGCGGCGCCCTCATCGGCTTCGGCGCGGGCCTGCTCGCCGACCTCGCCCCACCCGCCGACCACGCCGCCGGCCGCTACGCCCTGGTGCTCTGTGTCATCGGCTACCTCGCCGGCCTCATCAAGCCGGAGAACGGCCAGTTGAAGTCGGCCACCGGACCCATGGTCGTGGTGGTCGCCGCGGCTCTCGGCTCCACTCTGCTCTACGCCGGAGTCGGCGCCCTCGTCGGCGACACCGCCGCCCGCCATGTCGGCCTCACCGGCCTGCTGTTCACGGCCGCGCTCTACGACCTGCTGCTCGCGCCGTTCGTGGTCCCCGGGATCATGGCGCTGGCCCGGCGCGCGGAGAACGACCCACTGGCCGAGACCAACTCCTCGGGGAAGAAGTCCGACATCTCCAGCGGCTGGCTCTCCGGCGGCACCGGACTGCGCATCGGCAGCCAGCGCGGTGGACTCGGCGGTCAGCGCGGCGGGCTCGGCGGCCGCGGCGGTCTCGGCGGGCTGAAGGTGAAGGCGGCGCGGGCGCGTACCGCGCGCGCCGGACGCATCAAGGGGGTCAAGCGGCTGTGAGGGCACGTCAGTTCACTCGAACGAGTTCCCGGGGGCGGAACGACGGCTCACAGGTCGGCCGTTCATCATTCGTACGCGCACACACGTCGGCGCACTGAGAGGGGGCGGCAGCCGCAGTGACCAACATCCCCGAGACCGGGCGGACCCCAAGGGTCCAGATCCGACTCGTCGTGATCCAGATCCTCGTCCTGTCCCTCCTCGGCACCCTCGGCGGGCGGCTGTGGTACCTCCAGATCCGGGAGGGCGACGCCTACGCCAAGGAGGCCTCCGGCAACCACGTCCAGCAGGTCGTCGACCCGGCCGTGCGCGGCTCGATCCTGGACGCCCGCGGAGTGCCACTGGCCGACAACGAGACGCGGCTGGTCGTCTCCGCCTCCCGCACCGACCTGCTGAAGATGAAGGACGACGGCAAGTCCGTCCTCACCAAGCTGGCCGGTGTCCTCCAGATGAAGCCCAAGGAAGTGATGGAGAAGGTCCGGCTCTGTGACGCCGAGACCCCCCAGCCCTGCTGGAACGGCTCGCCGTACCAGCCGATCCCCATCACCGACGAGGCCACCGCCAAGCAGGCCCTCCAGATCCGCGAGCGCGCCGAGGACTTCCCCGGCATCACCGCCGAACCCCAGGCCGTCCGGCGCTATGTGGGCCCCGGCGGCTCCAACACCGCCCAGGTCCTCGGCTATCTCTCCCCGGTCACCGACGAGGAGATCACCAAGGCCCAGGACACCGAGTCGCCGTACCTCCGCTCCGACCAGGTCGGCCGCTCCGGCCTGGAGCGCCAGTACGACAAGGAACTGCGCGGCAAGGCCGGCGTCACCCGCTACGAGGTGGACAACCTCGGCCGGGTCATCGGCCAGGCCGAGGCGGACGCCGCCCAGCCCGGCTCCAACCTCGTCACCAGCATCGACGCCCGCGTCCAGCGGGTCGCCGAGTACGAGCTGAACGAGGCGATGAAGACGGCCCGCACCGAATGGGACCGCAACACCCAGCAGCGGTACAAGGCCGACGCGGGTGCGGTCGTGGTGATGGAGGCCAAGACCGGCCGGATCGTCGCCATGGCCTCCAACCCGAACTACGACCCGAACGCCTGGGTGGGCGGCATCTCTGCCAAGGACTACAAGAAGCTCACCGGCAAGTCCTCCAACTACCCGCTGCTGAACCGCGCCATACAGGGTCAGGCAGCGCCCGGCTCGATCTTCAAGGTGGTCTCCACGGCCGCCGCGGTCAACGCCGGCTACGACTTCGACGGCCGCTACAACTGCTCCAGCTCGTACTCCGTCGGCGGCCAGGTCTTCAAAAACTTCGAGTCGCAGAACCACGGCCCGATCGGTCTCGGCCGCGCCCTGGAGGTCTCCTGCGACACCGTCTACTACTCCCTCGCGCACAACGAGTGGAAGAAGGACGGCGGCATCAACCCCAAGAAGGGCCAGCCGAAGGACTGGTTCTACAAGGCCGCCCACCAGTTCGGCCTCGGCGCGGAGACCGGCATCGACCTGCCCAACGAGGTCACCGGCCGGGTCCCCGACCGCCAGTGGAAGGAGTCCTACTGGAAGGCCAACAAGGACGCCTGGTGCAAGACCGGCAAGAAGGGCGGCTCCTACGTGGAGCAGATCGCCTACGAGAACTGCCTCGAAGGCAACAAGATGCGCGCCGGTGACGAGATCAACTACTCCATCGGCCAGGGCGACACCCTGGTGACCCCGATCCAGATGGCCACCATCTACGCGGCCATCTCCAACGGCGGCACCCTGTACGACCCGACGGTCGGCAAGGCGATCGTCAGCGCCGATGGCCGGCAGGTCTCGGAGATCAAGCCCGAGTCGCACGGCAAGCTGCCGGTCAGCAAGCAGACCCTGGCCCAGATGGACGACGCCCTGGCCGGCGTCGCCACCCGCGGTACCGCCGCCTGGCGGTTCGGCGGCTGGCCCCAGGACGAGATCCCGATGCACGCCAAGACCGGTACCGCCGAGGTCTACGGCAAGCAGACGACGTCCTGGTTCGCCACGTACACCAAGGACTACTCGATCGTCATGACGATCTCCCAGGGTGGTACGGGCTCCGGCGCCTCCGGCCCCGCCGTCCGCAACATCTATGACGCGCTGTACGGCGTCTCCGACGACGGCGCCATCAGCAAGAAGAACGCGCTGCTGCCGACCCCGCAGAAGAAGCTGCCGAAGATCCAGGCGGACGGGTCGATCCTCTCCCCGAAGGTCGCCAAGGACCCGGCGAAGGAGCAGCGGGCCAGCCAGGAGGGCCTGCCCGAGGAGGACGGGCAGCAGCAGGCGGCGACGGTGGGCACACCGACGACGGAGAACCGTGAGACGCGCCGCCGCCGACAGGGCCGCAGGCGGCGTACGAGGAGGCTGACGTGACCGGCGCCAACAGCTTCCAGGTCTCGGGGTACGGGCCGGAGCGGGCGGGCTGGACCCGGCTGCTCGCCCGTGACTCGCTCGCCCGCCGACTGGACTGGCCGATACTGCTGGCGGCGATCGCGCTGTCGCTGGTCGGTTCGGTCCTGGTGTTCTCGGCGACCCGGAACCGCACCGAGATCAACCAGGGAGACCAGTACTACTTCCTGCTCCGGCACCTGCTGAACACCGGCATCGGCTTCGCGCTGATGATCGGCACCGTCTGGCTCGGCCACCGCACCCTGCGCACCGCGGTCCCGATCCTCTACGGCGCCTCGGTCTTCCTGATCCTGCTGGTGCTCACCCCGCTCGGCTCGACGGTCAACGGCGCGCACTCCTGGATCGTGCTCGGCGGCGGCTTCTCGCTCCAGCCCTCGGAGTTCGTGAAGGTCACGATCATCCTCGGCATGGCGATGCTGCTCGCGGCGAGAGTGGACGCGGGCGACAAGCCCTACCCCGACCATCGCACGGTGCTCCAGGCCCTGGGCCTGGCCGCGGTGCCGATACTGATCGTGCTGCTGATGCCCGACCTCGGCTCGGTCATGGTGATGGTGATCATCGTGCTGGGCGTGCTGCTGGCCTCCGGCGCCTCCAACCGCTGGGTGTTCGGGCTGCTGGCGGCGGGCGCGACGGGTGCGATCGCCGTGTGGCAGCTGCACATCCTGGACGACTACCAGATCGCCCGCTTCGCCGCCTTCGCCAACCCCAGCCTCGACCCGGCGGGCGTCGGCTACAACACCAACCAGGCGCGGATCGCGATCGGTTCGGGCGGGCTCACCGGATCGGGGCTGTTCAACGGCTCGCAGACCACCGGCCAGTTCGTGCCCGAGCAGCAGACCGACTTCGTGTTCACGGTGGCGGGGGAGGAGCTGGGCTTCGTCGGCGGCGGGCTCATCATCGTCCTGCTCGGCATCCTGCTCTGGCGTGCCTGCCGGATCGCCCGCGAGACGACCGAGCTGTACGGCACCATCGTCGCGGCCGGAATCGTGGCCTGGTTCGCCTTCCAGTCCTTCGAGAACATCGGGATGACGCTCGGCATCATGCCGGTCACCGGCCTGCCGCTGCCCTTCGTCTCCTACGGCGGCTCGTCGATGTTCTCGGTGTGGGTGGCGGTCGGACTGCTCCAGTCGATCCGGGTGCAACGTCCGATGTCCGCATAGCCGCCGGTCACCCCCTGTTTCCCTGGGGTTTGGCTCCAGTAGGCCCTGTTGTACCGCCATGACTCCTACTAGATTCGGGTCATGGCGGACACGAAGCGCGAGATCGAGCGGAAGTACGAGTCCGACGAGAGCGGCCTGCCGGACCTGACCGGCGTGGCCGGGGTCGCGGCCGTCATCGACAAGGGCGTCGCCCAACTGGACGCCACCTACTACGACACCGAGGACGAGCGGCTGGCCGCGTCCTCGATCACCCTGCGCCGCCGCACCGGCGGGTCCGACGCGGGCTGGCACCTGAAATTCCCCGTCGCCGCGGATGTCCGGGACGAGATCCACGCACCGCTGTCCGACACCGTCCCCCGCAGCCTCACCGGCCTGATCCGCTCCCGCGTCCGCGACAACGCCCTGCTGCCCCTGGTCCGGTTGCGCTCCGAACGCGACGTCCGCCATCTCGTCGACACCGACGGACGGCTCCTCGCCGAGGTCTGCGTGGACGCCGTGCGCGCCGAGCGCCTCGGGACCGGTGCCGCCGCCCAGTGGACCGAGATCGAGGTCGAGCTGGCCGACGGTGGCGACCCCGCCTTTCTCGACAAGATCGACAAGCGGCTCCGCAAGGCGGGCGTACAGCCCTCGGCGGCGGCCTCGAAGCTGGCCAGGGCGCTCGCGGAGACGGCCCTCGCCCCGAAGAAGAAGCGGAAGAAGGAAAAGCCGACCGACCCGCCCCTCGCCACCGCCGGCGACCATGTCCTGGCCTATCTGCGCGCCCAGCGGGACGCCATCGTGGAGCTGGACCCGGCCGTACGGCGCGACGAGTACGACTCCGTGCACCGGATGCGGGTCGCCACCCGGCGGATGCGCAGCGCCTTCCGGTCGTTCAGGAAGGTCGTCGACCGCACCGTCACCGACCCGGTCGGCGATGAGCTGAAGTGGCTGGCCGGGGAGCTGGGCGTCGACCGGGACCAGGAAGTGCTGACCGAGCGGCTCACCGCGGCCCTCGACGAACTCCCCAGGACCCTGCTGACCGGCCCCGTCCGCACCAGGCTGCGCACCTGGTCCCACGCCCGCAGCGGCGGCTCCCGGCGCCGCCTGATGGCCGTACTCGACGGCAAGCGGTATCTGGAGCTGCTGGGCACGCTGGACGCCCTGGTGGCCGATCCGCCGCTGCTCAAGGCGGCCGCCGGGAAGCCGGAGAAGGTGATCGGGAAGGCCGTGGGAAAGGACTTCGGGAAGCTGTCGGAGCTGGTCGAGCAGGCGCTCGGGCTCCCACCGGGTCATGACCGTGACCTCGCCCTGCACGAGGCGCGCAAGAAGGCCAAGCGGACCCGGTACTCCGCCGAGGCCGCCGCACCAGCCCTCGGCGACCCCGCCCGCTCCCTGCTGAAGTCGATGAAGAGCCTCCAGAACCTGCTCGGCGACCACCAGGACAGCGTGATGACCCGGGAGGCCCTGCGGGAGCTGGCCAGGACCGCGCAGTCGGCGGGGGAGAGCTCGTTCACCTACGGGGTGCTGTACGGCCGCGAGGAGCGCCGCGCGGCTGACGACGAGGCGCAGCTGCCGGGCGCCTGGACGGAGATCAAGAAGCGGGCGACAGTCTGAGCGTGCCGGGGCACTGCCGCGTTCGCGTTAGGCTGGATGGTCACCCCTGTCCGTTCAGTCCAGCTCATGAAGGTACGCGAGATGCCTGCCGAAGTCGCTGCGTCGGTGTTCCCGCAGCTCGAAGCCCTGCTCCCGCACGTGCAGAAGCCGATCCAGTACGTGGGCGGAGAGCTCAACTCCACGGTCAAGCCGTGGGAGAGCTGCGATGTCCGCTGGGCGCTCATGTACCCAGACGCCTACGAGGTAGGGCTGCCCAACCAGGGCGTCATGATCCTCTACGAGGTCCTGAACGAGCAGGAGGGCGTCCTCGCCGAGCGCACCTACAGCGTGTGGCCGGACCTGGAGGCCCTGATGCGGGAGCACGGCGTCCCGCAGTTCACGGTGGACAGCCACCGCCCGGTGCGCGACTTCGACGTGTTCGGCCTGAGCTTCTCCACCGAGCTCGGCTACACCAACATGCTGGCGGCGCTGGACCTCGCGGGCATCCCGCTGGAGTCCAAGGACCGCGGTCTCGACGACCCGATCGTGCTGGCCGGCGGCCACGCGGCCTTCAACCCCGAGCCGATCGCGGACTTCATCGACGCGGCGATCATCGGCGACGGCGAGCAGGCCGTGCTGGACATGACGAGGATCATCAAGGAGTGGAAGGCCGAGGGCCGGCCGGGCGGCCGCGAGGAGGTCCTCTTCCGCCTGGCGAAGACGGGTGGGGTGTACATCCCGGCGTTCTATGACGTCGAGTACCTCCCCGACGGCCGTATCGCGCGCGTGGTCCCCAACAAGTCGGGCGTCCCGTGGCGCGTGTCGAAGCACACGGTCATGGACCTCGACGAGTGGCCGTACCCCAAGCAGCCTCTCGTCCCGCTGGCCGAGACAGTCCACGAGCGCATGTCCGTCGAGATCTTCCGCGGCTGCACCCGAGGCTGCCGGTTCTGCCAGGCGGGCATGATCACCCGCCCGGTGCGCGAGCGCTCGATCACCGGCATCGGCGAGATGGTCGAGAAGGGCCTGAAGGCGACGGGCTTCGAGGAGGTGGGCCTGCTGTCGCTGTCGTCGGCGGACCACTCGGAGATCGGCGAGGTGGCGAAGGGCCTGGCGGACCGGTACGAGGAGGACAAGATCGGCCTGTCCCTCCCCTCCACCCGCGTGGACGCCTTCAACGTGGACCTGGCGAACGAGCTGACGCGCAACGGCCGTAGGTCGGGCCTGACCTTCGCGCCGGAGGGCGGCTCGGAGCGCATGCGCAAGGTCATCAACAAGATGGTCTCGGAAGACGACCTGATCCGCACGGTCTCCACCGCCTACGGCAACGGCTGGCGCCAGGTGAAGCTGTACTTCATGTGCGGCCTGCCGACCGAGACGGACGAGGACGTCCTCCAGATCGCCGACATGGCGACGAAGGTGATCGCGAAGGGCCGCGAGGTGTCGCGCTCGAACGACATCCGCTGCACGGTCTCGATCGGCGGCTTCGTCCCCAAGCCCCACACCCCCTTCCAGTGGGCCCCGCAGCTCAGCGCGGAGGAAACGGACGCGCGCCTCGAAAAGCTCCGCGACAAGATCCGCGGCGACAAGAAGTACGGCCGCTCCATCGGCTTCCGCTACCACGACGGCAAGCCCGGCATCGTGGAGGGCCTGCTGTCCCGCGGCGACCGCCGCATCGGCGCCGTAATCCGCGCGGTGTACGACGACGGCGGCCGCTTCGACGGCTGGCGCGAGCACTTCTCCTACGACCGCTGGATGGCCTGCGCCGACAAGGCCCTGGCCCCCTTCGGCGTCGACGTCGACTGGTACACCACCCGCGAGCGCTCCTACGAGGAAGTCCTCCCCTGGGACCACCTGGACTCGGGCCTGGACAAGGACTGGCTCTGGGAGGACTGGCAGGACGCCCTCGACGAGACCGAGGTCGAGGACTGCCGCTGGACGCCGTGCTTCGATTGCGGCGTCTGCCCCCAGATGGACACCCACATCCAAATCGGCCCGACCGGCAAGAAGTTGCTGCCGTTCACGGTCAAGAAGTAAGAGGGCGACCCGCGAGTCATGTGCTCGCGGGTCGTTCAGTTGACGAAGTGTCAGAAGGTGCCGCGCAGCGAGACCGAGATGCCGTTTCCGATGTCAGTGACGACGACGTTGCTGAACTGAACTGTCATCGGAGGGCTGCACGAAGGCTGGAAGGTGGCTGTCAGGGTCACCGAGAAGTTGGCCTTGCCGTTCTGCACGGGGAATTGGCCTTCGCCGGCGACACTCTGTTTGTTGGCGGCATTCGGACCGTGACCACCGGGGTTGATGCAGGCGGCGGTCGCGGTTACCAGTATGTCGACGGATTGTTGGTTGCCGAGTCCGGCCTCTTTGCCGGAGACCGTAAGGCTGTCGCCCGAGCGTGTGGCCGTCGGTGTACCCACGAAGTGCGGACTGACGGCAGAGGCGCTGGGCGCGAGGAATGCGATGATCCCGATGAGGGCCATCGGGATGAGAAGCAGTACGCGTCGCATGACGTTCCACCCTGTTGTGAGCGTGCGAAACCCGTGCGTCATCAGCTAGTGAGCACGGGCAGAGGTGGATTGGCACCGGGGCCGTTGGTGCGAGTGACTTTCGGGAGCGGTGCGTTTTAGGTGCTATCTGCATGTGAATGCACGGCATGGTCGTCACCTGCGCAGAGCACTAAATAACGACGTTACTCCCCTGGCGGGCTCCCGCAAGTTGGCAACAAAGTGCGCCTTTCTCAGGCCGGCTGGGGGCGGGGGGCGCCGACGGCCAGCCTGGCGCGGGCGAAGTCGCGATTGGCGAGGATTCGTTCACGGTGCTCCGGGGGGAGCGCTCCGCCGTCCAGGAGCTTCTCGCAGGCGTCCAGTGACTCGCGGTAGGCGCCGATCCAGTAGGCCGCGACCGCCCATTCGTCGAGAGCTTTCCAGTCGTACCAGGCGTGTTCGACGAAGAGGATGTCGTCGGGGGGCGGGAGTTCCGCCGCTCGGCGGGCGAAGAGGTAGGCGAGGGGCCAGCGTTCGCCTTGGGTGCGGCAGAGGTGGGCCAGTTCGCCCAGGGGTTCGGCTCGCGTGGGGCGGAACTCGTGGGCCTCCAGGTAGCGGGTCATGATTTCCGGTGTGCGGCGTTTCAGGGTTTGGGCGAGGCGGGCCGCGTAGAGGCGGGAGCAGAAGGCTTCCTCGGCGAAGCCCGCCATGGCTGCTCGACGGTCGTAGGCCGCCAGTGCCTTTGCCGGCTCGCCTGCGTCGCGCCAGCTCTGGGCCAGGTAGAAGGCGTAGCGGGTGTTGTTCGGTTCTTTGGCCAGGCCGTCTTTGAGGATTGCTGCGTCGCGCAGGTACTTCGTGCGCTGGCTGCCTTGGGACCTGCCGCCGCCGCCCATGATCATCATGCGGACGCCGTTCAGGGTGGCCCGGGTGAACTCCGTGTCGCACTCCAGGTATTCGTGCAGCACGCCCACGTACCGCCAGGGCAGGCGGGTGGAGACCAGTGCCGGGCGCCAGTGGACCACGGGGCCGTGGCGCACCTCGATGTCGTAGCAGTCGTGGGTCAGGTCCGGGCGCGTGAAGTCGGGGGCCGTCTCCAGGACGTCGTCGGCGTCGATGAAGAGGAGGTGGCTCGCCTGGGTGGTTCGGGCTCGTTCGATGGCCTCCGTGCGGCTTGCGCCGAAGCCGCGCCACGGGCTCTCGTGCAGGGTTCCGGGCAGGTCGGCGAGGGTCTCGCGGACGATGCCCTGGGTGCCGTCGGTCGAGCCGGTGTCGAGGATCACCCAGGAGTCGACCAGGGGCCGTACGGATTCGAGGCAGCGGCGGATCACATGGGCCTCGTCCTTGACGATCATATTGAGACAGACCGTTTTCATGCCTTTTTCTTTTCTCCGGAGAAAAGGACCGGTCGGTGAATTTATCGAGTCGTGGGGGTGGGTGCAAGGAGCCATTGGTGGTTCGGTCGGTATAAGGGAGTGGTTCCGCTCGCGTTCCTGTCGCCTGTTACCCGTCGCCGGACCGGAGAATTTCTTATGGTAATCACCGCGCAGCTTCCTCCGCCTCGCGAGGAATTCCAGGAGTCCGCCGAGGGGCGGTTCGTGCGGGGCAGGGTGGTGCTCTGGGCGGCGCCCCTCGTCCTCACCCTGCTGGTCGGCGGCTTCGGGCTGACCGGGCCGTTGCTGGGCCGCGACGAGCTTGTCACCTGGGACATGGTCGGCCGGGACACCGACCGGATCCTGGCCACCCTGCGCAACGTCGACGCCGTGCACGGCGCCTATTACCTGCTGATGCACGGCTGGGTCACGCTGTTCGGGGATTCCGTCCTTTCCCTGCGGCTGCCGTCCCTATTCGCGGTGGCCGCCGCGGCCTCGGTCGTGGCGCTCCTCGGGGACCGGCTCTTCGGATATCGGGCCGGAATTCTCGCCGGTTTGCTGTTCGGGCTCGTACCGGCGGTGAGTCGTTACGGCCATGAGGCCCGCTCCTATGCGCTGGTGCTGTTCGCCGTCTCGCTCGCCACTCTTCTCCTGCTCCGGGCATTGGACCGGCCGCGCAGCCTTTGGCGCTGGGCCGCCTACGTCCTCGCACTGGCCTGCACCGGAGCCCTCCATCTGATCGCGCTGTCCGTCGTACTCGCCCACGCCGCTCTGCTCGTCGCCCGGGCGCGGCAGGACCGCTCCCTGTGGTGGCGGTCGGGCCTCGCCCTGGCCGCGGCCGCCGCGTGTGTCACCCCGCTCGCCCTGCTCGGCAGGTCCCAGGCCGGACGCCAGCTGTACTGGGTACCGGCGCCGGACGGCTGGGCGCTGCTCTCCCTCCCGCAGGACCTGTTCGCCTCCGCGGTCGGCGCCGGAGCCCTGGCCGCCCTCGCCCTGACGGCCCGCTCGGAGCGCAGGGCGCCGCTGCTGCTGTGCGGCATCTGGGCACTGGTGCCCCCGGCCCTGGTGTGGGCCTTCTCCCACGGCGAGGTGTCGTACTTCCGTGGCGTGTACGTCCTGTTCACCCTTCCGGCCTGGGCGCTGCTCGCCGGGGCGGGGCTCGATGCGGCCCGGCGCTCCTGGAAGGCGGTCGCGGCCGGGGTCGTGGTGCTGGCCCTGCTGACGCTGTCGGACCAGCGGCAGATGCGGCAGCCGTTCGAGCACAACGCCCCGGTGATCCTTGACTACGCGGCGGCGGCCGAGGTGATCGAGCGGGGCCACCGGGCCGGGGACGCCGTCGTCTACGACCGCTTCGACAGCTGGAAGCTCGACGGTGGGGTGGCGTACTACCTGCCGCGCGAACTGCGGCTGCGGGACGTGTTTCTGACGCGGACACCGGCCGAGATCGATGACCTCTATGCGGTCCAGTGCGCCGTACCGGACCGCTGTCTGAGGAAGGACGAGCGGCGCGTCTGGCTGCTGACGCAGGGCACCGACTTCCCCTTCAACGCGATCGATCCGGAGCAGGCGGGTGCCTTGCAGCGGCGGTACACGGTGAAGGTGAGCATGCCGGTGACCGGGATGACGGTGAGTCTGCTGGAGCTCACCGACGCGGCAGGGGGTGTCCGGCAGCCCTGACGCTCTGCCGGACACCCCCTTGCTCGTGGGGTGCTACGGGACGATGGTCCCGCCGTTCACGGCGCCGGGGGCCGGCTGCCGGTTCACGAGGCTCCAGGGTGTGGTGCACGACAGGGTGGGGGTGGCGTCGGTTTCCACATCACAGGTGGTGCCGTAGATCTGGCCGCCGGTGGTGATGACTTCGATTGCCAGGTCTCCTTCGGTCCCCCCGCCCAGTGCCTGCTGGGACACGGCGATCGCACAGGCGTTTGACGGGTAGTTGCGGAGCCCTGTGAGGTCGGTCCACAGGAAGGCCGTGGGGGTCGGCTGGAGGTCGCGGATGCCCGCGTAGGCTCTGGCCGGGCCGCCCATGACCGGTGGGGTCAACGCGGCTCGGACCTCGAAGTTGTTCTCGTCCCGGCTGGCGTCGATGTCGACACAGGGGCCGGCCGCGCCGGTGGCACCCGTGGCACCCGTTGCACCGGTCGCACCGGTCGCACCCGTTGCACCCGGGGCGCCGGTGCCGCCAGGGCCGGTGGCACCGGTGGCACCTGTCGCACCGGTGGCACCGGTGGCGCCCTTCGCACCGGTGGCACCCGTCGCACCGGTCGCACCGGTGGCGCCCTTCGCTCCGGTCGCGCCCGTCGCGCCCGTGGCGCCACGGCACTTGTCCTTGCCGGTGTACGCCTCCTCGGTCGCTCTCGGCTTGTGGTGGGGCTTGCCGGGCTTGCAGTCGTCGCCCGTGTACGGCGTCGCGGTGGGCCGCTCGGACACGGCCTGGGCGGCCGCCGCGGACGGCGTGACCACCCCGGCGGCGATGACCAGGGCGAGGGAGGTCAGTACTCCGGCCCGTTGGAACCTCGCGCGGGCCAACGGCCCCAGCAGCGAAGGAGTGTGTCGAGGACTCATAGGCATGCTCCTTGGCACGAAAGGGTCCGGGGGAGTCCCGGACCTCAGTGCGAGAGTGACGTGATCGCCCATGAGAGCCGCCGTGCGCGCGGAGGACGCGCCGTCAAATAGGTAAAACGGTCTAGCGGACAAGCGAGACGCACCGAGCGGCCTGGTGAAACCTGTCGCGCTGGTGAAAGCCGTGACGCCATCGCAACACCCGTGACGCATCCGGACCGAGGGACCGCGCGTCTTGGCCGGTATGGAACCGCAGAAGCCGCTGCCCGAGCCCCGGCAACCCGAAGGGTGCCTGGTCACCGCCATCCGCATTCCCGTACGGATCTTCGTGCTGGTGCTGGTTCTGCCGGTGCGGATGGTGTGGGACGCGCTGGTCGTCGCGTGGCGGTTCCTGACCGACACCGTGTTCCGTCCCGTCGGCCGGGCCCTGCTGTGGGTCGGGCGGGCGCTGTTCGTCTGGCCGTTCGTGGGGCTCTGGCGGTATCTGCTGGTGCCGCTCGGCCGGGGGCTCGCCTGGCTCGGGAACGTGCTGGTCGTCGTACCGCTCGGGTGGCTGTACCGGTATGTGCTCACGCCGATCGGGCACGGCTTCGCCTGGGTCGGGCGGGGGATCGTGGCCTGTCTGGCGTGGGTGTACGCGCGCGTGCTGACGCCGATCGGGCATGCCTGCATGTGGGTGCTCCGGGGGATCGGCCTCGGGCTCGCCGCCCTCGCGGCCGGGGTGTTCGGCGCCGTCGCCTGGCTCGTGCGGTATCTGCTCGTCGTGCCCGCGCTGTGGGTGTACCAGTGGGTGCTCACGCCCGTCGGGCACGCCCTCATGTGGGTCGCCCGGGGAATCGGCATCGCGCTGTACTGGATCACCCGGGTGCTGTTCGTGCTGCCCGCGCTCGCCGTGTGGCGGTGGGTGCTGGTGCCCGTCGGGCGGGCGCTGGCGGCTGTGGGGCGGGCGCTCGCCGTCGTGGGACGGGAGATCTGGGACGCGATCGTGCAGGCCTGGCGGGTCGCCGGGCGGATCTCGCTCGCCGTCGGACGGTTCTTCGGGACCCTCTTCCGGTGGATCTTCGTGGAGCCGCTGCGCTGGGTGTACCGGACCGTCCTCACGCCGGTCGGGCATGTCGTCCGGGACGCGGTGCTGCGGCCCTGCGCCGAGGCCGCGCGCAGTGTGGGCCGGGCCACCCGGCAGGCCCTCACCGCCGCCCGTGAGTCCGTACGACAGGCCCGCGCCGACTTCCGGCGGATGCTGTTCGGCGAGCCCCGGCAACCGGAGTCGGTGGCCCGGCGGGAACCTCGGGGCGCCGAGACACGTACTCTTGGTAGCAGTACGACCGCTCTCACGAAGGACTGAACGACACTGGGCAAGCGACAGCCCGAAGGCCCGCCGCCCGCTCCCGCGGTGCAGCGCATCCGACTGCGCTACACCAAGCGCGGCCGCCTCCGGTTCACCAGCCACCGTGACTTCCAGCGCGCCTTCGAGCGTGCGCTGCGCCGTGCCGAGGTGCCGATGGCGTACTCGGCGGGGTTCACGCCGCATCCGAAGGTGTCGTACGCCAATGCCGCACCCACCGGCACGGGCAGTGAGGCGGAGTATCTGGAGATCGCGCTCACCGCGGCGCGGGATCCGGAGCAGCTGAGGGTGCTGCTCGACGAGTCGCTGCCCGCCGGGCTCGATGTCGTCGACGCGGTCGAGGCCCGCACTTCCGGGCTCGCCGACCGGCTGACGGCTTCCGAGTGGGAGCTGCGTCTCGACGGTGTGGAGCCGGCCGAGGCCGAGCAGGCCGTGGCCGCGTTCAACGCCGCCGAGACCGTCGAGGTCCAGCGCATGACCAAGAACGGCGTTCGGACCTTCGACGCCCGCCAGGCGGTCGTGGATCTTGAAGCGCACGGAACGACCAGTTCGACGGCTGATAGGCCGACCGACCAGCCCTGTGCGATACTGCGGCTGGTTGTTCGGCACGTGACGCCTGCCGTACGACCCGACGACGTCCTGTCCGGTCTCCGCGCCGTGGCCGACCTGGCGCCGCCGGTCCCCGCAGCGGTGACCAGGCTGGCGCAGGGGCTGTTCGATGAAGAGACCGGCACGGTGACCGACCCGCTCGCGCCCGACCGCGAGGCAGCGACGGCCCCCACGGCCGGAACCGCTGCCGCCGCGAAGGCGCCGGCGTAAGGAAGGTCCCGCGAAGGGACGGACGTCGTAGCGCCGCCCTCGTACTCGGGAGCCACCTGGGTCGGGCAGCGCACCGACCAGAAGACTTTCGCCAGGCCGTACGCATTCGGCGTACGGAACCGGCGAGACAGGACACAGAGAGCTCCCGTGCGGCGCCCGCGCCCCGGACGGCGGCAGTCGCGCACGACGCGAGCCGCGGACGTCACCGGCCCACCGCCGGACCAGGCGCGGCGCCCGGGAGCCTGACGGGAGAAACGCCCGCATGCTCGAGCCGACCGAACCCACCGAGGGTTCCGAACTCAACACCCCCAGCGACACCCTGCCGCCGCGTCGTCGGCGCCGTGCCGCGTCCCGGCCGGCGGGTCCACCGACCGGCGCCGCCGCAGACTCCACCGACTCCGCGACCGAGGCCGCGCCGGCCATACCGGACGCCGAGGTCGAGGAGACCGAGGTCGAGGAGACGGAGGTCGCCGAGACCGAAGAGGCAGCCGAGGTCGTCGAGGCCGCGCCTGTCGCCGTCGCCGTCGCCGATGAGGCTCCCGCCGGTCGTTCGCGGCGCCGTGTGGTCCGTAGGGCGTCCGCGCCCGCCGGTGCGCCGGTGTCCGCCGAGGCCGCCGAGACCATCGTGCCGGGGACCAGCTCCGCGGAGGAGAACGCGCCCGCCACCGAGGTCGTCGAGGCCGCCTCCGCCGCCGCTGCCGTGGAGGACGCCGCCCCGCGTCGCACCCGCCGCCGCGCCACCCGCAAGGTCACCGCGCCCGCCGCCGCTCCCGAGACGGCGGAGACCGTCGTCGAGGCCGCGCCGGTCGCTCCGGTCGAGGAGATCGCCGCTCAGGTCGAGGAGACCGCCGAGGACGCCGCGCCGAAGGGACGTACGCGCCGCCGTGCGACCCGGAAGGTGTCCGCGCCCGCCGAGGCGCCGGTCGAGGAGGCTCAGGTCGAGGAGGCCGCCCCCGCCGAGACCGCCGCTGTCGCCGAGACCCCGGCCGTCGAGGACACGCCCGCCGAAGACACCCCGGCCGCGTCCGAGGACGTCGCCCCCCGTCGTACCCGTCGGCGTGCCACGCGTCGTGTGTCCGCGCCCGCCGAGGCGCCCGAGACCGTGGAGGCGTCCGTGACCGCCGCCGATGAGAGCGCCGCCAAGGCCGAGGCCGAGACCGCGCAGCCCGCCGAGGCTCCCGCCGAAGAGGCCGCCCCCCGCCGCCGGCGCCGGGTCGCCCGCGCGGCTGCCACCGGGTTCTCCGCGCCCGCACGGACCGCCGAGGAGGAGGCCGAGGAGGAGTCGGCCCCGCGTCGTCCGGCGCGGCCCGCCGTCGCCGTGTTCCAGCCGCCCGTCTTCACCGAGCCCATGTTCCAGACCCCGGAGCGCGCCGCCGCCGCGGCCGCCGCCGAGGCGTCGGACGTGTCCGGTGACGCCGAGGAGACCGCGGAGTTCCCGGAGGAGGAGCAGGCCGGCGGCCGTCGTCGACGCCGTCGCCGCGGTGCCCCCGTGGAGGAGGCCGAGGCCCGTACCGAGGCCCGCGTCGAGGCGCCCGCCGTCGAGGACGAGGCGGAGGACGCCGAGGAGTCCGTCGAGGACGGTGCCGAGGGCGAGGAGGCCGAGGAGACCGGGGCGCGCCGTCGTCGTCGCCGGGGCGGCCGTCGCCGTCGTCGCGGTGAGGCCGCGGACGCCGACTCCGAGGGCGGTGACACCGAGGGCGACGAGACCGCCGCCGAGCAGGCCGCGCAGGACGCCGAGGACACCGCCGAGCAGGAGGAAGAGGACGCCGACGAGGCGGACCGGGACGAGGAGTCCGCGGGTTCCAGCTCCAGCAGCCGGCGCCGTCGCCGCCGTCGCCGCCGGGCCGGGGACAGCTCCGGCGATGCCGAGCCGTCCGCCGACGACCCCGAGCGCACGGTCGTCAAGGTGCGCGAGCCGCGCGCCAAGGCCGAGCCGTCCGACGAGGTGCAGTCCATCAAGGGCTCGACCCGGCTCGAAGCGAAGAAGCAGCGCCGTCGGGAAGGCCGTGAGCAGGGGCGCCGCCGCGTCCCGATCATCACCGAGGCCGAATTCCTGGCCCGCCGTGAGGCCGTCGAGCGCGTGATGGTCGTCCGCCAGCACGGCGACCGTACGCAGATCGGCGTCCTCGAGGACAACGTGCTCGTGGAGCACTACGTCAACAAGGAGCAGTCGACCTCGTACGTCGGCAATGTCTACCTCGGCAAGGTGCAGAACGTCCTGCCCTCGATGGAGGCCGCCTTCATCGACATCGGCAAGGGCCGCAACGCCGTGCTCTACGCCGGTGAGGTCAACTTCGAGGCGCTCGGCATGGCCAACGGGCCGCGACGCATCGAGTCCGCCCTCAAGTCGGGCCAGTCGGTCCTGGTGCAGGTCACCAAGGACCCGATCGGGCACAAGGGCGCGCGTCTGACCAGCCAGGTCTCCCTGCCGGGCCGCTACCTGGTCTACGTCCCCGAGGGGTCGATGACCGGTATCAGCCGCAAGCTGCCCGACACCGAGCGGGCGCGGCTGAAGACCATCCTCAAGAAGATCGTCCCCGAGGACGCGGGCGTGATCGTCCGTACGGCCGCGGAGGGTGCTTCCGAGGACGAGCTGCGCCGCGATGTCGAGCGGCTCCAGGCACAGTGGGAGGACATCCAGAAGAAGGCCAAGAGCGGCAACGCGCCCACGCTGCTCTACGGCGAGCCGGACATGACGGTCCGGGTCGTCCGGGACATCTTCAACGAGGACTTCTCCAAGGTCGTCGTCAGCGGTGACGACGCCTGGTCGACGATCCACGGGTACGTCTCGCACGTCGCCCCGGATCTCGCCGAGCGGCTGTCGAAGTGGACCTCCGAGGTCGACGTCTTCGCCACCTACCGGATCGACGAGCAGCTCGCCAAGGCGCTGGACCGCAAGGTCTGGCTGCCCAGCGGCGGTTCGCTGGTGATCGACCGGACCGAGGCGATGGTCGTCGTCGACGTCAACACCGGCAAGTTCACCGGCCAGGGCGGCAACCTGGAGGAGACGGTCACCAGGAACAACCTGGAGGCGGCCGAGGAGATCGTGCGTCAGCTGCGGCTGCGCGACCTCGGCGGCATCATCGTGATCGACTTCATCGACATGGTGCTGGAGTCCAACCGGGATCTGGTGCTGCGGCGTCTGCTGGAGTGCCTGGGCCGGGACCGTACGAAGCACCAGGTCGCCGAGGTGACCTCGCTGGGGCTCGTGCAGATGACCCGGAAGCGGGTCGGCCAGGGGCTGCTGGAGTCGTTCTCCGAGACCTGCGTCCACTGCAACGGCCGCGGTGTCATCGTGCACATGGAGCAGCCGACGGCCGCCGGTGGCGGCGGCAAGCGCAAGAAGCGCGGGCGTGGCGGTGACGGGCACGAGCACGAGGCCGCGGTGACCGCGGTGGAGACCGCCGAGCCGGTCGAGCCGGAGCCCGAGACCGTCGCCGAGGTGGCGGCCGAGGTCGCCGAGCCGGTCGCGCTGCCCGCACCGGAGTTCGCGCCGGACGAGGAGCTGTACAGCAGCGTCGCCGAGGCGGAGGCCGCGGTCGCCCGCGGCGGCCGCACCCGGCGCCGGGCAAGCCGTCGGGCGTCGGCGCCGGCCGGTGCACCGAAGGCGGAGGCCCCCAGGGCCGAGGCGCCGGTCGCTCAGGAAACCACCGTCGAGCCGGAGATCGAGGCGCAGGCCGAACCCGCCGCGGTGGCGGACACGGTCGTCGAGACCCCGGCAGCCCCGGCCGCCCCCGTCGAGGAGGCCGCGCCGAAGGGCCGCACGCGTCGGCGCGCGACCCGGAAGGCGACGGCACCCGCCGGCTCGCCCGCCGGGGCGGAGGCCGCCGTGGTGACCGTCAGCAGCGAGGCCGCGGCCGAGCCGGTGGCCGAGGAGGCCGCCGCGCCCGAGCCGGTCGCCGAGCCCGTCGCCGAAGCGCCCGCCGAGAGCGCCGCCCCGGCCCGTCCGCGGCGCCGTGCCGTGCGCAAGGCCACCGCGCCGACCGCGTCCGAGGAGACGGCCGTCGTGGTCGTCCCCGCCACGGAGGCTCCGGCCGAGGAAGGGGAGCCCGCCCCGGCCAAGAAGGCGGCGGCCCGCAAGACGGCGAAGAAGGCGACGGCCAAGAAGGCCGCCACCAAGAAGACCGCGGCCAAGAAGACGGCCGCCAAGAAGACGACGGCCAAGAAGGCGGCCAAGACCGCCACGGCCGCCAAGAAGTCGACGTCGAAGAAGACCGCGGCGGCGGCGCAGCAGACGCTGCCCTCCGTCTCGGCCTCCACCGACGAGGGCTGAAGCGACACCGGGGGTGCGGTCGGTCGACGTGACCGGCCGCACACCCTCGGGGCCCGGCCCGGTTTGACCCGTTCGGCCGCCGCCCCGTAACCTTGACCGTCGGCATGTCCACTGACGTGCCACATCCCCGTAAACCTTTTCCTCCCGGACACGACTGGCCGGGAGAGGCTGTTCGCGATGTGCGGGCGGCTGGACTGCGGGGGTGCCGTTCCCGAGCGAGAGAGTGAGATCCGCGTGTACGCCATCGTGCGCAGCGGTGGTCGCCAGCACAAGGTTGCTGTCGGCGACATCGTTGAGGTTGACAAGATTTCCACTGCCAAGGTTGGCGACACGGTCGAGCTCTCGACCCTGCTCGTTGTCGACGGCGACTCCGTGACCAGCGACCCGTGGGTGCTGGCCGGCATCAAGGTCCAGGCCGAGGTCGTGGACCACCACAAGGGCGTCAAGATCGACATCCTTCGCTACAAGAACAAGACCGGCTACCGCCGTCGTCAGGGCCACCGCCAGCAGTACACGGCGATCAAGGTCACTGAGATCCCCGCGGCTGCGAAGTAAGGGACTGAGGAGAGATGGCACACAAGAAGGGCGCATCGTCCACCCGTAACGGTCGTGACTCCAACGCTCAGCGCCTCGGCGTGAAGCGCTTCGGCGGTCAGGTCGTCAGCGCGGGTGAGATCCTGGTCCGCCAGCGCGGCACCCACTTCCACCCCGGCGCGGGCGTCGGCCGTGGCGGCGACGACACGCTGTTCGCGCTGAACGCCGGTGCGGTGGAGTTCGGCACCCACCGTGGCCGCAAGGTCGTGAACATCGTTCCGGTCGCCTGATCGGAAGCTTTTCGCGAGGCGGACCTCACTTCCCGGTCGGGAAGGCGGGTCCGCCTTTCGCGTGTTGACATAGGTAAAACCCGTACTTTCTGGAGGCACACACCATGACCACCTTCGTGGACCGCGTCGAACTGCATGTCGCCGCGGGTAACGGAGGTCACGGCTGTGCCTCCGTCCACCGTGAGAAGTTCAAGCCGCTCGGCGGGCCCGACGGCGGAAACGGCGGACGCGGCGGCGATGTCATCCTCACGGTCGACCAGTCTGTGACCACGCTGCTCGACTACCACCACTCCCCGCACCGCAAGGCCACCAACGGCAAGCCCGGTGAGGGCGGCAACCGCTCCGGCAAGGAAGGCCAGGACCTGATCCTCCCGGTGCCGGACGGCACCGTGGTGCTGGACGGCGCGGGCAATGTCCTCGCCGACCTGGTCGGGCACGGCACCTCGTACGTCGCCGCCCAGGGCGGCCGGGGCGGTCTCGGCAACGCGGCCCTCGCCTCCGCCCGCCGCAAGGCGCCCGGCTTCGCCCTGCTCGGTGAGCCCGGGGACCTCCAGGACATCGTGCTGGAGCTGAAGACGGTCGCCGATGTGGCGCTGGTGGGCTACCCGAGCGCGGGCAAGTCCTCGTTGATCTCGGTGCTGAGCGCCGCCAAGCCGAAGATCGCCGACTACCCGTTCACCACGCTGGTGCCCAACCTCGGTGTGGTGACCGCCGGTTCGACCGTGTACACCATCGCCGACGTTCCGGGTCTCATCCCGGGCGCCAGCCAGGGCAAGGGCCTCGGCCTGGAGTTCCTGCGCCATGTCGAGCGGTGCAGTGTGCTGGTGCATGTGCTGGACACGGCGACTCTGGAGTCCGACCGTGACCCGGTCTCCGACCTCGACATCATCGAGGCGGAGCTGCGGGAGTACGGCGGGCTCGACAACCGGCCGCGGATCGTCGTCATGAACAAGATCGACGTACCGGACGGCAAGGACCTCGCCGAGCTGGTGCGGCCGGATCTGGAGGCGCGGGGCTACCGGGTCTTCGAGGTGTCCGCGGTCGCCCATCTCGGGCTGAAGGAGCTCTCCTTCGCGCTCGCCGACCTGGTCGGCCGGGCGCGCGCCGCCAAGCCGAAGGAGGAGGCGACGCGGATCGTCATCCGGCCCAAGGCCGTGGACGACGCGGGCTTCTCCGTCGTACGCGAGGAGGACGGGCTGTTCCGGGTGCGTGGTGAGAAGCCGGAGCGCTGGGTGCGGCAGACCGACTTCAACAACGACGAGGCCGTCGGTTATCTCGCCGACCGGCTCAACCGCCTCGGTGTCGAGGAGCAGTTGATGAAGGCGGGCGCCCGCGCGGGCGACGGCGTCGCTATCGGGCCCGAGGACAACGCCGTCGTCTTCGACTGGGAGCCGACCGTCATGGCCGGTGCCGAGATGCTCGGCCGGCGCGGTGAGGACCACCGGTTCGAGGAGCCGCGCCCCGCGGCCCAGCGCCGTAAGGACAAGCAGGCCGAACGGGACGAGTTCCAGCGGGAGTTCGACGACTTCGACCCCTTCGAGGGTTAATCCCGGGGAAAGTGGGGGCGTACGGCAGGGCAACCAACTGTCGGTTCGGCGAGTCGTACTGGGCGGCGCGGATGAGGATCTTGGTCCTCTCCGCGCTCAGCCGCCCTTTCGATGCCCGGAGTCGACGTGTCCGTACGCCGCAGTCTCGTGGTCGCTCTCGCCCTGCTGGGCGCGACCGTCGGAGCAACACCCCTCGCGCACGCCCAGTCCCAGCCCTTGAGGCAGGACTTCAACGGCGACGGCTACGAGGATCAGGTCACCGGTGTTCCCGCTGGTCAGGTGGCCGGGAAGAAGCGGGCCGGGTATGTCGCCGTCGTCTACGGCTCGGCGGTCGGGCCCGGCACCAAGAAGGTCTACACGCAGGCCTCCCCGGGTGTGCCCGGCAGCGTGGAGTCGCACGACATGTTCGGCGCCCATCTCGCCGTGGGAGACCTCGACGGCGACGGCTATGCCGATCTGCTGGTCGAGACCGACAACGAGCAGTGGACGCACGAGGGCATCGCCCGCGACGGCAACCGCATCGTGCTGTGGGGCGGCCCGAGCGGCCTCTCCTCCGGCAGTGTGCTGCCCGTGCTGACGACCGGACTGGCCCAGGGCGGCACCAGCGTCACCGGCGACTTCGACGGTGACGGGCATCTGGACCTGGCCAAGAAGGGCGAGGTGCGGTTCGGGCCGTTCGGGCGGGACGGGGCCGCCGCCTCGGTGCGGCAGGGTGCCGAGTTCACCACGCACCACCAGACGACGGACCTCGCCGCCGGGGACACGGACGGCGACGGGATCACCGACGTCGTCGCGCTGGCACGTGACTACGACCGGGGCGAGGACAACCAGTACGCCTACTCCGTGACCGTGGCCCGCGGCAGCCATGACGGGCTGCTCCCGCCGACGGTCGTGACGAGCTTCCGTACGGCCGAGCCCTGGCAGGAGTCCCTCGCGGTCGGCGATGTCGACGGCGACGGGCCCGCCGAGATCGTGACCGGCGCCGGCAACGACATCAGGGTCCTCGACGGCGGCACCGAGCGGATCATCACCCAGAACACCCCCGGTGTCCCCGGCGCCCAGGAGAAGGGCGACACCTTCGGCGCCGTGGTCTCGGTGGGCGATGTCGACGGGGACGGCTACGGGGACATCGTGGCGGGCAATCCGACCGAGGACTTCGCCGGACGGACCGATGCGGGCATCTTCGCCGTCGTACCGGGCGGGCCCGACGGGCCGACCGGGGCGGGCACCCGGGCGTTCAGCCAGTCGAGCCCCGGTGTGCCCGGCAGTGCCGAGGCGGGGGACCGTTTCGGTGGCAGGACCGATGTCGTCGACAGCGACGGCGACGGGCGGGCCGAGCCGGTCGTGTCGGCCATCGCCGAGAACGACTGGGCCGGTGCTGTCTGGCTGTTCGGGCCCAAGGGCACCGTGTCCGTCGGCTCGGGTTCCTTCGGGATGACCGCTGCCGACGCGCGGTTCGGGGACCGTTTCCCCGAATAACTGACTGAATCTCAAGAGGCAGGCACCCAGAACCCGTTGTGGCCGGATCACGTTTGTCGTGGTGTTCCCGTGCCGCAACGGGTCTTCTGTTGTCTCCCTAGTTGTCATGCACGCGAGCCCTGGGGTTCAGCGGGCGGACTGACCGGAGCGTGAGCTTCGAATGAGTCCAAGGGGCCCGCGACGCAAGGGAGTTCGCCGATGACCGAAGCGACCGCAGCAGGATCACCGGACCGCCGCCGCTTCCTGACCGCCTCGGCCGCCGTGCTCGGCGCCGCCGCCTCCGCCCAGCTGTGGCTGCCCGCCACCGCTCATGCCGCCGAAACCCCGCTGCCCGAGGGCGTGTTCAGCCTCGGTGTGGCCTCCGGCGACCCGCTCCCCGACGGCATCGTGCTGTGGACCCGGCTCGCCCCGGACCCGCTGAACGGCGGCGGTATGCCCGACGCGGTCGTGCCGGTGCAGTGGGAGCTCGCGGAGGACGAGCGGTTCCGCAAGGTCGTGCGCCGCGGCACCGCCCAGGCCCGGCCCGAGTACGGGCACAGCGTTCACGTGGACGTACGGGGCCTGCGTCCCGGCCGCCGCTACTGGTACCGCTTCCGCGCCGGCGGCCGTATCTCCCCGGTGGGCCGCACCCGTACCGCGCCCCACCCGCTCAGCTCCGGCGGCGATCTGCGCCTCGCCCTCGCCTCCTGCCAGAACTGGCAGCACGGCTGGTTCACGCCGTACGCCGACATGCTGGACCAGGACCCCGATGTCGTGCTGTTCGTCGGTGACTACATCTACGAGTCGGTGCCCTCGGCGACGGCGCTGCGCAGGCACGAGGGGACGGGGGAGCCGTACACCCTGGCGCAGTACCGCAACCGGTACGCGCAGTACCGCAGCGACCCCGATCTCGCGGCGATGCACGCGGGCGCGCCCTTCGTGGTGACCTTCGACGACCACGAGGTCGACAACGACTTCGCCGGCGAGATCCCGCAGGACCCGGCCAAGCAGCCGCACGAGGCGTTCGTGGCCCGGCTCACCGCCGCCTACCAGGCGTACTACGAGCACATGCCGGTGCGGGCCACGGCCGTCCCGAACGGACCGCACATCCGGATGCACCGCCGCCTGGAGTTCGGCCGGCTGGCCCGGCTCAACGTGCTCGACACCCGGCAGTACCGCAGCGACCAGGCCACCAGCCAGGCCGGTGCCATGGACCCCGCGCTCACGATGCTCGGCGCCGAGCAGAAGCGGTGGCTGCTGGACGGGCTGCACGGCTCGCCGGCCCGCTGGAACCTGATCGCCTCGCAGATCATGATGGCCGAGACCGATCTGCTGGTCGGCGAGGGCAAGCAGTGGTTCTACGACGCCTGGGACGGCTACCAGGCCGAGCGGAACCAGTTCCTGAGCGAGTTCAAGCGGGTCCGCAACCCCGTGGTGCTCACCGGGGACCGGCATCTGACGATGATCAGCGATCTGAAGGAGGACTTCGCGAACCCGGAGTCCGCCGTCGTCGGCGCCGAGTTCGTCGGCACCTCCATCTCCAGCAACGGCGACCAGGACCAGGAGGCGTTCCGCCGGGAGTGGGACCCGCGCCGGGCGGACAACCCGCACTGGAAGCTGCTCGACGCGCACCGCGGCTACCACCTCTTCGACATCCGCCGCGACGGCATCGACGCGCAGGTCAGGGTGGTGGACACGGTCCGGCAGCAGACCTCGGTGCCGAGCACGCTGGCCCGGCTGCGGCTGGAGGCGGGGCGCCCCGGCGTGGAGGTCGTGTGATGCGATGAGTGTGGCGCTCATCACTGTCCCATACGGCTCTTAGCCAACCCTCAGGTACCGGTCCTACCGTCACCTGACTATGGAGACGGACTGTACGAGAGATGAAGTCCCGGCCAACGGTGGCGTCGCTCCGCTGCCGGCCGGGACACGGCTGCTGCACATCGGCCCGCACAAGACCGGGACCACCTCGATCCAGGGCGCCCTGTTCGCGGCCAAGGAGGCGATGGCCGGGCACGGCGTCGACTTCCCCGCCACCAGCAGGCACCCCATGTCGGCGGCGCTCGCGGTCTGCGCCCGCCCCGGGATGATGGGCAACGCCAAGCCCACCGACCGGCACTGGGAGACCCTGGTCGAGCAGGTCGCCGCCACCGGCCGGCGCACCTCGGTGGTCAGCAGCGAGTTCTTCGCCGACGCCCCCGACGACGAGACGATCGCCAAGATCGTCGAGGATCTCGGCGGCGACCGGGTGCACGTCCTGGTCACCCTGCGCCCGCTGGCCAGGATCATGCCCTCGCAGTGGCAGCAGTACGTGCAGAACGGTTTGCGCATGGGCTACGAGAGCTGGCTCCGGCACATGCTGCGCAAGCCGCCGTACGAGAAGCCCAACCCCAGCTTCTGGCGGCGGCACCGGCACGACCGGCTGATCGAGCGGTGGGTGCGGGTGGTCGGGGCCGAGCGGGTCACCGTCGTGGTGGTCGACGACGCCGACCGCGGTGGCCTGATGCGCACCTTCGAGGGGCTGCTCGGACTCCCGGAGAATCTGCTCCAGGAGGTCCCGGACACCGCGAACCGGTCACTCACCCTCGCCGAGACCGAAATGCTGCGGAATCTTAATGTGGAATTCCGCGAGAATGAGCTTCCGGAGGAGCTCTATTCCCAGCTTGTCCGATATGGCGCCGTTATGCATATGAAGAACGCGTGCGCCCCGGGTCCCGACGACGTGAAGATCTGCACCCCGCAGTGGGCCGTCGAGGCGGCCGCCGGGATCGGCGCCGAGATGGCCGGGCGGATCGGCACGATGGGTGTGCGGGTGCTCGGCGATCCGGCCCTGCTGTCCGCCGTGCCGAAGCCCGCCGCCCGGACCGAAGCCGAGCCGCGGATGGCGCCCGAGGTCGCCGCGCAGGCGCTGTACGGGGCCCTCGCCGCGGCCGCCGCCGCACCGGTGGGCAGCGCTGTGCCGGTCCAGGCGCGGACGGTTCATCAGACGTCGTCCAAGGAACTCGTGAAGGTCCTCGGACATCGCTGTCTGAAGAAGCTGCGCCGTCGCTGAGCTGTGCGGTTACTCACAGCAATTCCGGGGGAACCATGGACGCTTTCCGGACCGTCACCAGGAGTGCAAGGTGAATGACAGGTTGCGCGCATATATGCGGCGGAGGACGCTCACCTTGCACTGCGGTAACCGGAAGTGGGACCATTTCCAAGTTCCCAGTCGCCACAAGGTAGGTCACCTGTGTCCCAGCACATAGCCAAGCCCCGTACCACCGCAGTGATCCTGGCCGGCGGTACCGGCCAGCGTGTGGGTCTCTCGATCCCCAAGCAGCTGCTGAAGATCGCCGGCAAGGCCGTCATCGAGCACACCCTGACCACCTTCGAGAAGGCCGACTCGATCGACGACGTCATCGTGCTGATGGCGCCGGGCTATGTGCCCGACATCGAGAAGATCGTGGCCAAGGCCGGGTTCAAGAAGGTCACCAAGATCATCGAGGGTGGCTCCACCCGCAATGAGACCACCGAGCGGGCCATCGCCGCGCTCGGCGAGGGCCTCGCGGAGGGTGAGGACCGCAACGTCCTCTTCCACGACGCCGTGCGCCCGCTGCTGTCACAGCGCGTGATCGACGACTGTGTCGTGGCCCTGGAGCGCTACCAGGCCGTCGACGTCGCCATCCCGTCCGCGGACACCATCATCGTGACCCGCACCCACGGCGAGGACGGCGAGTTCATCACCGAGATCCCGGACCGCTCCCGGCTGCGCCGCGGCCAGACGCCGCAGGCGTTCAAGCTGTCCACGATCAAGCGGGCCTACGAGGTCGCCGCGGGTGACCCCAACTTCCAGGCCACCGACGACTGCTCGGTCGTGCTGAAGTACCTGCCGGACGTGCCGATCCACGTGGTCGCGGGTGACGAGTACAACATGAAGGTCACCCAGCCCGTCGACGTCTTCATCGCCGACAAGCTGTTCCAGCTGGCCTCCACCGCCGCCCCCGAGCAGGTCTCCGAGGAGGCCTACCGCGAGCTGCTGACCGGCAAGACCGTCGTCGTCTTCGGCGGCAGCTACGGCATCGGCAAGGACATCGCCGAGCTCGCCGAGTCCTACGGCTCCAAGGTGTACGCGCTGGGCCGCTCCACCACCGGCACCCACGTGGAGAACCCGGAGGAGGTCGACGACGCGCTGTCCAAGGCCTACGCCGAGACGGGCCGGATCGACTACGTCGTCAACACCGCCGGTGTGCTGCGCATCGGCAAGCTGGCCGAGACCGACAACGCCACCATCGAGGAGGCGCTGAAGGTCAACTACCTCGCGCCGGTGCAGATCGCCCGCTCCTCGTACAAGTACCTCGCCGAGACCAACGGCCAGCTGCTGCTCTACACCTCCAGCAGCTACACCCGCGGCCGCGCCGAGTACAGCCTGTACTCCTCCACCAAGGCCGCCATGGTCAACCTCACCCAGGCGCTGTCCGACGAGTGGGCCGGTGACGGCATCCGGGTGAACTGCATCAACCCCGAGCGCACCGCGACCCCCATGCGCACCAAGGCCTTCGGCCAGGAGCCCGCGGGCAGCCTGCTCTCCTCCGAGGCGGTCGCCCGCACCTCGCTCGACGTGCTGCTTTCCGAGCTGACCGGCCATGTCATCGACGTCCGCCAGCAGGACCCGACGGCCGCCGCGGGCCAGGCCTCCGGCTTCGAGGCCGCGCTGGCCAGTGTGCTTGACCGCCAGGACGGCGTGGCATAATCAACAGCTAATAAGCCTTACGGAATTCAGGCCTCTGCGTTTCTTCATTCACGAAGAATTCACAGGGGCCTGAGTCCTTCACCCTTCGTGCTCCACCCCTCGTTCCTCAGACCGGCAACCCCTCCCAGAGCAGGTTTATCCGTGATCTCCACCGCTATACGCGTCGCCCGGGTGGGCAGCGCGGCCGAGCTGGCCGCGGCGGTCCTCGTGATGCTGGGCTTCCCCTGCCTCATGGTGGCCGCGCTCGTCCCGAGCGTTCCCGCCTTCGCGGCCGGTGCCGCAGTGACGTACCTGGCGGACCACTATCTGCACCGCAAGGGCAGCTACCTGGTCAACCGCCTCAGCAAGGTGCGCGCCGGACTGTCGATCCGCTTTTTGATCAGACAGCTGCTGCTGATCCTGCTGCTGGCCCGCCTGGACCTCTCGGACAACCTGGTCTTCTACGCCGCGGTCGCCGGCTTCATCGCCTTCTACGGCCTCCAGGCCCCGCACGGCGCCCTGGTCACCCTGATCCGCAACCGCCGCCGGATGCCGGTCGCCACCCGCAACGTCGACCTGGCCTCGCGCATCCGTATCCCGGACGCCCCGCCGCAGGGCCTGTTGAACCGCTCCGCCGAGAAGATGCTCCACCTGGACCTGGCCGCCGTCATCGGCGTGCTCGTCTCCGCCTCCCTGGACGAGTCGCTCGCCGGGTTCATCGGCATCGGCGTCACGCTGCTGCTGGGCACCCTGTACGTCCTCGCCCTGGTGCCGTACGTCCGTGGCGCGAAGATCCCGCCGAACGCGGACACCGTGCTGGCCGCCGTGGACGACTGGCTGACCCAGTACCGCCCCGAGACGGTGCTGTACTTCTCCGGCTCCAAGGACTCCGCGTACCAGGTCAACATGTGGCTGGAGACGATGGAGCAGCTCGACTCCAGGCCGCTGATCATCCTGCGTGAGCGGGTCATCCTGAACAACCTCGCCCCGACCACGGTCCCCGTCATCTGCGTGCCCGGAGGGGTGCACCTGATGAACCTGGAGCTGTCCACCGTGCGCGTCGCGCTGTACGCGGCGAACGTCGGCAAGAACATCCACCTGCTGCGCGTGCCCACCATGAAGCACGTCTTCATCGGCCACGGCGACAGCGACAAGCTGGCCAGCGTCAACCCGTTCAGCAAGGTCTACGACGAGGTGTGGACCGCGGGTCGCGCGGGCCGCGACCGGTACGCCATAGCGGACGTCGGTGTCCGCGACGACGACATCGCCGAGGTCGGCCGCCCGCAGCTGGCGCCCATCCGGACCTGGCAGGGCGTCCCCGAGGACCGGATGCCGACCGTGCTGTACGCGCCCACCTGGGAGGGCTGGGACGGCAACCCGGGCAACACCTCGATCGTGCTGGCCGGCGAGAACATCGTGAACCGCCTGGTCAAGGCCGATCCGCCGGTCCGTGTGCTGTACAAGCCGCACCCGTTCACCGGCACCGTCAGCGCCGAGGCCAAGGCCGCCCACGCGCGGATCACCGCGCTGGTGGAGAAGGCCGGCGCGGCCCGCGCCACCGACGCCCGCTTCACCGCCGACGCCGCCGCCCAGAGCGCCGCCAAGGCCGAACTGACCCGGATCGAGGCCCGGCTCGCCGAGCTGTCCGGCAACGGCAAGGACCGCGGCGACGAGGCCGAGGCCACCCGTGACGGCGTGGTGGACGTCGCCCGGCACGAGGAGGCCGCCCGGCTGCGCGCCGAGTGGAACGACGCCTACTGGCGCTCCTTCGGCGCCCACGAGCACCGCGTCATCACCGGCGCCGAGCCGCGTCTGTACGACTGCTTCAACGTCTCCGACGCGATGGTCTCCGACATCTCCAGCGTGGTCTCCGACTTCATCGCGAGCGGCAAGCCGTACGCGGTGACGGACTCCGGGGAGCTGGGCGAGGAGGAGTTCAAGCGGCAGAACACCGCGGTGCGTGCCGCGGTGATCCTGACCAACAGCGCGGCCGAGCTGGGCGGGCTGCTGGACGCGGTCCGCGACCCGGCGGCCGACCCGCTGGCCGAGGACCGCGGCGAGCTGAAGCGGTACCTGCTCGGACCCGACGAGCCCGCCTCCATCGAGCAGTTCAACACCGCGGTCGCGAACCTCGCCCTGAAGGCGGAGACCCGCAACCTCGGCCAGGAGGCCCGGGTCGCGGCGGCGGAGGCCACGGAGTCCGCGGAACTGACCGGCTGAAACCGCGCCTGAGCACCCCCGTTCGGCCCCCGAGGAGTTCAACTCCCCGGGGGCCGAACGCTTTTCACACCTCATACGTACCGTGAGGTGGGTCACAATGCGACCCCCGAAGGACAACCGCTTCCTGCGCTGAACCGTCTTCTAGGTAGCGAAAAGGAGATACGGGAGAAAACCTTCCGTTTACTAGGGGGAAACGTGACCGTGACGCAGCCTGATGTGAGCGTCGTCATCGGGGCGTACGAAGCGATGCCGTACCTGGTCGACTGCCTGGCGTCCCTGGAGGCGCAGACCCTGGACCCCGCGCGGATCGAGGTCATCGCGGTGGACGACGGCTCGACCGACGGCACGGGGGAGTACCTGGAGGAGTTCGCGGCCCGCGCCCCCATGCAGGTGACGGTGATCCGGCAGGAGAACTCCGGCGGCCCGAGCGGCCCGCGCAACATCGGCCTGGGCAAGGCCGCCGGGCGCTACGTCTTCTTCCTCGACGCCGACGACCGGCTGGGCGCCGAGGCTCTTGAGCGGATGGTCGCCATGGCCGACCGCAACGGCACCGATGTGGTCCTCGGCCGGGTCGAGGGCATCAACCGCAACCCGCCGAAGTCGATGTGGGGAAAGACGCTGGAGCGCACCGATGTGTACTCCTCCAACATCAAGTTCACGCTGAGCGCGCAGAAGCTGTTCCGCCGCGAGCTGCTGACCCGGCACGACATGCGCTTCGACGAGTCCCTGTGGACCGGCGAGGACGCGCTGTTCACGATGGAGGCCTATCTGCGGGCCGACGGCGTCTCCGTGCTCGCCGACTACACCTGCTACTACCTGGTGGGCCGCGAGGACGGCAAGCACGTGACCAAGAGCGGGGGTTACACCCGGCGCTTCGACTCCGCGCGCGCCCTGATGAACCTGATCGCGGAGATGGTCCCGCCCGGCCCCAAGCGCGATGTGCTGATGGTCCGTCCGTTCACCGTCACGCTGCTGCCGCAGTTCGGGCCGAAGTACCTCAAGGACAACGACAAGGTCCGGCGCCACAAGTTCGAACTGGCGGCACCGCTGCTGGCCGCGCACTGGAGCGAGGGCGTGGCGCACCGGCTGAAGGTCGAGGAGCGGCTGCGGATGCACCTGGTCGCCGGGCAGCAGCCCGAACGGCTGCTGGAGGTCCTGAAGTTCGGCAAGGCCAAGAAGCAGCCGGCGACCCTCCTGGAGAAGAAGGGCCGCCGGGTGTACCTGGCCTATCCGTACTTCCGGGACCGCGAGGCCGGGATACCGGACTCGGTCTATCTGGCCGAGCCCCGGGAGGCCCGGGGCGTTCCCGGCTACCGCGAGGGCGGCACCGACTACTTCATGCGCCGGGCTCTGCGGAAGCTGCGGAAGACGCTGCGGCCGGCCCCGGCTCCGGCGAGCCGCTGAGGCGCTGCCCAGGGATCAGCCGGGCCCGCCGCTCCTCGGCCGCCGAACACAGCTCCTGTACGGCCGTGTTGAAGCGCTCCTGGGCGGCCGGCTCGTCAGGCCCCAGCAGATGCCGCTTCAACTCGGCCCGCGCCCCGGCCAGTTCGTCCTTCTCCGGATTCCGCACCGACTCCAGCAGCTCGGGCACCCCGGCCGCGTCCGGCGCCAGCACGGTCGCCGCCCGCACGGTCGGGAAGGTCTTGCAGAAGACGTCCTCCGCGAGACCGCTGGTGTTGGCCACGGCGTACGGCTTCCCGCTCGCCAGGAAGTCGCTGACCACGCTGGAGACATCGCTGACCAGCAGGTCCGACCGGTTGAAGCAGGAGAACAGCGTGGGCCGCACGCCGATGACGATCTGGTGCTCCCACTCGGGCAGCGAGGCCCAGTAGGCCTCCTCCCAGGCGGCCGTGGCCTCGGCCACCGCCCGTGCCCGCCCCGCCTCGGGCGTCGACTGCGCCAGCATCCGCTCGACCTGGTCGGCACCGGCCCGGAAGTCGCTCGCGGTCAGCCGGTCCAACTCCACGGTCCGCCGGGCCAGTTCACCGTCGTCGACGGGCCGCGCCCCGGACCGCTCCCGGTTCGCGGCCCGGATCAGCTCCCGGATCCGCAGATCGGCCGCCCCGGCCCGCGGATCCACCGACCCGGTCAGCGGATGCGGCTTGTACAGCAGCCGCACCTTCGGATCCGCCAGCAGCGCCCGTACGACGTTCTCCCCGGCCTCGATCACCGAGGTGTTCCCCGGGTTGCCGTCCCAGCCCTCCCAGGTCGGCGCGTACAGCACGGTGGTGTACGCCCCGGTGGGCGGGCCCGAGTACGGCCGTACGGCGTCCAGTTGGGGGCGGCCGATCTCCACGACGTCCTTGTCCTCGACGCCGACCTCGGCCTGCGCGTACCGCTCGCGCGCCGCGGGACCGGCCACCCACACCTCGTCGTAGGCCTTCGCGTACGGGTTGCAGGAGGACAGCTTGTCGCTCTCCCCGTGGTTGACGAAGGTGTGCAGCAGCGTGGGGATGCGCAGCACCTGGGAGGTCTTGCCGGAGTTCGAGGGGTGGATGAGCACCCGGAGCGTGGACTGTTCGAGCCGCATCAGCGTGGAGACCTTCGGCAGGCACAGCACGGGTACGTCGGTCGCCGCGAGCTTCTGCACCATGAACCGCTCCCGCAGCACGATCAGCGGCCGACCCTCCACCTGCGCCAGCGGCTCCAGCCACATGTTCGCCTGGTACGCCGAGGAGGTGCCGCCGGAGAAGTACAGGCCGACCGTCGGGCGGTACTCCGCCAGCCAGCGGTCGAGCCACTCCAGTGCCTCCCGCTCGCCCGCCGGACGGCGGCCCGGCAGCAGCCGCAGCAGCAGGTCACACAGGCCCAGCACGGCGATGCCCAGGGACAGGGCGAGGCCGAGGGCCGCCCAGCGGCGGTCGGCGGTGGCGGCGGTGGCCAGCAGACCGGCCGTCGCGGGCAGGCCGTAGGCGAGCAGCCGGTTGCCGGGGCGGCGCAGCAGCAGCGGCGGGGCCGGGGAAAGGCGTAGGGCGGAGGCGTCGATGTTGCGGGTCACCACCGGCAGGGTGCGGGTGCGGCGGACCAGGATCGACGCCGCCTGGATCGCGCAGTGCAGCGCGTAGAAGGCGAGCAGGGCGGCGACCAGCGGGGTGTACGACGACTCCCGGTCCTGTCCGCCGAGCCGCAGCAGCGCCACCACCAGCAGCAGGTCCCGCAGCGCATGGCGCACGGTGATGTCCAGGTGCGACTTGGCGAACACCGAGAGCATGCCGCGCTGCCAGCGGTACAGCACGCCCTCCACGGCCAGGCACACGGCGGTGGCGGCGATCAGCAGCGGGACGTGCGGGCGCAGGGCGGCAACGGCCAGCGCGCAGAACGCGCCCACGAGGGTGGCCGCCAGCAGCGGACGGGGGATGGATCTTGGCACTACGGTCACTCCAAGCGTCGACGCAGACATGCGTCCGGGTTAACGCCCGACGGCCTCCGTACGACACGCGGGTGACGTACGGAGGCCGTGGAGTGCCGGTGGGCCGGAGCGCCCTGAAGGGGTCAGCGCCCGTTCTGAAGTGCCTTGCCGACCACGCGGCGGGCGCGCCGGTACACGGACGTCTGCGACACGGGGGCCGCGACCGCCTTGCTGCCGCTCTTCGCCAGCTCCTGCTTCAGCTTGGCGTTGTCCGCGGTCAGCTTGGTGATCCGGTTCTGGAGGAAGCCGAACCGGGCCGCCATGGCTATCGGGTCGGCGTCGTTCCAGGGGCGGATGCCGGCCGGGAAGTCCAGCGACCGCATGCGCTTCTCGAACGCCGCGCCGCTGTCGCCGTGCGTGAAGGTGTTCTTCAGGCCGTTGCGGTCCAGGAACCCCGTGAACCGCTCGAAGCGCTCATGGTGGTTGTTGACCAGCGGTCCGAAGTCGGCCTGCGCGTACAGCTTCGCCGGGTCGACGTCCACGCCCTTGCCGAGCTCGTCGATCCGCTGGTGCGGGATGTCGAAGTACCGGCACAGCTCCAGCGTGCGGGAGTCGCCGCACAGCACCGTCGCGGGCGTGCCGGCCAGCAGCGCCGCGATGTTGCCGTGGATCCGGGAGCCGAAGGAGAAGTCGAACTCGCGCAGATCGTCGATCCAGGTGATCGGGTCGATGTAGACGCGGGCCTTGCCCTCCCGGTACATCGGGTGGTCCGGGTGGGTCGGCATCGCGGTGATCTTGCCATTGGCGCTGGAGACGTCCCGCCAGTGCAGCTGGAGCGCGTCGGTGAGGTTCTGGCCGATGTAGCGCAGGTGGGGGTAGCGCTCGTGGGCGGCGGCGATGACCCGGTCCAGGCCCTGGGTCCGCACCGCGCTGTGCGAGCCGTTGATCGCGACCCGGGACTCGGCGTTCAGCTCGGGCGCCCGCTTGGCGACGTTCAGGTCCTTGCCGTACATGAACATCGACGGGCAGCCGATGACCTCGACGTCCCGGAAGCCCATGTCGTTGAGGTACTTCTCGGTGAACTCGCCGCGCACGCCGATCGAGGTGCTCTTGTCGAGCACCGCGGAGACGAACGCGCGCACGGCCGGCTCCATCGGCTTCAGCCGCGCCGGGTCGTAGCTGAGCCCGGTCTGCGCGCCGACGCCGACCACGACGACCGGGATCCGCAGCTTGGTGATCAGCTGGGTCAGCCGCCGCAGCTGTGGCTCGAACGACGGCCGGAAGGCGTTGGCGAGCGGCACGACGAAGGCGTCGTACTGCTCGTTGATCCTCCCCGCGGCCTGCACATTGGTCCTGATGCCGTTGGACACGACCTCGGTGCCCGGGACTTCGAGGATCTTGTGGGTGGCGTCGCTGAAGATCAGGTTGCCGGAGTTGGTGGCGATGACGTCGCGGTGGAGGGCTTCCTCGACCGGGACGACGTCGTAGGGGCTCTTCCCCGATCTGAGGAGGATGCGCCGCGCAGGGGGAACATTCGATGACACAAACGTCAGAATAAGTTTGACTGAACTTTGATTTCTATAAGCAACCAGTACAACCTTTTTGTCGTATGCGCAGCGTGAGTGGGCGGCTACCGGCCTGCTGTCCGGCGACTGGACCGATGCGCGAGGGACGGCCCCCTTCGCGTAGATTGCGGTTCAGTCGACGCGCGAGGGGACGGAACAGCAGGTGACAGGCGTAAGGCAGGCCGTGGCCGAGGCCCGCAGGGTCGTCGTCAAGGTGGGTTCCTCGTCCCTGACAACCGCCTCCGGAGGGCTCGACGCGGACCGTGTGGACGCCCTCGTGGACGTCCTCGCGAAGAGCCGAAGCGGCGGGGAACGTGAGATTGTTCTCGTTTCCTCCGGCGCCATCGCCGCCGGTCTGGCCCCGCTCGGACTGCGTCGCCGCCCCAAGGACCTGGCCCGCCAGCAGGCCGCCGCCAGCGTCGGCCAGGGACTGCTCGTCGCCCGCTACACCGCCTCCTTCGCCCGCTACGGCGTCCGCGTCGGCCAGGTGCTGCTCACCTCCGACGACATGAGCCGTCGCGCCCACCACCGCAACGCCTCGCGCACCCTCGACAAGCTCCTCGCGATGGGCGCCCTGCCGGTCGTCAACGAGAACGACACCGTCGCCACGGACGAGATCCGCTTCGGCGACAACGACCGCCTCGCCGCCCTCGTCGCCCACCTGGTCCGCGCCGACCTGCTGGTGCTGCTGTCCGACGTGGACGGCGTGTACGACGGCGACCCCAGCAGGCCCGGCACCTCGCGGATAGCGGAGGTACGGGGACCCGGGGACCTGGCGCACGTGGAGATCGGCAGCGCGGGCAAGGCCGGGGTCGGCACCGGCGGCATGGTCACCAAGGTCGAGGCCGCCCGGATCGCCGCCGCCGCGGGCATCCCGGTGGTGCTCACCAGCGCCGTGCACGCCGCCGAGGCGCTCTCCGGCGGGGACACCGGCACCTACTTCCACGCCACCGGCAGACGCTCCGCCGACCGGCTGCTGTGGCTCCAGCACGCCTCCACACCGCAGGGCTCGCTGACCCTGGACGACGGCGCGGTGCGGGCCGTCGTGGAGCGCCGCAAGTCGCTGCTCCCGGCCGGGATCGCCGCCGTGGAGGGCGAGTTCAGCGCCGGGGACCCGGTGGAGCTGCGGGACGGGGCCGGGCGGGCGGTCGCGCGCGGTCTGGTCAGCTTCGACGCCAAGGAGATCCCCCAGCTCATCGGGCGCTCCACGCACGAGCTGGCCCGGGAGCTGGGCCCGGCGTACGAGCGCGAGGTCGTCCACCGCGACGATCTGGTGCTTCTGGAGCCCTGACGCGGCCTGCGTCCGAAAACAGGGTGAACGCCCCGGCGAACGTGTCGCCCTGAGGTGGACGTTCCGCAAAAGCGCCACACAACCGCTTGCGGGCTGCTCAACTTTGTCTCAAGGAAACAAACCGCCGAGCACTGCTCGACCGTGGGACGAAGGAGGCCGTCGTGAGACGAGTACGCCCTGGGGCGGCGGCGTCCGGCGGTGGGATCGGCGGCTCCTCCTCCCGGGCGCCCGGTGAGGAGCGCGCCCTGACCAGCGTCGCGACCGGCGAACTGGCCGGCGGCGGAGAGCCCGAGGAACTGCCCCGGCTGTGGCATGTCACCCTCAGCGTCTCCGGC
This sequence comes from Streptomyces davaonensis JCM 4913, assembly GCF_000349325.1. Taxonomy (GTDB): domain Bacteria; phylum Actinomycetota; class Actinomycetes; order Streptomycetales; family Streptomycetaceae; genus Streptomyces; species Streptomyces davaonensis. Next base: position 6,374,861 of record NC_020504.1, read on the forward strand.
GAGGAGGCACCGCTCAAGGAGGTCAGGCGGGCGCTCGAACAGCTCGCCCACGACCACCCCTTCCTGCTGACCAGCCGCTACGCCAACGACCACGCCGAGATCCGGTACTGGGAGGAGGCCCGCGACCTGCACGACGCCGCCGCCGTCGCGCTGCGCCTGTGGGGCGAGCACCGCCAGAGCGCGGGCCTGCCGCCCTGGGAGATCGTCGGCCTGGAGGTCATCGACCGCGTGACCTACCACCAGCGCATCGCCGAGGGGTACGGCCCGCCGCCGGCCAGCCCGGTGGGCGTGCACCCCTACTGAGGTCGGTCGGGCCGCCCTGGAGGACCCCTTTTGCGGGACCTTCGGACGGCTTGTCTCGCGGTGTGGGACATCCGGTGAACGGCTCCCTCCGGCGCACTACCCTTCCCTCATGACCACGCTCTCGCCGTACGACTCGATGACCCCGGTCACCCAGGCCGCCTACCGCGCCAAGGCCGCCGCGGCCGACCTCGCGCCGCTGCCGCGGTCCGTGAAGGACGACGCGCTGCTCGCCATCGCGGACGCGCTTGAGGTCCGTACGAACGAGATCGTCGAGGCCAACGCCAAGGACATCGCCGCCGCCCGCGAGGCCGGCACCAGCGAGTCGATCGTCGACCGGCTGACCCTCACCCCGGAGCGGGTGCGGGCCATCGCCTCCGACGTGCGGGACGTCGTCGCGCTGCCCGACCCGGTCGGCGAGGTCGTCCGCGGCTCGACCCTGCCCAACGGCATCGACCTGCGCCAGGTCCGCGTCCCGCTCGGCGTCGTCGGCATCATCTACGAGGCCCGCCCGAACGTGACGGTGGACGCCGCCGCCCTCTGCCTGAAGTCCGGCAACGCCGTCCTGCTGCGCGGCTCGGCCTCCGCCTACGAGTCCAACACCGCCCTCGTCCGGGTCATCCGCGACGCCGTCGGCGGCGCCGGGCTGCCCGCCGACGCCGTACAGCTCGTGCCGGGCCAGAGCCGGGAGAGCGTGGGCGAGCTGATGCGCGCCCGCGGCCTGGTCGACGTCCTCATCCCGCGCGGCGGCGCCTCACTGATCCGCACGGTCGTCAACGAGTCCACGGTCCCGGTGATCGAGACCGGCACGGGCAACGTGCATGTCTACGTCGACGCCCAGGCCGACCTCGACATGGCCATCGAGATCCTGATCAACTCCAAGGCCCACCGGGTCAGCGTCTGCAACGCCGCCGAGACCCTGCTGGTCCACCAGGACATCGCCGCCGAGTTCCTGCCCCGGGCCCTGGACGCCCTCGCCGAGGCCGGGGTCACCGTGCACGCCGACGAGCGGGTCATGGCGTACGCCAAGGACTCCCGGGCGACCGTCGTGGAGGCGACCCCGGAGGACTGGGAGACGGAGTACCTCTCCTACGACATCGCCGCGGCCGTCGTGGACTCCCTGGACAAGGCCGTCGAGCACATCCGGCTGTGGACCTCCGGGCACACCGAGGCGATCGTGACGACCTCGCAGCAGGCCGCCCGCCGCTTCACCCAGCTGGTCGACTCCACCACCGTCGCGGTCAACGCCTCGACCCGGTTCACGGACGGCGGCCAGTTCGGCTTCGGCGCGGAGATCGGCATCTCCACCCAGAAGCTGCACGCCCGCGGCCCCATGGGCCTGCCGGAGCTGACCAGCACGAAGTACATCGTCACCGGCGACGGGCACGTACGCCGGTGAGGCTGTCCCAGGGCGGATAATTTCCATACCGTCTGCCCAAATTGACCCCCCAGGTCTACTCTGGAGCTGTGCCGGAGGACGTGGGGGGCACGCCGTTTCCCGACGGCTGGGAGCCCGACGACGACCACGACCGCGGGGTGTCGGACGAAGAGTTCGCCTCCGTGGTCTTCGATGAGGCCTTCGTACAGGCGGCCACACTGCACGAGCCGACCGCCGTCGAACGCCTCCTGGCCGCGGCCGAGGCCCGCCGGGCACACGGCCGGGGCGAGCGGTACGAAGAGGGGTACGGCTCCGACGACCCCACCGGATTCGGCCATGATCCGGACTTCGACGACCTGGACGACACCGATGTCCTCGAAGGCCGCTACGGCGCCCCGGGCACCTACGGCCGACAGGTCCGCTGGCACCGCCCCGTCGCCTGGATGCTCGCCCTCGTGATGGGCATCGGCATGGTCGCGCTGGCCTTCACGGCGGTCTACCGCGGCGCCTCCTCGGGCAACCGGGAACAGGTCCCGCCCCCGGGCGCCTCGACCGGCGTCGAACAGGGCGAAGCGGTGGTGCCCTCCGTCTCCGCCGACCATTCCCAGCCGGCCATCTCGGCCGTCCCGCGAACCCCCTGAACGGGCCCCGGCCAAAACCCGCCGTATCTGGTGAGAACCTGTCAGAACTTGTCGTACAGCGGGGCGTTTACCCGGGCTCCGGGAGACCTACTCTGAAGATATGGGAGGGCCTGGAGACCCACCTGAGGGGACACCCGAGGGCGGACCCGGAGGTGGCGAGGACGAGTACCGATCCGTCGTCTTCGACGAGTCGTTCGTCCGCGCTGCCCGGCTCCAGGAGTTCTCCGCGCAGGAGCGCATCGACGATCACGCGCCCGCCGTCCGCCGCCGCCCGCCCCTGCGCCGGGGTCTGTCCCGGCAGGCCCTGATCCTGGTCCTGCTGATCGCCGTCGCCTTCGGCACCGCGATCTACATGGGCGTCCGGCACCCCTATCAGACCCCGGCGAGCCCGCAGCCCGTGGAGCCGCTGCGGATGACCGTGATCCCGCTCGCCCCGCCGGGCGAGGTGCCCGGCTCGACCGACACCGAGGCGCTCTACCGGAACAGCCCCGCCGCGCAGTACCGCATCGGCGCCGAGGGCGTCCCGCTGCCCGCCTACCGGAGCACCGCGCACTTCTCCGAGGGCCAGGTCGTGAACGCGCTGACCGTCGCCAAGGACTACGTCGTCCGCTCCGCGCTCTATCCCGAGGTGGTCCTCGGCGAGCAGGTCCGGCCGGTGCGGGTGCTGCTCGACCCGGACCAGCTCGACCAGTTCGACCAGAGCTTCGACCACCCGACCGCCGACGGCAGGCACGCCCCGACCGGCTGGCTGGTTCGCTTCGACCCGGGCAGCGTCGAGCTCGCCGACCGCGAGATCCGGGCGCAGGGCACGCTCACGGCCGCCGAGGCCGACTCGTCCACCCTCGAGGTCACCGCGGACCACACCTTCGTGTACGCGCTGCGCCCGGCCGGCTCCGGGGCGAAGGCGGAGGCCTCCCTGTTCACCGTCCGGCGCGAGCTGCACTTCCGCTTCGACCACGACGACCTGCGCATGCGCCAGGCCCAGCTGATCGTCTCCTACGTCCAGGCCGGCCCGCTGTCGTGCGCCGGCGACTCCGCGAACCAGCTGCGCCCGCTGCTGGCCGGCCAGACCGCCAAGGCGGGCGGCCCGGCCGGTACGGACCCTTACGCGACCGGGAGCGCCACGGCGCTGTGCGGATCGCTGGCGGAGAGTGCGCAGCCCAAGGTCTGAGCCGGGGGTCCTGGAACTCAGTCGCCGTCCCGCGGCGGCGGAGGCGTGTCCGTCGGCGGCTCGTCCTGCCGCTGGGCGCCGGCGGACCCGGTGTTGGTGCCGAAGCCCCCGAAGCCCCGGCGGACCCGGCCGCCGAGGTCGCCCGCGCCGCCCGCGATGTCCGTGACCAGCTTCATCAGCGGGTCCTTGGAGGACTTCACATGCGTGGCGTAGTGCGACGCCGACTCACGGAAGGAGTCCGTCACCGAGGTGTCCTTGTCCTCGGAGCGGCGCGGGTAGTGGCCGTCCATGATCCGCTGGTAGTCACGGGTCTCGGCCCACTTCTTCAGCTCGGCCGCGCGGACCGTGGTGAAGGGGTGCGAGCGGGGCAGCACGTTCAGGATCTTCAGCACGGAGTCGCGCAGGTCGCCGCCCGCCTCGTACTCCTCGGCCTGCTTGAGGAACGCGTGCACGTTCATCTCGTGCAGATGGTTGCCGCCCGCGATCTTCATCAGGCCGCGCATCGAGGCCTGGAGGTCCTGGCCGACCAGCAGACCGGCGCGGTCGGCGGACAGCTCCGACTTGCGGAACCACTCGCGCAGCGCGGTCACGATCGCCATGATCGCGACGGTGCCCAGCGGGATCCAGGCGACCCGGATGGCGAGGTTGGTCAGGAACAGCAGGATGGTCCGGTACACCGAGTGCCCGGACAGCGCGTGCCCGACCTCGTGGCCGACGACCGCCCGCATCTCCTCCTCGTCGAGCAGCTCGACGAGCCCCGTGGTCACCACGATGATCGGCTCGTCCAGGCCGATGCACATCGCGTTCGGCTGCGGGTCCTGGTTGACGTACATCGGCGGGACCTTCTCCAGGTCCAGGATGTAACAGGCGTCCCGCAGCATGTCGTTGAGGTGCGTGAACTGCTGGTCCGAGACCCGCACCGAGTCGGACAGGAACAGCAGCCGCAGGCTCCGCTCGGGCAGCAGTCCGCTCAGCGCCTTGAAGACGGTGTCGAACCCGCTCAGCTTGCGCAGCGCCACCAGGGCACTGCGGTCGGCCGGGTGCTCGTACGCCCGCGAGGAGATGCCGGGGAAGCGCCTGCGCTGCCTGCTCGGCACGTTCTCGTGCCCGTCCTGCTGGTGGCCGTCGTCGGACATGTGGTCCCCCATGTGCGTCTGTGTGGCCGTACGGCCCTTCGGGCCCCCTGAGCAGGCTCCAGCCTAGGCGGAGTTACCGTGGACGGGCAGTACAGCGAAGGAGTCCCTGCCATGGAGCACCACCCCGCGGCCGTCTGGCTGACCGAGGCCGCGAGCGCGGCGGAGAAGCAAGGGGCGGGAATTCTGCTCCGGGTCGTCCTGATCGTGATGGTCGTGGGCTCCGTCCTGACCGCGTGGTTCCTGCTGCGGGGGTACAAGCAGAAGGACGACTGAGGCGCCGGATAAGTTGCCTCGGCGCGCGGGCGCCGCGCCGGGCGGTGCGTGCCGGGTGCCCCAACGGCGGAGTCGGCGTGATCGGCGCGGAGCGGCCCGCTTACGATGAGCCGACATCTTTATCCCGCCCACACCCGAAGGTCTCGCCGAAGATGAGCTTCCACAGCACCGCTGCCCAGTTGGTCACCCTCGCTTCCGAGGGCGGAGAGCACGGCGGCAACCACGAGAGCCTCAACCCGCTGGTCACCGGTGGCGGTGCCTTCGTCATCCTGATGCTGCTGCTGTGGGTCACCACCCGTTTCAACCGGGACCGCTGAACCCCTGCCCCGGGGGTCTGGCGACCCGGGCTCACAAGTCGGGCCGGTAGGGTCTGCACGCATGGGAGAGCAGGACATGCCTACCGGCCCGGTCAACGGCCCGTCGAACCCCGGCAAGCGCCGGCTCGGCGTCATGGGCGGAACCTTCGACCCGATCCACCACGGGCACCTGGTGGCGGCCAGTGAGGTCGCCGCGCAGTTCCACCTGGACGAGGTCGTGTTCGTGCCGACCGGCCAGCCGTGGCAGAAGACCCATCGCAAGGTCTCCCCGGCCGAGGACCGCTATCTGATGACGGTCATCGCGACCGCCGAGAACCCCCAGTTCTCGGTGAGCCGGATCGACATCGACCGCGGCGGCCCGACCTACACCACGGACACGCTGCGCGATCTCAAGGCGCTCAACCCCGACACCGACCTGTTCTTCATCACCGGCGCCGACGCCCTCGGTCAGATCCTGACCTGGCGGGACGCGGACGAGCTGTTCTCCCTCGCGCACTTCATCGGGGTCACCCGGCCCGGCCACCACCTGGCCGACCCGGGTCTCCCGGAGGGCGGTGTCTCGCTGGTCGAGGTTCCCGCCTTGGCCATCTCCTCCACAGACTGCCGTGCGAGGGTCGCCAACGGCGATCCCGTCTGGTATCTGGTGCCGGACGGAGTCGTGCGCTACATCGACAAGCGCGAGCTGTACCGCGGCGAGTGAGCCGAGAGGGGCACCGGTGAACGACCGATACGACGCGTACGGGGGCGACCAGTACGAACTCGTCGGCTACGACGAGTACGGGCGGCCTGTGTACCGACAGGTCCCGCCGCCGCAACAGCCCCCTCAGCCGCCGTACGACCCCTACGCTCAGCAGGGATACGGCTACGACCCGTACGCGACCGGTCAGCAGCGGCCGGCCCCGCCGTACGACCCCTACGGCCAGACCACGGGCGGCGCGGCCCCCTCGTACGACCCCTACGGGCAGACCGCGGCGAGCGGGCAGCAGCCGCGGGTCGCCGAGCAGACCGCCCACATCCCGCAGCAGTCCGGGCCCGCGGAACGGGCGGAGGAGCCGGGGCGGGACCAACGGGACTACCGCACCGAGCAGTTCGCCTTCGTCGAGGAGCCGGACGGTGACTCCGAGGACGTCATCGACTGGCTGAACTTCACCGAGAACCGCACCGAGCGCCGCGAGGAGGCCAAGCGCCGCGCCCGCAGCCGCCTGGTCGCCTTCGTCGTGGTCCTGGCGCTGGTAGCGGCCGGCGGCGTCGGCTATCTCTGGTACGCCGGGAAGCTGCCCGGTGTGTCCTCCTCCGGCGACGACACCGACACCGCGACGGCCGTCGGCGCCCAGCAGCGCGACGTGGTCGTCGTGCACCTGCACAACACCAAGAACGGCGACACCGCGACGGCCCTGCTCGTCGACAACACCACCACCAAGCAGGGCACGACCGTCCTGCTCCCCAACTCCCTCGGCCTGAGCGGCGACGACGGCACCACGACCACGCTCGCCAAGTCGGTCGAGGACGACGGCTCCTCCGGCACCCGCGAGGCACTGGACGCCGTCCTCGGCACCGAGATCCAGGGCACCTGGCGGCTGGACACCCCCTACCTCCAGAACCTGGTCGACCTCGTCGGCAACATCGACGTCGACACCAACACCGATGTGCCCGATCCGTCCGACAAGAAGTCCAAGGGCGCCGCCCCGCTGGTCAACAAGGGCGAGGCGCAGACCCTCAGCGGCAAGATGGCCGTCGCCTACGCCACCTACCGCGGCTCCGGAGAGGCCCAGAACGCCCAGCTGGAGCGGTTCGGGCAGGTCATGCAGGGCGTGCTGCGCAAGCTGTCCTCCGATCCCCAGGCCGCGACGGTCACCGTGCAGACGCTCCAGCAGATCCTCGACCCGTCCATGACGGACAAGGACCTCGGCACCTTCCTCGCCAAGCTCGCCGACCTCGCCAAGGGCGGCGACCACAAGACGGCGCTGCTGCCGGTGCAGGGCGACGGGACACTGACCGCCGAGACCAGCGCCAGCGTGGTCAAGGACGTCCTCGGTGGCACCGCGAAGAGCCCCGACAAGGACGCGGCGGTGCGGGTCTCGGTCCAGAACGCCAGCGGTGTGAAGGACAACACGGAGAAGGCCCGGGTGGTCCTCCTCAACGGCGGCTTCACCTTCCTGGAGGGCGGTACGGCCGCATCGGCCCAGTCCGCGTCCAAGGTCGTGTACGCCGACGCCGCCGACAAGGAGAACGCCACAGAGGTCGCCAAGACCCTGGGCCTGCCCACCAGCGCGGTGTCGAAGGGCAAGGTCGGCTCGAACGCGAGCGTCTCGGTCGTCCTCGGCCAGGACTACGCGCCGTCGTCGTCCTAGATCGGGGCCGTCAACAATCACGTGGGGCGCCGTCGGCGGTCGTGAGACCCTTGAAGTCCAGTGACCGCCGACCGAAAGCCTTGTAGTGACCGCCACTGACCGTTCCATCGAGCTGATCAACACCGCCGCCCAGGCGGCCGCCGACAAGCTCGCGCACGACATCATCGCCTACGACGTCAGCGACGTGCTGTCGATCACCGACGCCTTCCTGCTGGCCTCCGCGCCCAACGACCGCCAGGTCAAGTCGATCGTCGACGAGATCGAGGAGCGGCTCAGCAAGGAGCTCGGCGCCAAGCCGGTCCGCCGCGAGGGCGACCGCGAGGCCCGCTGGGTGCTGCTCGACTACGTCGACATCGTCGTCCACGTCCAGCACAGCGAGGAGCGGGTCTTCTACGCCCTGGAGCGGCTGTGGAAGGACTGCCCCGAGCTGGAGCTGCCCGAGGACGCCAAGGCCACCCGGGGCAAGGCCAAGGAGCACGCCGAGCTCCAGGCCGCCGAGGAGGCGGCCGAACCGAGCGGTGAGTGGCGATGAGCGCCACCGGCGAGGTGACCGCGGGCCGTCCGGGCCGCGGTCGCCGCGTCATCCTGTGGCGGCACGGCCAGACCTCGTGGAACGTGGAGCGCCGCTTCCAGGGCTCCACCGACGTCGCCCTCACCGAGGCCGGTATCGCCCAGGCCCGCCGCGCCGCCCGGCTGCTGGCCTCCCTCAAGCCCGCCGCGATCGTCGCCTCCGACCTCCAGCGCGCCGCGCACACGGCCGCCGAGCTGGCCGTGCTCACCGGCCTGGACGTCGCCCAGGACGAGGGCCTCAGGGAGACCTACGCGGGCGTCTGGCAGGGCCTCACGCACGAGGACATCATCGCCCGCTACGGCGAGGAGTACGCCGCCTGGAAGCGCGGTGAGCCGGTCCGCCGCGGCGGCGGCGAGCTGGAGACCGAGGTCGCCGACCGCGCCGCCCCGGTGGTGCTCCGGCACGCTGAGAAGCTGCCCGACGACGGCACCCTCGTGGTGGTCAGCCACGGCGGCACGATCCGCACCACCATCGGTCGGCTCCTGGGTCTGGAGCCGCACCACTGGGAGAGCCTCGGCGGCCTCTCCAACTGCTGCTGGTCCGTCCTCGGCGAGGGCGCCCGCGGCTGGCGGCTGCTGGAGCACAACGCCGGCACCCTGCCGGAGCCGGTGCTCGGCGACGACGACTGACGGCCCCCTGGGGGCCGTAGACCCGGATTTCACTTTCTGGCAGGTCGCAGGCTAGAGTTCTTCTTGTTCGCCCCGCTGAGCGGGAAGAACGCGCGGGGCTATAGCTCAGTTGGTAGAGCGCCTGCATGGCATGCAGGAGGTCAGGAGTTCAATTCTCCTTAGCTCCACAGATCAAGAACGAAGATCAGGATCCCACCCCCAGCGGGGGTGGGATTTTTCGTGTACAGCTGCTTGAGTCGGTTGAGACCTCACAGGCGTATACATCCGTGGCGAGACCGTATTGGCCCGGCCGTGGCAGAATCAAACGGCCGGAAGGGGGCGCGGCCCGAACGGGAGGGAGCAGTGATGCCTGCGAGCATCCTCGGAGAGGCCGGTCGCCTCTCCGACTCGAGGTGGGCACGGGACACGGTCACCCGCCTCAGCTGCCCTTCCTGCGGTTCCGTCCATGTCGCCCAGGTCCTCGGCGACAACGGCGGGATCTCCTACGTGTGCACGGCCTGCGGCCACAGCTGGAGCTGATCGATGGGTGCACATAGGCGAAGGTGTGACTGGTGCGGCAGCGGGACGCCGATCGTCCGCGACATGGAACCGGTCAATCCGGACTACCAGTACTGGTGCGAGGAATGCGCACGGGCGCTGATCATAAAAGGCGACCCGATCGAGACGTACCGTGAACTCGAGGGCGAGCCGATCTACGGCCGCCTTCTCGAGGAGCACTGCACGCTCAAGCGGTTCTACTCGTTCGTGACGGCTTGACGCCACCTGGCACGGAACTGGACATTCGGGTCGTATCCGCCCACGGCGGAAACGATTTGGTGGTGCACCGGGTGGACCGTGTAATGTTGGCGTCGCCGCCGGGGAAACCGACAGGGGAACCGGGCGGACCAAGCAAGGGGCTATAGCTCAGTTGGTAGAGCGCCTGCATGGCATGCAGGAGGTCAGGAGTTCAATTCTCCTTAGCTCCACAGATAAAGATCCCGCCGGGTCGTGAGGACCCGGCGGGATCTTTTGCGTATGCGGTACTTCAGCGGCCCAGGGCGCGGCGGCCGCGGCCCTGGGAGAGCACCGGCAGGTTGTTGCGGGACGGGGCCCGCTCCGACTGGTCCTCGATGCGCAGGGCCAGCGCGGGGCAGCGGCGGACCGCGCGCAGCGCCTTCGCCTCGGCGTAGCGCGGGACTTGGGCCTGGGCGACGGTGGGGAAGCCGTCGGCGCCGAGTTCGAAGACCTCCGGGAGGATGTCCGCGCACAGGCCGTGGCCCCGGCACAGCGTCCAGTCGACGAAGATCTTCTGGCGGCTGGGGCCGTTCTCCTCGGACTCCGCGCCGCCCGGGATGCCCGTAGGGGCCTTGCCCCCCTCGAAGAGCGGCAGCACGCCCTCCACGGGCCGTCCGCAGCCGTTTCCGAGGACATGCGCGGCCAGGTCGTCGGTGAACGCCTTGATGGTCGACTCCAGGAACATCGCCGAGCCGTCCGGGTGCGAACACGCGCCGCGCCGCTTCACGTTCTTCGCGACCTGCTTGAGCGCCTCCAGGGCGGCCGGTCCGCCGCCGTTGAGGATGTCCTCCATGCCGCGCGCGGCGGCCGGCAGACCGAGGTAGCAGGGGCCGCACTGGCCCGCGCTCTCCTCCGCCAGCCACTGCGCCACCCGCAGCGACTCGCCCAGCGGGCAGGTCGCCTGAGTGATCGGCAGGATCGCGCCGGCGCCGAGGGCGCCGCCCACCGCGTCCAGTGAATTGCGCGAGACGATCGCCTCGTTGACCGTCGCCGCGTCGATCCACTTGCCGTGGTAGCCGCCGGTCAGCACGCCCTGCGGCACCGGCGGGGCGCCGGCGAGCTGGAGGACGTAGCGCAGCGGGACGCCCGTGGGGACCTCGATCACCATCGGGCGGGCGACCGCGCCGGACACCGTCAGCATGACGGTGCCCGGCTCGTCGTACAGGCCGGTGTTGCCGTAGCGCTCCGGGCCGATGCGGGCCGCGATGGCGAGTTGGGCGAAGGTCTCGGCGTTCGACAGGAGCGTGGGCGCGCCGCCCACGCCGCTCTTGGACGCGCTGATCTTGCGGCCGGGCGGGATCGCCGGTCCGCCGTCGATCGACCGGATCAGCGATGCCGCCGCTCCGGTCACCATCCGTACGGGATTGCGCTGCACGCGGGCGCGCAGCGCCGAGCGGCGGCCGTTGCTCAGGCCGCGTTCGGCGAGCGCGGCCTCCATGGAGCGCTGCGTCGACTCCCGGGTGACCCCCACCACGAGCGTGCGGGCACCCAGGGCTTCGGCGACCAGCAGCGCGCCGTCCAGGATGAGATGCGGGGCACGGTTGATGAGCACCGTGTCCTTGCGGCAGGCCGGTTCGTCCTCGCTGCCGTTGACGACGACGACCGGCCTGACGCCGCGCTTGATCGCCGATTCGGCGACCGAGCGCAGCTTCTTGTGGAAGGGGAAGCCCGCGCCGCCGCGGCCCTTCAGATTGATGCGTTCGGAGAGCTGCGCGAGCTGCTCTCCGCCCATCGGTTCGAGCGGCCCGTGCACCTTGAGGTGCATGGGCAGATCAAGTCTTTCGACAAGGTCGAAGCCCGACGTGAGCTGGGGAAGACCGACCACGCGGACTTCTGGTACGTCGGGCAGGGCCTCGTTCACCTATAGCCTCCGGAAGGCGTGTTCCAAGGTTCGCCCGAACCCGGTGCGTCGAAGGACTCACCGGGGGGTGGTTCATTGGCGGGACCGCTGTTGTACGTGTCGTTGGAGTTGTACGTGCCATAGAGGGTGTTGTACTCACCGGTGTCGTACACATCACTCCCGCCGTACCCACCGGTGCCCGAATTGCCATAGGTCGGGATGTTGTATCCGGTGTCCGTGAGGGGGTCGTACGCCGACGGGGGCGCCTCGCCGACGGGCGGGGGCGAGGGGATCGGCCAGTTTCCGGAGGTGCTGCCACCGCTGTCCACGCGCGGGATCGCCTCGGTGGGCTGCATGTCCAGCGGCAGATCCATGCGCGCGGTCTGGTCGGTGGCGAAGGGCTGCGCGCTCTGGTCGCCGAAGTCGGCGAACGAATCCTGGGGGCGCGGGGGTGTGTTGACTGCGCGGTAGGCGGCCGCGAAGCCGTTCGCCGGTTCGGCCGCCGGCGGTGCGGCGCGCTCCGCGGTGCGCTGGGGCTCGTAGCCGGGGAGCGAGCCGGTCTCGGCCATCCGGGCCCGGCTGGCGTCCAGTTCGTCGCGGGCCGAGCGCTCCTCGGCGGTGCCCAGGAACGCGGCGATCCTGTCGGCGACCTTGCGCTTGACCGGCCGCGGCGCCGCGCGCAGCGCCAGGGCGACGCCGACGCCGACCAGGCACAACTCGTACGACACCATGAAGAACGTCTTCGCCGGGCGGCCGGCGAACAGGCCGTGCACCAGCGCCGCGCACCAGGCCGGGTAGGCCAGCATGTGCATGGCCCGCCAGCGGGCGGCGACCGGGGCGGGGGAGGCGAAGGCGCTGCGCAGGGCGCCGGTGATGCCCACGAAGATCATCAGCAGCCCGGCCAGCGAGCCGAGGCCGATCAGGCCCCCGGGGCCGGTGAAGCCCAGTGAGAAGGGGATCACGGCGGCGATCAGCTCGGTGTGGTCGAGCGCGAGCTTGGTCGTGATGTGCACCAGCAGGAAGGCGATCGAGGCGACCGCCAGTGAGCGGTGCACGGCCTGGCCGATGATCCGCTGGCGCGTGTTGAGGATGATCCGGTCCTGGGCGACCAGGCCCCAGATCACCGAGCAGCTGAGCGAGACCAGGGACAGAACGCCCGCACCGAAGTTCAGGAACTCGCGGAAGCGGTCACCTCCGACCAGTACGACGATGGGTATGAGCAGCACAACGACAGCCGACGCCACCCCATAGGCCGAGCGGCCGGGTTTGGGGAGCGAGCTGGTACTACGTCGAGGGTTCATGGGGGCAACTCCGAGCGGTTCGGGAAAGCGGTCCCGCTGCCGCACTCTAAGTGGACCCAAACCGAGCAGTACGCCATTTGAGTTATTGCGTTGTTATCAACGCGCCTGACGGGGCCGGTGTTGTCCTGCTAGGGGCCCTTACGCCGGGTAATAATTGAACTCTGTTCAACTTTTCTGAATCTTCACAACTGATTCGATGGTGCCGACCCGGTCGACGGCTGCGGTACCCTGACGCCATGCGTGCCGTACGCCTTCTGCTTAGCGAGCCGCGCTGATCAGCACCGGCCACCGTCGGAAAGAGTGGCCGGAATCGGCGCGGCGTCCCCTCCTGTGCGAGGGGATTTTTCGTTTCTTGGACGTCAGCCGCTGGCAGAGACGATCGATGGAGCTTTGAGGATCATGAGCGAGACGAACCCCGCTGCCGCTGCTGAGGTGGCCGCGCCGCACCGCTACACGGCCGCCATGGCCGAGCAGATCGAGGCACGCTGGCAGGACTTCTGGGACGCCGACGGCACCTACGCGGCGCCGAACCCGAGCGGCGACCTGGCGGGCGACCCCGCACTGGTCGCCAAGCCCAAGAAGTTCATCATGGACATGTTCCCGTACCCCTCCGGTGCGGGCCTGCACGTCGGCCACCCCCTGGGCTACATCGCCACCGATGTAGCCGCCCGGTTCCAGCGGATGACCGGCCACAACGTCCTGCACACCCTGGGCTTCGACGCCTTCGGCCTGCCCGCCGAGCAGTACGCGGTGCAGACCGGCACGCACCCGCGGGTGTCGACCGAGGCGAACATCGAGAACATGAAGGCGCAGCTGCGCCGCCTGGGCCTGGGCCACGACAAGCGCCGCTCGTTCGCCACGATCGACCCGGACTACTACAAGTGGACCCAGTGGATCTTCCTCCAGATCTTCAACTCCTGGTACGACGACGAGGCGAAGAAGGCCCGCCCGATCTCCGAGCTGATCGCCCAGTTCGACAGCGGTGAGCGCGGGGTGCGCGGCGAGCGCTCCTGGAACGAGCTGACCGCCGCCGAGCGCGCCGACGTCCTGAGCGAGTACCGCCTGGCCTACGCCTCCGAGGCACCGGTCAACTGGTGCCCCGGCCTGGGCACCGTGCTGGCCAACGAGGAGGTCACCGCCGAGGGCCGCTCCGAGCGCGGCAACTTCCCCGTCTTCAAGGCCAAGCTGCGCCAGTGGAACATGCGCATCACGGCCTACGCCGACCGGCTGCTGGACGACCTGGACGCGCTGGACTGGCCCGAGGCCATCAAGCTGCAGCAGCGCAACTGGATCGGCCGCTCCGAGGGCGCCCGCGTCGACTTCCCGATCGACGGCGAGCACATCACCGTGTTCACCACCCGCCCCGACACCCTGTTCGGTGCGAGCTACATGGTGCTGGCCCCCGAGCACCCGCTGGTCGAGAAGTTCACCCCGGCCGCCTGGCCCGAGGGCACCCACGACGTGTGGACCGGCGGTCACGCCACCCCGGCCGAGGCCGTCGCCGCCTACCGTGCGCAGGCCGCCTCGAAGTCCGACGTCGAGCGGCAGGCCGAGGCCAAGGACAAGACCGGGGTCTTCATCGGCGCGTACGCCACCAACCCGGTCAACGGCAAGCAGGTCCCGGTCTTCATCGCCGACTACGTCCTGATGGGCTACGGCACCGGCGCGATCATGGCCGTGCCCTGCGGCGACCAGCGTGACTTCGAGTTCGCGCGCGCCTTCGAGCTGCCGATCGTCTGCATCGTCGAGCCGACGGACGGCCGCGGCACGGACACCTCGACGTGGGAGGACGCGTTCTCCTCCTACGACGCGAAGATCATCAACTCCACGGGTGAGGGTGTCTCCCTGGACGGCCTGGGCGTCGCCGAGGCCAAGGCACGCATCACCGAGTGGCTGGAGCGCACCGGCACCGGCGAGGGCACCGTCAACTTCCGGCTGCGCGACTGGCTGTTCAGCCGCCAGCGCTACTGGGGCGAGCCCTTCCCGATCGTCTACGACGAGGACGGCACCGCGCACCCCCTGCCCGATTCGATGCTGCCGCTGGAGCTGCCCGAGGTCGAGGACTACTCCCCGCGCACCTTCGACCCGGACGACGCGAACACGTCGCCGGAGACGCCGCTGTCCCGCAACGAGGACTGGGTCAACGTCACGCTGGACCTGGGCGACGGTCCGAAGAAGTACCGCCGCGAGACCAACACCATGCCCAACTGGGCCGGTTCCTGCTGGTACGAGCTGCGCTACCTGGACCCGCACAACTCCGCCCGGCTGGTGGACCCGGACATCGAGCAGTACTGGATGGGCCCGCGTGAGGGCATGCCGCACGGCGGTGTCGACCTGTACGTCGGCGGCGCCGAGCACGCCGTGCTGCACCTGCTGTACGCCCGCTTCTGGTCCAAGGTGCTGTTCGACCTGGGGCACGTCTCCTCCGCGGAGCCGTTCCACAAGCTGTTCAACCAGGGCATGATCCAGGCCTACGTCTACCGCGACAGCCGGGGCATCGCGGTGCCGGCCGCCGAGGTGGAGGAGCGCGAGGGCGCGTACTACTACCAGGGCGAGAAGGTCTCCCGGCTGCTGGGCAAGATGGGCAAGTCCCTGAAGAACGCGGTCACTCCGGACGAGATCTGCGCGGAGTACGGCGCGGACACGCTGCGGCTGTACGAGATGGCGATGGGCCCGCTGGACGTCTCCCGGCCGTGGGACACCCGCGCGGTGGTCGGCCAGTTCCGGCTGCTCCAGCGGCTGTGGCGCAACGTCGTCGACGAGGCGAGCGGCGCGGTGACCGTCGTCGACGCCGAGGCCGACGAGGACACGCTGCGGGCGCTGCACAAGGCGATCGACGGGGTGCGCGGTGACCTGGAGGGCATGCGGTTCAACACCGCCATCGCCAAGGTGACCGAGCTGAACAACCATCTGACCAAGGCGGGCGGCGCGGTGCCGCGTTCGGTCGCCGAGGCGCTGGTGCTGCTGGTCGCCCCGCTGGCCCCGCACATCGCCGAGGAGCTGTGGCGCAAGCTGGGGCACGAGGACTCGGTGGTGCACCAGGACTTCCCGGTCGCCGATCCGGCGTATGTCGTCGACGAGACGGTGACCTGTGTCGTCCAGATCAAGGGCAAGGTCAAGGCCCGGCTGGAGGTCTCGCCGTCCATCTCCGAGGAGGAGCTGGAGAAGGTCGCGCTGGGTGACGACAAGGTCGTGGCGGCGCTGGACGGGGCGGGCATCCGGAAGGTGATCGTGCGGGCGCCGAAGCTGGTGAACATCGTTACGGCGTAGCGGCCGGGGGCTGCCTGCGAAGGCTGCCTCGGGGTGGTCCCCTACGGGCAGGTTCGGGGTTCTGCTGGAACTCCGGGCCTGCTCGCTGCGTTTACCGTGGAGAGCAGCGCGGCGTGTGCCGTGTTCGGTCGGAGGAGGAGCGTCGTGGGATCCGTGATCGCAGTCGTGGCCCTGCTCTTCGTGCTCCTTGTGGTGCTCGGCGTCTACGCCACGGTGAAGGCGGTCGGCGCCGCCAAACGCGCCGCGGACCGCACGATCACGCAGGCCCGGCGCACGGTGGAGGACCACACCCTGCGCGCCAAGTCCTTCGCCCAGCCGGGCCCCGTGGGCGAGCTGGCCCAGCTGCGGCTGAAGCTGCGCACCTCGATGCGCGCCACTCAGGACGCGCTGCACGCGGGCGTGGCCGAGGACGAGTCCCTGAAGGAGTCCCTCGGCCTCTTCGAGCGGCTCAGCGCCCACGGCCACGAACTCGACGACGAGCTGCGGCGCCTGGAGAGCGAACCGGACCGCTCGACCCTCGCCGAGCGGCTCCCGGCCCTGCGGGAGCGCACCGAGCGCATCGTCGGTTCGGCGGACTCCCTGCGCTGGGCGGCCCGCGACCGGGCCCGCCGGTTCGCCGACGACGACCTGGACTCGCTGAGCGCGCAGATCGACGTGGAGGCGGGGGCCCTGCGGCACTGGACCACCGAGGGCACGGGGACCACGGAGGCCGCCGGGACCACCGGGACCGCCGAGGGGACGCCTGCCGCCGGTCCGCCTCCGCCGTGGCCCGAGGCGCCGGTCGCCGACGCGCCTGCCGCCGCCCAGCAGACCTGGCCGGACACCCCGGAGCGGCGGACGGCCGAGGAGCCGACGAGGCCCGCCATCACCCCGCCGGACCCGCGCCCGGCCTACCCATGGGAGAAGAAGCCCCGCCCCGAGAGCACGACTTGATCCGGCCACGGCAGCCCAGGTGACAGGGCCCGGGCTGCCGCCCAGGCGCTACGCCAGGTAACCTCCAGCTCATGTCCCGCCATGTCGCGATCGTCACCGATTCAACGGCCTACCTGCCGCCGCGGACGATGGAGCGTCACGGCATCACAGCGGTGCCCCTGACCGTGGTCCTCGGCGACCAGGCGCTCGAAGAGGGCACCGAGATCTCGACCCGCTCCCTGGCCCAGGCTTTGCAGAAGCGGCGCCCCGTCACCACCTCCCGTCCCAGCCCCGGGCAGTTCGCCGAGACCTACCGCAGGGTCGCGGAGTCCGGCGCCACCGGCATCGTCTCGCTGCACCTTTCCGCCGAGCTGTCCGGCACCTACGACGCGGCCGTGCTCGCCGCTCGGGAGGCGCCGGTGCCGGTGCGGGTGGTGGACACCGGGATGATCGCCATGGCACTCGGCTTCTGCGCGCTTGCCGCGGCGGAGGTCGCGGAGACGGGCGGCACGGTCGACGAGGCGGTCACGGCGGCGGAGAAGCGGGCCGCGGGCACCTCCGCCTACTTCTACGTCGACACCCTCGACTATCTGCGCCGAGGTGGCCGGATCGGGGCGGCCCAGGCCCTGCTCGGCTCGGCACTCGCGGTGAAGCCGCTGCTCCAGCTCAACGGTGGCCGGATCGAGCCCCTGGAGAAGGTGCGGACGGCGTCGAAGGCCATCGCCCGCCTGGAGGAGATCGCGGCGGATCGGGCCGGCAGCGCGCAGGTCGACATCGCCGTGCACCATCTCGCCGCCCCGGACCGGGCGTCGGCGCTTGCGGACCGGTTGCGGACGCGGGTGCGGGGGCTGGCGGATCTGCATGTGAGCGAGGTGGGCGCGGTGATCGGGGCGCATACCGGGCCCGGACTGCTGGGGGTCGTGGTCTCGCCTCGGTGAGGGCTGCGGCGCCGGCGCTCACTCGTGCGGGTGAGGGAGTTATCCACAACTGGTGGATTCTCCCCGGGAATTGAGCAAGATCATCGCGGATCGTCGGGATGTCCCATCCTCGGCGTATGGCACTTCGATCAAGCACACGTACTCGCATTCGCGCAGGCGGCGCCGCCAGTGGGCCGGGTCGTGGCCCCCGCTCCGACGTCCGCACCCGTCACCGGCGCCCGCATCGGCCTGCTCCGGGCGAGGAGATTCGTCGGCGCGCGGAAGTGCTCTTCGGTGACCGGGCGAGGGAGGAACGGGAGTCGGGCAGCGGGCCGCCGCCGGAGGAGGAGGTGCATCCGCAGGCGGCCTCGGCCGACGTGCGGCCCGACTGGCGTGAGCGCGCCGGGCTCGCGCTGCGGGAGCGGCTGCCGCTGTGGGTGCAGGCCCGGTGCGGGCTGGAGCGGCGGAGCGTGGTCGCGCTCGCGATGGTGCTCGTCGTCGCGGCGGGGGTTGCCGCGCAGCACTTCTGGAGCGGGCGGACGCAGGGGGTGCGGGCACCCGAGGTGATTCGGGCGGGTCAGGACAGGGCTTCGTATGCGTATGGGAAGCCCGGTGCCGAACCGTCGGTCGGTGTGGCCGGTGCCTCGCCCGGGGCCTCCGCCGGGTCCGAGATCGTGGTGGACGTCAGTGGGAAGGTGCGGGAGCCGGGGATCCATCGACTGCCCGCCGGGTCCCGGGTCGATGACGCGCTGCGGGCGGCGGGTGGGGTGCGTCCGGGGAGCAGTACGGAAGGGCTCAACCGGGCGCGGTTCCTCGTCGACGGCGAGCAGGTCGTCGTGGGTGGGCCCGCGCCGGTGCAGGGCGCTGCCCCGGTGCCGGGCGCGGCGGGCGGAGCGGCACCGACGGCCCCCGTCTCCCTCAACACGGCCACCGCCGAGCAGCTCGACACCCTGCCCGGGGTCGGCCCGGTCCTGGCGCAGCACATCATCGACCACCGCACCCAGAGCGGCGGCTTCCGCTCGGTGGAGGAGCTGCGCGAGGTCAATGGCATCGGCGAGCGTCGCTTCGCCGATCTGCGGAATCTCGTACGGCCATGACTCGTACGGCCATGATCGGCGCCCCTGAAGCCGTACGTCCCGAGGTGCACGCGGCCTCCGGCAAGCGGCTCGGTGCGTCCCATCCGCGTCAGGAGGGTCCGACGGACCTTCGGCTCGTACCACCGGCGCTCGCGGCCTGGGCGACGGCGGCGCTGCTGCTGACCGCACCGGGCGGGTGGGCGGTCGGGGTGGCGGCCGTGGCTCTGGGACCGGCAGTCGTCCTGCTGTGGGCGCGGCGGCTCGCGTGGCCGCGCGTGTCGGTGGCCGCCGTTCTGCTCTGCGTCGCGGCGGCCGCCGCCTCGGCCGGGCTGCACGGTGCCGATCTGCGGCGCGGGCCGGTGCCCGAGCTGGCGCGGGAGTACGCCACCGTGACCGCGGAGGTCGAGCTGACCTCCGATCCCCGGCTCACCCGGCCCCGGGTCAGCGGGGACCGGACGACTCCGACGGCCGTGCTGATCGACGCCGAGGTACGGCGGGTGACGGTCGGTGGGGGACCGGCGGTGGTGACGCGGGCGCCGGTGCTGATGGTGGTGCGGGGGTCCCGGGGGTCGCCTTGGCTCGGGCTGCTGCCGTCCACCCGAGTGAGGGTGAGCGCACGGCTCGCGCCCGCGCTGACGGGCGGGGACCGGGTCGCGGGGGTGCTGCGGGTGCGGGGCGAGGCGGCGCCGGAGGTGGTGGCACCGGCCTCGGCGGCGCAGCGGTTCGCGGGGCGATTGCGCGCCGGGCTGCGCGAGGCGACCGACGGGCTTCCGGCGGACGCGCGGGCGCTGTTGCCGGGGCTGGTCGTCGGGGACACCTCGCGGATCACCCCGGAGCTGGACGAGGCGTTCAAGGAGACCGACCTCGCGCACACGCTCGCGGTCTCCGGGAGCAACCTCACGATCATCCTCGTGCTGCTCATCGGACCGCCGGGCACGGCCCGGCTCGCCGAGCGCCGTGGCCTTGCGCCGCGGCTCGGCCTGTCGCTGCGGACGACCGCGCTGTGCGGCGGGGCGCTCACGCTCGCCTTCGTCGTCGTGTGCAGACCGGACCCGAGTGTGCTGCGGGCCGCGGCCTGCGGTGCCGTGGTGCTGCTTGCCCTGGCGACCGGGCGCCGCCGGTCCCTGCTGCCCGCGCTGGCGACGGCCGTGTTGCTGCTGGTGCTGTTCGATCCGTGGCTGGCCCGCAGCTACGGGTTCCTGCTCTCGGTGCTGGCCACGGGGGCGCTGTTGCTGCTGGCGCCGCGCTGGAGTGCTGCGTTGCGGCGGCGCGGGGTCGGTCCGCGGTGGGCGGAGGCGGTGGCGGCCGCCGCGGCGGCGCAGGCGGTGTGCGCGCCGGTCGTGGTGGTGTTGTCGGCGCGGGTGAGCCTGGTGGCGGTGCCGTGCAATCTGCTGGCGGAGTTCGCCGTGGCGCCGGCCACGGTTCTCGGGTTCGCGGCGCTGGCCGTGGCACCGGTGGCGATGCCGGTGGCCAAGGCGCTGGCGTGGGGCGCGAGTTGGCCCGCCGGGTGGATCGCGGACATCGCGCGGACCGGGGCGGCGCTGCCCGGTGCGGGGATCGACTGGCCGGGCAGCTGGGCCGGGGCGGGACTGCTGCTCCTCGCCACGGGCGTCGGGCTCCTGGTCGGGCGGCGGCTGTGGCGGAACCCCTGGTGGTGCGGGGTCGGGGCGGTGCTGCTGATGCTGGCCGTGGTGCAGCCGCCACCGCTGGTGCGGGTGATCGACGGTTGGCCACCGCCGGGGTGGCGGCTGGTCATGTGCGATGTGGGGCAGGGGGACGCGGTGGTGCTGGCGGCGGGTGAGGGCGCGGGGGTGGTGGTGGACGCGGGGCCCGATCCGGAGCTGGTCGACCACTGCCTGCGCAGACTCGGCATCACCCGGATCCCCCTCATCGTCCTCACCCACTTCCACGTCGATCATGTGGCGGGTCTGCCGGGGGTGCTGCGCGGACGGGCCGTGGGGGAGATCGAGACGACCGGGTACGAGGAACCGGTGGAGCAGGCGGAGTTCGTCCGCAGGGAGGCCGCCGCGCGAGGTGTGCCGGTGACGCGGGCGGTGGCCGGGGAGCGACGGCGGACCGGGGAGCTGTCCTGGCAGGTGCTGTGGCCGCCGCCCGCTCCGGCGCCGGGACCGGAAGGTCCGAACGACGCGAGTGTCGCGTTGCTCGCGGAGGTGGCCGGGTTGCGGATCCTGCTGCTGGGGGATCTCGAACCTCCCGCTCAGCGGGCCCTGTTGAGGTCGGCGGCGGGTGGGCTGTCGGCGGGGGTGGATGTGCTGAAAGTGGCGCATCACGGGTCGGCGTACCAGGACCCCGACCTCATACGCGGGGCGGCTCCGCGGGTGGCGTTGATCTCGGCGGGCGAGGACAACAGCTATGGGCATCCGGCTCCCGGCACGGTCGCGGCGCTGCGGGCGGCAGGGGGCGGTGGTGCTGCGGACGGACGTGGACGGGGCGTTGGCGGTGGTGGGCGACGGCAAGGAACTGCGAGTGGCGGGAGACTGAGGTCATGAATTCCGCACAGGTTGATGCCTATCTGAGTCGGCTCGGTGTGAAGCATCCGGCGTGGCCCACTGTCGATGTCCTGCGCGAGCTGCATGTGCGCCACTTGCAGACCGTGCCGTTCGAGAACCTGTCGATCCACCTCGGCGAGGAGATCGTGTTGGAGGAGAAGCGGCTGCTGGACAAGTTGGTGGGGGCGCGGAGGGGAGGGTTCTGTTACGAACTGAACGGCGCGTTCGGGGCGTTGCTGGCGGCGCTGGGGTATGAGGTCACGCTGCTGGCGGGGCGGGTGTACGACCGTGACGGGCGGCTGGGGATCCCGTACGACCATCTCGCGCTGCGGGTGCGGACGGTCGACGGGGGTGAGTGGCTGGCCGACGTCGGGTTCGGGGCGCACAGCCACTTTCCGCTGGCGCTGGAGGCGCGGGGGGAGCAGCCGGATCCCGCGGGTGTGTTCCGGATCGTGGAGGCGGGGGCGGATGCGGCGGGGGTGCGCGGTGGGTACCGGGTGCCGGAGGCGGCGGACCTGGACGTCGTGATGAACGGCAGGCCGGAGTACCGGTTGGAGACGCGGCCCCGGGTGCTGGGTGACTTCGTCACCGGGGCGTGGTGGCAGTGCACCTCGCCTGCCTCGCACTTCACGCGGTCGCTGGTGTGTACGCGGGTGACGGAGGACGGGGGGCGGATCACTTTGAGCGGGCGGACGTTGAAGACGACCGGGGCGGACGGGGTGAAGGTGGAGCGGCACCTGGCGACGGACGAGGAGGTGCTGACGGCGTATCGGGAGCGGTTCGGGATCGAGCTGGAGCGGGTGCCGGTGGTGCGGAAGGGGTGAGGGGCGGTGGGGGTGTGCGCGGCTGGAGAATGGGCGCGTGAGTGATGTGAGACATGTGCTGGTGCTGCCTGATCGTGACGCGGCGGAGGAGGTCGTGGAGGCGCTCAGGGAGCGGTTCGGGGTGGATGAGGAGCCTCGGATGGTGCGGGATGCGTTGGCCGGGGAGGACGACGCGGAGGACGCGCAGTGGTTGGTGGTGCTGCGGGACGAGGGTGCGGTGCTTGATCCTGCGGAGCTGGATGCGTTTGCGGGGGAGTGGGATGGGTGGCGGGAGGAGCCGTAGGCCTGCCCTGACTGTTGCCCGGCGTGGTGGCTGACGTGGGGTGGGTGCGCTGGGCCCGCGCTTGCGGGGTGCCGCTGCGCCCACCAGTGCCGCGGCGCCGCTGCCAGGCGCGGCCCTCGCTGTCAGTGGCCCGTGCCATCCTTGTTCCGATGGCCAAGAAGAGTGCTGCTGATGATCTGCTTGCCCCCGTGACTCTTGCCGTGGGGCAGGAGGAGTTGTTGCTTGATCGGGCTGTGCAGGAGGTGGTGCGGGCCGCCAAGGCTGCTGATGCCGATACCGACGTACGGGATCTGAGTTCCGAGCAGCTTCAGCCGGGGACCCTTGCCGAGCTGACCAGCCCCTCGCTCTTTGCCGAGCGCAAGGTCGTTGTCGTGCGGAATGCTCAGGATCTGTCCGCCGACACCGTCAAGGACGTCAAGGCGTATCTGTCGGCGCCCGCCGAAGAGATCACCCTTGTGTTGCTTCATGCCGGTGGGGTCAAGGGCAAGGGGCTGCTCGACGCCGCGCGGAAGGCCGGGGCTCGGGAGGTCGCCTGTCCCAAGATGACCAAGCCTGCTGATCGGCTGGCGTTCGTGCGGCAGGAGTTCCGGGCCACCGGTCGGTCCGCCACGCCCGAGGCGTGTCAGACGCTGGTCGACGCCATCGGCAGCGATCTGCGGGAGCTGGCCTCCGCCGTGTCGCAGCTGGTCGCCGATGTCGAGGGGACCATCGACGAGGCAGTTGTCGGGCGGTACTACACCGGGCGGGCCGAGGCCTCCAGCTTCACCGTCGCCGATCGGGCTGTCGAGGGGCGGGCCGCGGAGGCGTTGGAGGCGCTGCGCTGGTCGCTGGCCACCGGTGTGGCGCCCGTCCTGATCACCAGCGCTCTGGCACAGGGCGTCAGAGCCATCGGCAAGCTGTCCTCCGCGCGCGGTGGGCGCCCCGCCGATCTCGCCCGTGAGCTGGGCATGCCGCCCTGGAAGATCGACCGGGTGCGTCAGCAGATGCGCGGCTGGACTCCCGACGGCGTCGCCCTGGCCCTGCGCGCCGTCGCCGAGGCCGACGCCGGAGTCAAGGGCGGCGGGGACGACCCCGAGTACGCCCTGGAGAAGGCGGTAGTCACGATCGCGAGGGCGGCCCGCTCCGGCAGAGGCCGCTGACAGGGGCGCGGGGCTGTATCAATGTGCGGCTCCGCCGCGTGGGCGCGACCAGCCACGACGCCGCCGCAGCCGCCCGACGACACAGCCCGGCACCCTGGATCGGCGCTCACCCGACTCCCCAGGCCGATCCCCAGCACGCGGAGCAGAATTGTGCCTGTCAGCCGCCCATCCGCCGGATAACGAAAGGTGGCGGTAACCATGGCTGAGCACCCCCACGCACAGCTCGTCCGCAAGGGCTACGAGGCGTTCGCGCGCGGTGACATGGAAACGTTGCGCGGACTGATGACGTCGGACTGTACGCAGCACGTACCCGGCAACCACCCGCTCTCGGGTGACTACAAGGGGCAGGACGCGATCATCGGGATGTACGGCCGGCTCGCCGAGGAGACTCAGGGCACCATGCGGGCCGAGCTGATGTCCCTCATGGTCGACGGCCGGGGCCACGTCGTGGCCATGCACCGTTTCACCGCCGACCGCAACGGCAAGCACCTCGACGAGAACGGCTGCATCGTCTTCCGGATCGTCGGGGACAAGGCCACCGACCTCGATGAATGCGTCGAGGACATCGACCGGGCCAACGAGTTCTGGAGCTGACCGAGGCGCACATGCCGAAGGCCCCGGTGCCCGCCCTGGGGAAGGGCGAGGCGCCGGGGCCTTCGGTTCACGATGTCGAGCCCGTACCCGCGTGGCGAACGCAGGCCGCGTACAGGCTCTGGGTGCCGGTCGGGAGCGGATGAGAGAGGGCCCGCTCTGGGTCCTACCGGGCGCTGGATCCGGCGAACCGGATCCGATCAGACCAGATAAGGGGTTCAGCCCTTGAGGGAGGCGACCTTCGAAGCAAGCGCCGACTTCTTGTTGGCGGCCTGGTTCTTGTGGATGACGCCCTTCGAGACGGCCTTGTCGAGCTGACGCGCGGCAGCGCGCTGGTACTCGGTGGCCTTCTCGACGTCACCCGCGGCAGCGGCCTCGCGGGCCTTGCGGATCGCGGTCTTCAGGGAGGACTTGACGGCCTTGTTGCGCAGCCGAGCCTTCTCGTTGGTCTTGATCCGCTTGATCTGGGACTTGATGTTCGCCACTGATTGAGCCTTTTCAGGTTCAGGCACGGGACCGCGAGGGACCCCTGCCAGGTGATTTCTTGGGGTGTGCCTCGTGCTGAGAGGGCATGAGACACAGCCACCCAGACTACCAGCGGCCCTGCGGGCGGCCCAAACCGGTCTCCGGTCGCCACCCGTGGGACCATGGAGCCTACGTATAGACCCGATCGTTCCGACCCGAGACCGCAGACGGCTGCGGACACCTCAAGAATCAGGACCCTGCGTGCCCGCGATCCCTAGCCATGTGCCCGAGCCGAGCCGAACCGACCCGGCTCTGATCCGCAATTTCTGCATCATCGCGCACATCGACCACGGCAAGTCCACGCTCGCCGACCGGATGCTCCAGCTGACCGGTGTGGTCGAGCAGCGGCAGATGCGCGCTCAGTACCTCGACCGCATGGACATCGAGCGCGAGCGCGGCATCACCATCAAGTCCCAGGCCGTGCGTCTGCCCTGGGCGCCCACCACGGACCCGGGCAACACGCACATCCTCAACATGATCGACACCCCGGGGCACGTCGACTTCACCTATGAGGTCTCCCGGTCGCTCGCCGCCTGCGAGGGCACCATCCTCCTGGTGGACGCAGCTCAGGGCATCGAGGCGCAGACCCTCGCCAACCTCTACCTGGCGATGGAGAACGACCTCACGATCATCCCCGTACTGAACAAGATCGACCTGCCGGCGGCGCAGCCCGAGAAGTTCGCCGAGGAGCTCGCCAACCTGGTGGGCTGCGAGCCGGACGACGTCCTGCGGGTCTCCGCCAAGACGGGTGTCGGTGTGGACGGACTGCTCGACAAGGTCGTACGGGAGATCCCCGCCCCGGTCGGCGTCAAGGACGCCCCCGCGCGCGCCATGATCTTCGACTCGGTCTATGACTCCTACCGCGGTGTCGTGACGTACGTCCGGGTCATCGACGGCCAGCTCAACAAGCGCGAGCGCATCAAGATGATGTCGACGGGCGCGACGCATGAGCTGCTGGAGATCGGGACGAACTCGCCCGAGATGCTCGGCGCCGACGGCCTCGGCGTCGGTGAGGTGGGCTACCTCATCACCGGCGTGAAGGACGTCCGCCAGTCCAAGGTCGGTGACACCGTCACCAGCCAGCAGAAGGGGGCGACCGAGGCGCTCGGGGGCTACAAGGACCCGAAGCCCATGGTCTTCTCCGGGCTCTATCCGCTGGACGGCTCCGACTACCCCGAGCTGCGCGAGGCCCTGGACAAGCTCCAGCTCAACGATGCCGCACTCGTATACGAGCCGGAGACCTCCGCCGCCCTCGGCTTCGGCTTCCGCGTCGGCTTCCTGGGACTGCTCCACCTCGACGTGATCCGTGAGCGCCTGGAGCGCGAGTTCGGCCTCGACCTGATCGCGACCGCGCCCAACGTGGTCTACCGGGTCGTGATGGAGGACGGCAGCGAGCACACCGTCACCAACCCGAGCGAGTTCCCCGAGGGCAAGATCAACGAGGTGTACGAGCCGGTCGTACGCGCCACGATCCTCGCGCCCACCGAGTTCATCGGCTCGATCATGGAGCTGTGCCAGACCCGGCGCGGCACCCTGCTCGGCATGGACTACCTCTCCGAGGACCGGGTGGAGATCCGCTACACCCTCCCCCTCGCCGAGATCGTCTTCGACTTCTTCGACCAGCTGAAGTCGAAGACGCGCGGTTACGCCTCCCTGGACTACGAGCCCACCGGCGAGCAGACCTCCAGCCTGGTCAAGGTCGACATCCTGCTGCACGGCGACAAGGTGGACGCCTTCTCGGCGATCACCCACAAGGACGCCGCCTACGCCTACGGTGTGCGGCTCGTCGCCAAGCTCCGCGAGCTCATCCCGCGGCAGGCCTTCGAGGTGCCCATCCAGGCCGCCATCGGCTCCCGGGTCATCGCCCGCGAGACGATCCGCGCCATCCGCAAGGACGTCCTCGCCAAGTGCTACGGCGGTGACATCTCCCGTAAGCGGAAGCTGCTGGAGAAGCAGAAGGAGGGCAAGAAGCGGATGAAGATGGTGGGTTCCGTGGAAGTTCCCCAGGAAGCCTTCATCGCCGTGCTGAGCAGTGATGACAGCGCGGGGTCGGGCAAGGGCAAGAAGTAACCGCCGGTTACCGCCGTCCGGCCTGGCAAAACGGGCACTCAGGGGTCCGTCGTACGAAAGTGCGGCGGGCCCCTGCGCACGTGAGGGGCCGGTCTCTGTAGGAAGTGACAGGGCGCGGGCTCTTACGCCCCGGCCGGTCGACCTTTACTCTGATCCCTGCTCGATAGTTACTCGCGAGTTAAACAACGGCGCGAGTGTGAACCAGCCGCACCCTGAGCCAGCCGCAATGTCGCGGGCCCCGGAGGATGTCGTGAGTGACACACAGACTTTGATCGAGAACCGCCCGCCGAGCGTGGCGGCCCTCTTCCTGGAGCGCGTGGCGGCCACGCCGGACGCAGAGGCCTATCGCTATCCGGTGCCGAACGCCGCCGGCGAGGGCCCGGACGACTGGAAGTCGCTGAGCTGGGCCCAGGCCGCCGAACGGGTCTACGCGATCGCGGCGGGCCTGATCGAACTGGGCGTGACGCCCGAGCAGCGGGTCGCCCTCGCCGCCTCGACCCGGATCGAGTGGATCCTCTCCGACCTCGGCATCATGTGCGCGGGCGCGGCCACCACCACGATCTATCCGCAGACGAACGCGGACGAGTCGGCGTTCATCCTCTCCGACTCCGACAGCCGGGTGCTGATCGCCGAGGACGCGGCCCAGCTGGCCAAGGCGGTCGAGAAGCACGGCGAGCTGCCCGACCTCACCCATGTCGTGGTGATCGACCCGACCGGTGTGGAGACCGCCGACTGGATCCTCACCCTGGACGAGCTGGAGAAGCGCGGCGCCGCTCGGCTGGAGAAGGACCCCGATCTGATCAAGGAGCGGGTCGGCGCCATCACCAAGGACCAGCTCGCCACGCTGATCTACACCTCCGGCACCACCGGCCGCCCCAAGGGCGTGCGCCTGCCGCACGACAACTGGTCGTACATGGCCAAAGCCATCGCCGCGACCGGTCTGGTCGGCCCCGAGGACGTGCAGTACCTGTGGCTGCCGCTGGCGCACGTCTTCGGCAAGGTGCTCACCTCCGGCCAGATCGAGGTCGGCCATGTCACCGCCGTCGACGGCCGCGTCGACAAGATCATCGAGAACCTTCCGGTCGTCCAGCCGACGTACATGGCGGCCGTCCCGCGGATCTTCGAGAAGGTCTACAACGGGGTCGTCGCCAAGGCCCGTGCGGGCGGCGGTGCCAAGTACAAGATCTTCCAGTGGGCCGCCGGGGTGGCCCGTGAGTACGCCAAGGTCAGCCAGGACAACTTCCGGCGCACCGGCACGGCGTCGGTGCCCTTCGGGCTCGGCGCGAAGCACAAGGTCGCCGACACCCTCGTCTACTCCAAGCTGCGGGAGGCCTTCGGCGGCCGGCTGCGGGCCTGTGTCTCCGGCTCGGTCGCGCTGGCCCCGGAGATCGGCTACTTCTTCGCCGGCGCCGGCATCCACATCCTGGAGGGCTACGGCCTCACCGAGTCCTCGGCGGCGTCCTTCGTGAACCCGGGCGAGGCGTACCGCACCGGCACGGTCGGCAAGCCGCTGCCCGGCTGCGAGGTCCGGATCGCCGACGACGGCGAGATCCTGTTGCGCGGGCCCGGCATCATGGAGGGCTACCACGGGCTGCCCGAGAAGACGGCGGAGGTGCTGGAGCCGGACGGGTGGTTCCACACCGGGGACATCGGCGAGCTGTCGCCCGACGGCTATCTGCGGATCACCGACCGCAAGAAGGACCTGTTCAAGACGTCCGGCGGCAAGTACATCGCGCCGACCGAGATCGAGGGCTCGTTCAAGTCGGTGTGCCCGTACGTGTCCAACATCCTGGTGCACGGCGCGGACCGGAACTTCTGTGCGGCGCTCATCGCGCTGGACGAGGTCTCGATCATGGGCTGGGCCGCGGAGAACGGGCTCGGTGGGAAGTCGTACGCGGAGGTCGTTGCCGCGGAGCAGACCATTGCGATGGTCGACGGTTATGTGAAGCAGCTCAATGCGGGGCTTCAGCGGTGGCAGACCATCAAGCAGTTCCGGCTGCTTCCTCGGGATCTCGATGTGGAGCACGGGGAGATCACGCCGTCGCTGAAGCTGAAGCGGCCGGTTGTGGAGCGGGAGTACGCGCATCTTCTTGAGGAGATGTACGCCGGTACTCGCGAGGCGTAGGGGTTTGCTGGGGAGCGTGCGCGGCCTGCTGGTGCGTTGTGGCTGGTCGCGCAGTTCCCCGTGCCCCTGAGGGAGTTATCCTTGCCCTTTGTTCAGCAGCTCTCTCAGTTCCTGCACTTCTGCTCGCAGTGCTTCCAATTGCAGTTGCTTGCTGTGCAGCTCCAGGAACACCCTGACCTTTGCCCGTAGCACCCACGGGTCGAAGGGCTTCGTCAGGTAGTCCGCCGCCCCCGTCGCGTAGCCGCGGAACGCATAGCCGGAGTCGTCCTCCGCGCCCGTCAGGAAGATGATCGGGACGTCCTTCGTCTGGTCCAGGCGTTTGATGTTTGCCGCTGTCTCGAAGCCGTCCATGCCGGGCATGCGGATGTCCAGGAGGACCAGGGCGAAGCGGCGGCGGAGGAGGGCCTTCATGGCCTCCTCGCCCGAACGGGCCCGGACCAGGGGTTCGTTGAGGGAGCCCAGGACCGCCTCCAGGGCGATCAGGTTGTCCTCCATGTCGTCGACGAGAAGGATCCCGGCGCGCTCTTCGTGTACGTCTTCGGCGTTCATGGTGCTGCTTCCTCGTCTGCTTCCTCCGGGTCCAGCAGGGTGCAGGCGACCGTGAGCAGCCGGTCGACGTCCACCGGCTTGGGTACGTAGTCGTTGGCGCCGCGCGCGATGGACTTCTCGCGGTCGCCGGGCATGGCCTTCGCGGTCAGCGCGATGATGGGCAGGCCCACCCAGCGCGGGGTGCGACGGATCGCGGCGATGGTCTCGTAGCCGTCCATCTCCGGCATCATGATGTCCATCAGGATGAGTTCGACGTCAGGGTTGCGCTCCAGGGTCTCGATGCCCTCGCGGCCGTTCTCCGCGTAGAGCACGGGCATGCCGACCCGGCCGAGGACATGGGTCAGCGCGAACACATTGCGGATGTCGTCGTCCACGATCAACACCCGCCGCCCGGACAGCACTTGGCCGGCCCGGCCCGACTGCCACTCCTCCAGCTTGGTCGGCACCGGCCAGGCGTCGTCGATCTCCGGCACCGGTGACACCTGCTCGGGCAGCAGTACGGCGCTTCGGTCGTCGGTGACCGGGTGGCCGGGGCTGACGACGGGGACGTAAAGGGTGAAGGTGGAGCCCTTTCCGGGCTCGCTCTCCGCGACGATACGGCCGCCCAGCAGGCCCGCGATCTCGCGGCTGATGGACAGACCGAGCCCGGTGCCGCCGTACTTGCGGTTGGTGGTGCCGTCGGCCTGCTGGAACGCCTCGAAGATCACCGGGAGTTTCTCCGACGCGATGCCGATGCCGGTGTCGGAGACCGCGAAGGCGATCACCTCGCCGCCCTCCCGGACCCCCGCGTCCTCGGGGTCCTTGACCCGGCCGACGCTGAGCTCGACCCGGCCCGACGCGGTGAACTTGATGGCGTTGGAGAGCAGATTGCGCAGGATCTGCTGGAGCCGCTGCTCGTCGGAGTACATCTCGCGCGGTACGTCCTCGCCCACCGACACCTCGAAGGCGAGGCCCCGGTCGTGGGTGAGCGGGCGGAAGGTGGCGTGGACGTAGTCGAGGAGTTTGATCAGCGGCAGGCGTTTCGGGCGTACGTCCATCCGGCCCGCCTCGATCTTCGAGAGGTCGAGGATGTCGTTGATCAGCTGGAGGAGGTCCGAGCCCGAGCGGTGGATCGTCGAGGCGAACTGGACCTCCTGGTCGGAGAGATGGCCGTCCGGGTTGTCCGAGAGCAAGCGGGCGAGGATCAGCAGGGAGTTCAGCGGGGTGCGCAGTTCGTGCGACATGTTCGCCAGGAACTCCGACTTGTACTGCGACGACGTCGCCAGGAGCGCCGCCTTCTCCTCCAGTTCCGCGTTCGAGCGCTGGAGCTCCGCCTGCTGCTTCTGGAGTTCGTCCGAGCGTTCCTGGAGCTGCATGGCCAGGCGCTGGGACTCGCCGAGGAGGGACTCCGTGCGGGAGTTGGCGATGATGGTGTTGATCGCGACGCCGATGGTGTTCACGAACTGGTCGAAGAACGCCAGATGGACGTCGGAGAAGCGGGAGAAGGAGGCCAGTTCGATCACCCCGAGGAGCTTGTCCTCGAAGAGGATCGGGATGATCACGATGGTGGTGGGGGCCGCTTCGCCGAGACCGCTGTTGATTTTGATGTAGTCCGGCGGGGCCTCCTCGACGAGGATCCGCTGCTTCTCCCGGGCCGCCTGCCGGACCAGTCCGTGCACGGGCAGTCCGCCGGTCTCCACGGTCGCGCCCTGGGCGGCGCCGTAACCGGCGATGAAGGCGAGGCCCTTGGCGGGCACGGTGGTGTGCAGCGCGGGGCCGTCCTCCTCCGGGTCGGCCAGGAAGAACGCGCCGTACTGGGCGTTCACCAGCGGGGTCAGTTCGCGCAGGATCAGGTCGGCGACCTCCATCAGGTCCCGGTGGCCCTGCATCAGGGCGGCGAGGCGGGCGAGGTTGGATTCCAGCCAGTCCTTGGCGCGGGTCGTCTCGCGCAGGTTGGCCACCATCAGGTTGATGTTGTCCTTCAGTTCGGCGACCTCGCCCCGCGCCTCGACCGTGATCGAGCGGGACATGTCGCCCTGGGCCACGGCGGAGGCGACCTCGGCGATCGCGCGGACCTGGGTGGTCAGGTTAGAGGCGAGTTCGTTCACGTTGGTCGTCAGGCGCTTCCAGGTGCCGTAGACGCCCTCGACCCTTGCCTGGCCGCCGAGTTGGCCCTCGGAGCCGACCTCGCGGGCCACCCGGGTGACCTCGGAGGAGAAGGAGGAGAGGGTGTCGACCATGGTGTTGATGGCGGTCTTCAGCTCCAGGATCTCGCCGCGCGCGTCCACGTCGATCTTCTTGGAGAGGTCGCCGTTGGCGACGGCGGTGGTGACCTGGGCGATGTTGCGGACCTGCGAAGTCAGGTTGTCGGCCATGTAGTTGACGTTGTCCGTCAGGTCCCGCCAGACGCCGGAGACGCCCAGCACCTGGGCTCGGCCGCCGAGCCGGCCGTCGGTGCCGACCTCGCGGGCGACCCTGGTCACCTCGTCGGCGAAGGCGCGCAGTTGCTCCACCATCGTGTTGACGGTGTCCTTCAGCTCCAGGATCTCGCCGCGCGCGTCGACGGTGATCTTCTTGGAGAGGTCGCCGTTGGCGACGGCGGTGGTGACCTGGGCGATGTTGCGGACCTGCGAAGTGAGGTTCAGAGCCATGAAGTTGACGTTGTCGGTGAGGTCCTTCCAGACGCCGCTCACGCCTCGCACCTGGGCCTGACCGCCGAGGTTTCCTTCGGTGCCGACCTCGCGGGCGACGCGGGTCACCTCGTCGGCGAAGGCGGAGAGCTGGTCGACCATCGTGTTGATGGTGGACTTCAGCTCCAGGATCTCGCCCTTCGCCTCCACGGTGATCTTCTTGCCGAGGTCGCCCTGGGCCACGGCGGTGGAGACCAGGGCGATGTTCCGCACCTGTGAGGTGAGGTTGTCGGCCATGAAGTTGACGTTGTCGGTGAGGTCCTTCCAGACGCCGCTCACGCCTCGCACCTGGGCCCGGCCGCCGAGGTTTCCTTCGGTGCCGACCTCGCGGGCGACGCGGGTCACCTCGTCGGCGAAAGCCAGGAGCTGGTCGACCATCGTGTTGATCGTCGACTTCAGCTCCAGGATCTCGCCCTGGGCGTCGACCGTGATCTTCTGGCTGAGGTCGCCGTTGGCGACGGCGGTGGTGACCTGGGCGATGTTGCGTACCTGTGAAGTCAGGTTCGACGCCATGAAGTTGACGTTGTCGGTGAGGTCCTTCCAGACCCCGGACACGCCCCGCACCTGGGCCCGGCCGCCCAACTGCCCCTCGGTGCCGACCTCGCGGGCGACGCGGGTCACCTCGTCGGCGAAGGCGGACAGCTGGTCCACCATCGTGTTGACGGTCAGCTTCAGTTCGAGCAGCTCACCGGTCGCCTCGACGGTGACCGTACGGGTCAGGTCGCCGCGCGCCACCGCCGTGGTCACCAGGGCGATGTCGCGCACCTGTGCCGTCAGCCGGGACGCCATGGTGTTGACCGCCTCGGTCACATCCCGCCAACTGCCGGACAGACCCTGCACCTTGGCGCGCCCGCCGAGCCGACCCTCGGTGCCGACCTCGCGGGCCACCCGGGTCACCTCGCCGGTGAACAGCGAGAGCTGGTCCACCATCTTGTTCACGGCCCGGCCCAGGCGCCGCAGATCACCGCGTAACTGCCGGGATCCGTCGTGCAGATCGACCCGCTGGGTCAGATCGCCGCCCGCCACCGCGTCCAGGACCCGGGTCGCGTTCGCCGCCGGGGCGACGATGGCGTCCAGGAGCTGGTTCACGTCGTTGACCCGGGCCGTCCAGGCGCCCTGACCCGGGCTCGCGGCCAGCCGTTCGTCCAGCCGGCCGTGCCGCACCAGCTCTCTTCTGACCCGCTGCACCTCGGAGTTGAAGTGCAGACTGCGGTTCATGATCTGGTTGTAGGCGGCGACCAGCTCCGCGACCAGACCAGTACCCGGATCGGACACCGGGTGGAAGTCGCCGTCCCGCGCGGATGTCATCGCGGCGAGCAGAGGACGGAGATCCGATGCTCGAATCTGTCCGTCTTCGAGCACGCGTGTACCACTGTTCTCACTCATGGCGGCCCACTTCGGTAACTCGGTGCTTATGGGCGTGGCCAGTCTGTCACTCTGTCCGCGTCGACTGAGGCGTATTCGTCCGAACCGATCGGGGAGCTGTCCATGGGTGCCATTCCGACGCAACGGGAGATCGCTTCCCGTGCCTCTGATGCGCCCGTGAACGAGCCCGTGGACGCACCGGTGCCCGAGGCCATGGGCGCGCCGCTGAACGAGCCCGTGCGCCCGCGCGCGTGGAGTTGTGCGACCCTGCCCGGGAGCCCCCTCGCGCCGGGCTCCGCCCGCGCACTCGTCCGCGCCGCCCTCGCCGACTGGACCGAACTCGGCCTGCCCGGCACCGAGCACCACACCCTGCGCCTGATCGACGACACCGTCCTGGTCGTCAGCGAACTCGTCACCAACGCCGTGGTGCACGCCGGGACGGACGTCGAGCTGGTGTGCCGCGCGGAGGAGGAGACCGGAGCGATCGTCGTCGAGGTCTCCGACCGCCATCCCGCGCGCGCCCCGCGCGTAGGCGCGGCCGAACCGGCGCACGGCACCCCGGAGTACGGCCGCGGCCTGAGCCTCGTCGCCCGGCTCGCCGAGGCCTGGGGCGTCACCTACCGCACCGGAGTGAAGACGGTCTGGGCCCGGCTGCCCGCCGAGGACGACCCCGAGGAGTTCGGGACCCACACCGGAGCGCACACCGGAGTGCACACCGGCCCGCACGCCGCCTCGCGCTCCGGCGCGACAGGGGCGCTCCCCGGCCCGAACCCCGGCCCGCGCGGCGCTATACCAGGTCCCGGACCGCGACGGCCCGAACGCGACCGGGACTGGCTCAACCGCGGCGCCCTCTCCTTCCTCGCCGAAGCCTCCGACCTGCTCGCCGGACAGCTCGACGAGAACCTGGTCGCCGCCCTCACCGGGCAGCTGCTGGTGCCCCGGCTCGCCGACTGGTGCGCGGTGTGGCTGGAGGACGAGGTCACCGGGCGCGGCTGGGCGCTGCCCGGCGCCACCGGCACCGGGCCCCGGCTGGCCCGGGTCTGGCACGGCAGCGAGAACCGCATCGAGGAACTGCGCCGGGCGCTGGAGAAGGACCCGCCGCGCCCGCCGGACGACCTGCGCTCCGGGCCCGTGCCGCACCCCTGGCCCGGCGAGGCGCTGGGGATGGCGCAATCCGTCGGTACGGCACTGGCGTACCGGCTGATCGCGGGCGGCCGCCCGCTGGGCACGCTGGTGATCGGGCGGGCCGGGCTCGCGGGGTTCCCGGACGAGGTCACCGGGCTCGTGGAGGACCTGGGCCGCCGGGTGGCGCTGGCCATCGGGGCGGCCCGGCAGTACGCCCGCCAGGCCACCATCAGCGCCGTCCTCCAGCGCGGGCTGCTGCCCGGTGCCGTCGCCGAGATCCCCGGCGTGCGCAGCGCCCTGGTCTACGAGCCCTGCGACAAGGGCGGTCCCAGCGGCGACTTCTACGACCTGTTCCCGGCCGGCGACGGCCGCTGGTGCTTCGCGGTCGGCGATGTGCAGGGCAAGGGCCCGGAGGCCGCGGTGGTGATCGGTCTCGCCCGGCCCTGGCTGCGGCTGCTGGCCCGCGAGGGGTACCGCGTCGCCGACGTCCTCGACCGCCTCAACCAGTTACTCCTGGACGACGCCACGGAGGCCGCCGACGCCGGCGCCCGCGCCCTGGTCGGCCCCGCGGCCCCGGGCGACGGCCCGCAGACGCGCTTCCTGTCCCTCCTCTACGGCGAGCTGGCCCCCTTCGACGGCGGAGTGCGCTGCACCCTCGCCTCCGCCGGACACCCGCTGCCCCTGCTGCTCGGCCCCGACGGGGCCGTCCGTACGGCCGCGCAGCCGCAGACCCTGCTCGGGGTCATCGAGGACGCCACGTACACCAGCGAGACCCTGGAGCTGCTCCCCGGGGACAGCCTGCTGTGCGTGACGGACGGCGTGACCGAGCGCCGATCGGGCTCCCGCCAGTTCGACGACGCCGACGGCCTCGCGACCGCGCTCGCCGGCTGCGCGGGGCTCAGCGCGCAGTCGATCGCCGAGCGGATCCGACGCCTGGTGCACGACTTCGGCGGCCGCCCACCCGAGGACGATCTGGCCCTGCTGGTGCTCCAGGCCGAGTAACGCGCGGGGTGCTGGACAATGGAAGGCATGCCTTCCGCACTTCCCGACGGTGAGCCGGTCCCCGACGACGGCACGCTGCCCGCGCCCGCGCTCGCCGGGTCCGCCGACCGCCCCCTGGGCTTCTACCTGCACGTCCCGTACTGCGCGACCCGCTGCGGCTACTGCGACTTCAACACCTACACGGCGACCGAGCTGCGCGGCACGGGCGGGGTACTGGCCTCCCGCGACAACTACGCGGACACGTTGATCGACGAGATCCGGCTGGCTCGAAAGGTACTGGGCGACGACGAGCGGGCGGTCCGCACGGTCTTCGTCGGCGGCGGTACGCCGACCCTGCTGGCGGCGGACGATCTCGTACGGATGCTGGCGGCGGTCCGCGACGAGTTCGGACTGGCGCCGGACGCGGAGATCACGACGGAGGCGAACCCGGAGTCGGTGGACCCGGCGTACCTCTCCCGACTGCGGGAGGGCGGCTTCAACCGGGTCTCGTTCGGCATGCAGAGCGCGAAGCAGCATGTGTTGAAGGTCCTGGACCGCACCCACACCCCGGGCCGCCCGGAGGCATGCGTGGCGGAGGCCCGCGCGGCGGGCTTCGAGCACGTCAACCTGGACCTGATCTACGGCACACCGGGGGAGTCGGACGACGAC
The DNA here is from genome assembly GCF_000349325.1 of Streptomyces davaonensis JCM 4913. GTDB lineage: Bacteria > Actinomycetota > Actinomycetes > Streptomycetales > Streptomycetaceae > Streptomyces > Streptomyces davaonensis. The sequence goes on from NC_020504.1 coordinate 6,411,143, forward strand.
TGGCGGGCATCACTGGAGGCGGCGATCGGCGCCGGGCCGGACCACGTCTCGGCGTACGCCCTGATCGTCGAGGAGGGCACCCAACTCGCCCGCCGGATCCGCCGCGGCGAGGTCCCGATGACCGACGACGACGTCCACGCGGACCGCTACCTGATCGCCGAGGACGTGCTGTCCGGGGCGGGCTTCGACTGGTACGAGGTCTCCAACTGGGCCACCTCGGAGGCGGGCCGCTGCCTGCACAACGAGCTGTACTGGCGGGGCGCGGACTGGTGGGGCGCGGGTCCGGGGGCCCACTCGCACGTGGGCGGGGTGCGCTGGTGGAACGTGAAGCATCCGGGGGCGTACGCGGCGGCACTGGCCGAGGGGCGCTCACCCGGCGCCGGACGCGAGCTGCTGTCGGCGGAGGACCGCCGAGTGGAACGCATCCTGCTGGAGCTACGCCTCCGTGAGGGCGCCCCGCTGGAGCTGCTCCGGGAGGAGGGCCTCAACGCTTCCCGCCGAGCCCTGTCCGACGGCCTCCTCCAGAAGGGCCCGTACGACGAGGGACGAGCGGTGCTGACGCTGCGGGGGCGGCTGCTCGCCGACGCGGTGGTGCGGGATCTGGTGGACTGACCGGGGTCTCAGACCTCGCGGCCGACGGTGACGAAGTCGATCAGTTCCTCCACCCTCCCCAGCAGCTCCGGCTCCAGGTCCCTGTAGGACCCGACCCGCTTCAGGATCGCCTGCCACACGGCCCCCGTGTTCTCCGACGGCCACCCCAGCGCCCGGCACACCCCCGTCTTCCAGTCCTGGCCGTGCGGCACCCGGGGCCACGCCTCGATTCCCAGCGACGACGGCTTCACCGCCTCCCAGATGTCGATGTACGGGTGGCCCACCACGAGCGCGTGTTCGCTCGTGACCGACGCCGCGATCCGCGACTCCTTCGAGCCCGGCACCAGGTGGTCCACCAGAACACCCAGCCGCGCGTCCGGGCCCGGGGCGAAGTCCGCGACGATCGACGGGAGGTCGTCCACGCCCTCCAGGTACTCCACCACCACGCCCTCGATGCGCAGGTCGTCGCCCCAGACCTTCTCCACCAGTTCCGCGTCGTGGCGGCCCTCGACGTAGATGCGTCCGGCACGGGCCACGCGGGCGCGGGCGCCGGGGACGGCCACCGAGCCGGAGGCCGTACGGGAGGGCCGTGCCGGGGCCGGGGAAGCCGGACGTACGAGGGTCACCACACGGCCCTCCAGCAGGAAGCCCCTCGGCTCCAGCGGGAAGACCCGGTGCTTGCCGAAGCGGTCCTCCAGGGTCACCGTGCCCGCCTCGCAGCGGATCACCGCTCCGCAGAAGCCGGTGCCGGGCTCCTCCACCACCAGGCCGGCGTCGGCCGGGACCTCCGGGACGGGCTGGGGCTTCTTCCAGGGAGGGGTCAGGTCGGCGGAGTACTGGCGCATTCGGATGACGATAGGAGAAGCGGGATCCCGGGGGCTACGACACGCCGAAGCGCGCGGCCAGCGCGTCCCGCTGGCGTCGTACGAACGCCGCGTCCACCACCGCTCCGTGACCGGGCACGTACAGCGCGTCCTCGCCGCCCAGGGCGAGCAGGCGGTCCAGGGCGTCCGGCCAGCGGGACGGTACGGCGTCCGGGCCCGCCTGGGGCTCGCCCGACTCCTCCACCAGGTCGCCGCAGAAGACGACCTCGGGGGTGCCGGGGACGAGGACCACCAGGTCGTGGGCCGTGTGGCCGGGGCCGACGTTCGCCAGCAGGACCTGGCGGGCGGGGCCGAGGTCCAGGGTCCACTCGCCGGAAACGTGGTGGCGGGGCGGGGTGAGAGCCGACACCGCCTCGTCGGCCACGCGCGCGTCCAGGCCGTGGCGCACCGCGTCCGCCCGCAGCTCCGCCCGGCCGTGCGGCCCGTACACCGCATCGATGCCGACCGCGCCGTAGACCTCCGCCCCCGCGAACGCCGACGACCCGAAGACATGGTCGAAGTGCGGATGCGTCAGCGCGAGATGGGTCACATCGTGACCGGTCAGCGCCTCGGCCGAGAGCCGCAGCCGGGCCCCTTCGGCCGGGCTCGACCCCGCGTCGACCAACAGCGCCGTACCCTCTCCGAGGACCAGACCGGCCGTACAGTCCCAGCCCGGCAGCCGGCGGCGGCCCACCCCTGCCGCGACCCGCTCCCACCCGAGCTCTTCCCAAGTCACCGTCATACAGCGACGCTAACGTCACAGAACCGGCCTTGCCCGGGGCGTACCCCACCGCCGTACACTGGGCTGGTTACAGCTGGCACTCGGACGGACAGAGTGCCAGGCGAGGCGCCCCGGGGGACTGGGGGACGACTTCTGGAGGTGTGCGCGGAGATGCTGAGCGAACGCAGGCTCCAAGTGCTGCGCGCCATCGTCCAGGACTATGTCGGCACCGAGGAGCCGGTGGGCTCGAAGGCGCTGACCGAGCGGCACAACCTCGGCGTGTCCCCGGCGACCGTCCGCAACGACATGGCGGCGCTGGAGGACGAGGGGTTCATCGCCCAGCCGCACACCAGTGCCGGGCGCATCCCGACGGACAAGGGCTACCGGCTGTTCGTCGACAAGCTGGCCGGCGTCAAGCCGATGACCGCGCCCGAGCGGCGCGCCATCCAGAACTTCCTCGAAGGCGCCGTCGACCTCGATGACGTGGTGGCCCGGACCGTGCGGCTGCTCGCGCAGCTCACGCGGCAGGTCGCCGTCGTGCAGTACCCGTCCCTGACCCGGTCGACCGTCCGGCACGTCGAGCTGCTCTCGCTCGCGCCCGCCCGCGTGATGCTCGTACTGATCACCGACACCGGGCGGGTCGAGCAGCGGATGGTCGACTGCCCGGCGCCGTTCGGCGAGGCGTCCCTGGCCGACCTGCGGGCGCGGCTGAACAGCCGGGTCGCGGGCCGGCGCTTCACCGATGTGCCGATGCTCGTCGAGGACCTCCCCGAGGGCTTCGACATCGAGGACCGCGGCACGGTCTCGGCCGTTCTCTCCACGCTGCTGGAGACGCTGGTCGAGGAGAACGAGGAGCGGCTGATGATCGGCGGCACCGCCAATCTGACCCGCTTCGGACATGACTTTCCCCTCACGATCCGGCCCGTCCTGGAGGCACTGGAGGAGCAGGTCGTGCTTCTCAAGCTCCTTGGCGAGGCCGGGGATTCGGGCATGACCGTACGCATCGGTCACGAGAACGCCTATGAGGGACTCAACTCCACTTCGGTGGTGTCGGTCGGCTACGGTTCGGGCGGCGAGGCAGTCGCCAAGCTCGGCGTGGTCGGACCGACCCGCATGGATTACCCGGGAACGATGGGAGCGGTACGCGCAGTGGCACGGTACGTCGGACAGATCCTGGCGGAGTCGTAAGTGGCCACGGACTACTACGCCGTTCTCGGCGTGCGTCGCGACGCGTCGCAGGAAGAGATCAAGAAGGCCTTCCGGCGGCTCGCGCGCGAGCTGCACCCGGATGTCAATCCGGACCCGAAGACCCAGGAGCGGTTCAAGGAGATCAACGCCGCTTACGAGGTGCTCTCGGACCCGCAGAAGAAGCAGGTCTACGACCTCGGCGGCGACCCGCTGTCCCAGGCGGGCGGCGGGGCCGGCGGCTTCGGCGCGGGCGGCTTCGGGAACTTCTCGGACATCATGGACGCGTTCTTCGGTACGGCGTCGCAGCGCGGGCCGCGCTCGCGCACGCGCCGGGGCCAGGACGCGATGATCCGTCTCGAGGTCGAGCTCGACGAGGCGGCCTTCGGCACGACGAAGGACATCCAGGTCGACACGGCCGTCGTGTGCAACACCTGTAACGGTGAGGGCGCGGCGCCGGGGACCTCGGCGCAGACGTGCGACATGTGCCGCGGTCGCGGTGAGGTGTCGCAGGTGACGCGGTCCTTCCTGGGCCAGGTCATGACCTCGCGGCCGTGTCCGCAGTGCCAGGGCTTCGGGACGGTCGTTCCGACGCCGTGTCCGGAGTGTGCGGGTGACGGCCGGGTACGGTCCCGTCGGACCCTCACGGTCAAGATCCCGGCCGGTGTGGACAACGGCACGCGGATCCAGCTCGCCGGTGAGGGCGAGGTCGGGCCCGGTGGCGGTCCGGCCGGTGACCTGTACGTCGAGATCCACGAACTGCCGCACTCGACCTTCCAGCGGCGCGGGGACGACCTGCACTGCACGGTCACGATTCCGATGACGGCGGCGGCGCTCGGTACGAAGGTTCCGCTGGAGACCCTGGACGGCATGGAGGAGGTCGACATCCGCCCGGGCACCCAGTCCGGCCAGTCGATCCCGCTGCATGGCCGGGGCGTCACGCATCTGCGCGGCGGCGGCCGGGGCGACCTGATCGTCCACGTCGAGGTCCAGACCCCGACCAAGCTCGACCCGGAACAGGAACGCCTCCTGCGCGAGCTCTCCAAGCTGCGTGGCGAGGAGCGCCCGCAGGGGCAGTTCCAGCCGGGGCAGCAGGGGCTGTTCTCGCGGCTGAAGGACGCGTTCAACGGTCGCTGAGTCCTGGCGTTGCCGTTGGTCCATGCCACGCGGACGGGCGGATTCGGACTTGTTCGGAGGACGTGACAACATGCCGTCATGTCCTCCGCGCTGACCGATCTCTTTCCCCTTCCGATCGTGCAGGCCCCCATGGCGGGCGGCGTGTCCGTGCCGGCGCTCGCCGCTGCCGTGTGCGAGGCGGGCGGGCTGGGTTTCCTGGCCGCCGGGTACAAGACCGCCGATGGCATGTATCAGGAGATCAAGCAGTTGCGCGGGCTCACCGGCCATCCGTTCGGTGTGAACCTCTTCATGCCGCAGCCGGAGTACGCCGACGCGGCCGCCGTGGACGTCTACGCCCACCAGCTGGCCGGTGAGGCCGGGTGGTACGAGACCGAGCTGGGCGACCCCGACAGCGGCCGGGACGACGGCTACGACGCCAAGCTCGCCGTCCTGCTCGACAACCCCGTACCGGTCGTCTCCTTCCACTTCGGCGTCCCCAGTCGGGACGTGCTCGACGCCCTGCGCGGCGCCGGAACCTTCACCCTGGTCACCGCCACCACCGCCGAGGAGGCCCTGGCCGTCGAGCGGGCCGGTGCCGACGCGGTGATCGCGCAGGGCGTGGAGGCCGGAGGGCATCAGGGGACCCACCGCGACAACCCCGAGACCGACGGGACCGGGATCGGGCTGCTGTCGCTGATCGCCCAGGTCCGGGAGACCGTCGGCATCCCCATCGTCGCCGCCGGCGGCATCATGCGCGGCGGCCAGATCGCCGCCGTCCTCGCCGCGGGCGCGAGCGCCGCCCAGCTCGGCACCGCGTTCCTCGCCACTCCCGAGTCCGGCGCCCAGGCCGTCCACAAGCAGGCGCTGACCAACCCCCTGTTCGCGCGCACGGAGTTGACCCGGGCCTTCTCCGGCCGTCCCGCACGCGGCCTGGTCAACCGGTTCATGCGCGAGCACGGACCGTACGCGCCCGCCGCCTACCCGGAGGTCCACCACCTCACCTCGCCGCTGCGCAAGGCGGCCGCCAAGGCGGGCGACGCGCAGGGCATGGCGCTGTGGGCGGGACAGGGCCACCGGATGGCCCGGGAGCTGCCCGCGGGTCAGCTGGTGGAGGTCCTGGCGGCCGAACTCGCCGCCGCCGGGACAGCGTTGTCGGAGTGTCAGGAAGGCGGTGCGGTGCGATGACGGCTCCGGTGTTCGTCGTCGAGCGGCTCGACGCGGGGCCCGGTGGACAGTACGTCCTCGACGGTCCCGAGGGACGGCACGCGGTCTCCGTGAAGCGGCTGCGGCCCGGCGAGGACGTCGTCCTCACCGACGGCGCCGGGCGCTGGGCGGAGTGCGTGGTGCTGGCCGCCGAGGGCAAGGACCAGCTGGTCGTGCGGGTGGACTCGGTCGCCGAGGAGCCCGAGCCGCGGCCCCGGATCACCGTCGTGCAGGCCCTGCCCAAGGGCGACCGCGGTGAGGTGTCCGTCGAGACGATGACCGAGGTCGGCGTCGACGCGATCGTGCCGTGGTCGGCGTCCCGCTGCATCACGCAGTGGAAGGGCGAGCGCGGCCTGAAGGCGCTCGGCAAGTGGCGGGCCACCGCCCGCGAGGCCGGCAAGCAGTCCCGGCGGGTCCGCTTCCCCGAGGTCGCCGACGCGGCAACGAGCAAGCAGGTCGCGGCACTTCTGGCCAAGGCCGACTTCGGCGCCGTGCTCCATGAGAGCGGAACCGAGCGGCTGGCCGTCGCCGAACTGCCCGCGGACGGGGAGATCGTGCTGGTGGTCGGGCCCGAAGGGGGCGTCTCCCCCGAGGAGTTGGCGCTGTTCGAGGAGGCCGGGGCGCGGCCGTACGTGCTCGGGCCCACCGTGCTGCGCACGTCGACCGCCGGAACCGCGGCGGCCGCCCTGCTCCTCGGCCGCACCGGCCGCTGGGGCTGACCCGAGGGAGACCGCCGTGGAACTCGCCCAGGTCCGGCTGCTGGTCAGCGACTTCGCCGCCTGCTACCGCTTCTACGCCGACGTCCTCGGCCTGAAGCCGCAGTCGGGGGCGGCCGAGGGTCCGTACGAGAAGTTCAGCCCGGCCGTCGGGGCGGCGGGCATCGCGCTTCAGGACCGGGCGGCGATGGCCGAGTGGCTGGGCGAGCTGGACGACGCGGCCACCGGGCACCGCTCGCTGGTGGTGCTGCGGGTGGACGACCTGGACGACTACTGCACGCGGATCACCGAACGCGGGGCGGTGATCGTGCACGGCCCGGCGCCGCTGACGGACCGGATGCGGGTCGCCCATCTGAAGGACCCCGAGGGCAATCTGGTGGAGCTCCAGGAGTGGCAACTGCTCCTCGGCTAGCAGGTCCTGGCCGCCGGGTCGTCCGCCGGGAGGAGCTGTACGTCCTCCCGGCGGACCGCGAAGGACTCCTGCTGCTTCGGGCCGTTGCCGCGCTCCGGGTCCCACAGCCAGATCCAGTCGGCCGCCGTGCCGAACGACACCACCGGGTGGTCGGTGGGGGCCGGGCCGTTGTCGACCGCCAGGGGCTTGTCCGGGTCCACCGGGATCACGCAGACGAAGTGGGCGTAGACACCGAAGTAGTCCGGCGGGCGGGTGCCCTCGCGGCCGACGTTCTCCGCGGCCCGGCCCGCCGCGCTCGCCGCGTTGCGGGTGCCGATACCGATCGCGGTCAGCGCGAAGACCACGCCGAGCAGGGTGGCCATGACCACGGCGAAGAGCCGGTTGCTGCCGTCCCGGCCCAGGTGGAAGTGGCGCAGCCAGCCGATGACCGCCACGAAGAACACCGCGCTGCCCAGGGCGAGTCCCAGCGGCTCGGCCGCCGCCAGATACCGGCCGAGGGTCGAGGTGGGCACCGCGTCCGCGCGGATGTCGAAGCGGTCCAGGTACGCGGCGTGCATCTGACCGCCCAGCCAGCCCACCATCGACCACAGCACCGGCACCGACAGCGGCACCAGCCAGGCCGCGTGCCGGGTGAAGAAGGTGCGGCGCACCGCGAGGACCACCCCGGCGCCGGTGAACAGGCCGAAGGCGCCCAGCAGCAGCCCGGTCAGCAACTGGCGGGGCTCGCTGTCCTGGCCCAGCAGCGCCCCGAGGGCCGCCACCGCCGTGGTGCCCGCGACCCCCACCGCCCACTGGACCGCGGTGCCGCGCGCCCGGGTCTCCTTGGCCGTCCGGCCCAGCGGCAGCGCCCCCGCCGTGCTGAGCAGCGCGGGCAGCAGCTTCCAGGCGCCCTCGGCCCAGACGACGTACATCCCGGAGACGATCGCGGTCAGCAGGCCCGCCACGGAGGCGCCCAGCCACACCAGCCGGACCCGGCGCTCGTGCGGGCTCTCGTCGCGCGGCGGGTCCGCGTCCGAGTGGCCGGGCACCCGCAGCGCGTGTTCCGCGGGGTCGAAGGGGCGCCCGCCCAGATCGCGCGCCGCCAGTTCGGCCTCCGCCTCCTGCCGGGAGTCCGGGCCCGCCGGTACGGTCACGGCGCGCTGCTCGTCCGCCCCGCCCAGCCAGATCCACACGCGGCCCAGGGTCGGGCCCGCGCGGTGCACGTAGTACGTCGTCCTGGCGGGGCGTTCGTGCTCGACGAGGGCCGCGTCCCGCACCCAGGCGCCCAACTCGGCCTGTTTGACGAGCCGTTCCACCTCCATGGTGGCCGTGCGCAGGGCGCCGAGCCGGGCGCCGTGCAGCCGGACCTCGACGACGAGCGTGGTGCGGTGGGCGACGGCGGACGCCTCCTCGTCCTGAGCCGGGCGCACGGCCCAGCCGCGCTCCTCGAACAGGGCGGTGACGTATGCCACTTCGTCCGGCTGGTCGACCACGTCGACGAGCATCCGCACCCGGCGCCTGCGCGGCGGTGCGGGCGGTCCGGCCGTCGGGTCGGCCGTCGGCTCGGCACTCTGCTGGGGCTCGTCGGGGACGCGGGGGCCCGGCAGGAGGCGGGGCGTGCGGATCCGCGGGGGTGTCAACGGTCCTCCGGTGCAGCGGCAGTTGGGCGGTACTCGATTGTGGCGTGTGGGAGTCCTGAGTGACCGTATGCGCTCTACCGCGTCGGGCCGGACAGTGGCAGGCTGCCCTCCATGGGGGTGTTGAGGCGGATTTGGGTTCACCCGCGCGGGGCGCGTGTGGCGGGTGCGGCGGGACTGGTCGTGCTCGCCGTCGGCGGCGCGGTCGCGTGCGACGGCGTGGGCATGAGCACCGCGACCATCGCGTGGACCACCGACCAGACGGTCACCCGGGAGCTGGACCGCCAGAAGGCGGACGTCCAGTGGCTCACCTGCACCGCCTCCTACGGGAACAACGGCGACGGGTCGACCCCGAGCGCGGGCGAGCAGACCGTCGCCGAGGTCGACTGCACCGGCAAGACCAAGGACGGCAAGAGCATCACCGTCGACGGCATCGTCACCCGCGCGACCGACGGCAAGTGCGTGCGCGGCCACATCACCGCCAAGGTGGGCGACAAGGTGTGGTTCGAGGTCGACGGGCTCGGCGACTGCGAGGGCACGCCCTCACCGGTCTCCCCGCCCAGCGGAGGCGCGGATCAGCCGGGGCCCACGGTCACGGTGACCGTCACCAAGACGCTGTGGTGCAAGGAGAATCCGCAGTGCTGGCCCGAGGGCAAGTGAGCCAGTGATCGCAAACCCCTTACTCAGGGTCACGTGTCTGCGTAGGGTGACCGGGTGACCCAGCCTGCCGCGTATCTCCGGTTCCCGCATCTGCACGGCGAGTTGGTCGCCTTCACGGCCGAGGACGACGTCTGGCTCGCCCCGCTGGACGGCGGCCGGGCCTGGCGGGTCAGCGCCGACAACATGCCGGTCACCCTGCCGCGGATCTCGCCCGACGGCACCACCGTCGCCTGGACCTCCACCCGCGACGGCGCCTCCGAGGTGCTCATCGCCCCCGTGGAGGGCGGCCCCGCGACCCGGCTGACGTACTGGGGCGCCCGGACCCGGGTGCGCGGCTGGACCCCCGACGGTCAGGTCCTCGCGGTCAGCAGCCAGGGCCGGGCGAGCCGCGACCGCACCTGGGCGCATGCCGTCCCGCTCGACGGCGGACCGGCCACGACCCTGCCGTACGGGATCGTCGGTGACGTGGCGTACGGGCCGCACACCGTGCTGCTGTCGGCGGTGATGAGCCTGGAGGCGGCGCACTGGAAGCGGTACCGGGGCGGCCGGGCCGGGAAGCTGTGGATCGACCGGGAGGGGCAGGGCGAGTTCGTCAGGCTGCACGAGGAGCTGGACGGGAACATCGAGTACCCGGTCTGGGCCGGTGACCGTATCGCCTTCCTCAGCGACCACGAAGGCGTCGGCGCCCTCTACTCCTCCCTCGCCGACGGCTCCGACCTGCGCCGCCACACCCCCGCCGAGGGCTTCTACGCCCGCCACGCCGCCGGTGACGGCACCCGCGTCGTGTACGCCTCGGCCGGTGAACTCTGGCTGCTGGACGACCTGGACGGCGCCGAGCCCCGCCGCCTCGACATCCGGCTCGGCGGCCAGCGCACCGACCGCCGCCCGCACTCGGTCAACGCCGCCCGCTGGTTCGGCCCCGCGGCCCCCGACCACACCGGACGCGGCAGCGCGGTCCTGGTGCGCGGTTCCGTGCACTGGGTCACCCACCGCTCAGGACCCGCCCGAGCCCTGGCCGCCGAACCCGGCGTACGGGCCCGCAAGCCCCGTACCTTCCGCGTCGAGGGCGAGGAGTGGGCGGTGTGGGTGACCGACGCCGAGGGCGATGACGCGCTGGAGTTCGCGCCCGCCACCGGGCTCGCCCCCGGTGCCACCCCGCGCAGGCTCGCCGCCGGACAACTCGGCCGCGTCCTCGGCCTCGCGGTGGCCCCCGACGGCAGCAGGGCCGCCGTCGCCTCGCACGACGGACGCGTGCTGCTCGTCGAGCGGGAGACCGGCGAAGTCCGCGAGGTCGACCGCAGCGCCGACGGCGACGCCTCGGGACTGGTCTTCTCCCCGGACTCGGCCTGGCTGGCCTGGTCGCACCCCGGACCGAGCCCGCTCAGCCAACTGCGGCTGGCCAACACCACGGACCTGTCCGTCACCGAGGCCACCCCGCTGCGCTTCCAGGACTACGCGCCGGCGTTCACCCAGGACGGCAAGCACCTCGCCTTCCTCTCCGCCCGCTCCTTCGACCCGGTCTACGACGAGCACGTCTTCGACCTGGCCTTCGTGGCCGGCTCCCGCCCGTACCTGATCACGCTGGCCGCGACCACGCCCTCGCCGTTCGGACCGCAGCGGCACGGGCGGCCCGTCGACGCGCCGGACAAGGACGAGACGCCCGACGGCGAGGGCGCCCCGACCACCCGGATCGACCTCGAAGGCCTCGCCGACCGGATCGTGCCGTTCCCGGTCGAGGCCGCCCGCTACACCCACCTGCGCGCCGCCAAGGACGGCGTGCTCTGGCTGCGCCACCCCGTCACCGGCGAACTCGGCGCCTCCCGCGCCACCCCGGAGGACGCCGACCCCAAGTCCGACCTGGAGCGCTACGACCTGGTCCAGCGGCGCGTGGAGCATCTGGCCGCCGACGCCGACCACTTCGAGGTCAGCGGCGACGGCAAGCGCGTCCTCCTCTGGACGAACGACCGCCTGAAGGTCGTACCGAGCGACCGCCGAGCCCCGAACGACGACGACAGCGACGCCAACATCACCGTCGACCTCGGCCGGGTCCGCCACCTCGTCGACCCGGCCGCCGAGTGGCGGCAGATGTACGAGGAGACCGGCCGCATCATGCGGGACCACTTCTGGCGCCCCGACATGAGCGGCGTGGACTGGGCCGGGGCCCTCGACCGCTACCGCCCGGTGCTGGACCGCGTGGCCACCCACGACGACCTGGTGGACCTCCTCTACGAGGTCCAGGGCGAACTGGGCACTTCGCACGCCTACGTCGTCCCGCGCGGCGGCTCCGGCGGCGGACCCCGGCAGGGCCTGCTCGGCGCCGACATCTCCCGCCGCGAGGACGGCACTTGGCGCATCGACCGCATCCTCCCCTCGGAGACCTCCGACCCCCAGGCCCGCGCCCCGCTCGCGGCACCCGGGGTCGCGGTCCGCGCGGGCGACGCCGTCGTCGCGGTCAACGGAGTCCCGGTCGACCCGGTGACCGGCCCCGGCCCCCTCCTGGTCGGCACGGCGGGCAGGCCCGTCGAACTCACCGTGTCCCCGGCGGGCGGCGGCGAGCCGCGCCACCCGGTGGTGGTCCCCGTGGCCGACGAGGAACCCCTGCGCTACCACGACTGGGTGGCCGGCCGCCGGGCCTACGTCCACGAGCACTCCGGCGGCCGCCTCGGCTACCTCCACGTCCCCGACATGCAGGCCCCCGGCTGGGCCCAGATCCACCGCGACCTCCGCGTCGAGGTGGCCCGGGAGGGCGTGGTCGTGGACCTCCGCGAGAACCGCGGCGGCCACACCTCCCAACTCGTCGTGGAGAAACTGGCCCGGCGGATCGTCGGCTGGGGAGTGCCGCGCGGCATGCGGCCGTACACCTACCCCGACGACGCCCCGCGCGGCCCCGTCGTGGCCGTCGCCGACGAGTTCTCCGGCTCCGACGGCGACATCGTCAACGCGGCCATCAAGGCCCTCGGCATAGGCCCGGTGGTCGGCACCCGCACCTGGGGTGGCGTCATCGGCATCGACAGCCGCTACCGCCTGGTCGACGGCACGCTGATCACCCAGCCGAAGTACGCGATCTGGCTGGAGGGACAGGGCTGGGGCGTGGAGAACCACGGCGTGGATCCGGACGTGGAGGTCGTGCAGCGGCCCCAGGACCATGTGGCGGGCAGGGACGCCCAGTTGGACGAGGCGATCAGGATCGCGCTGGAGACGTTGGAGCAGACTCCGGCGAAGGTGCCTCCGTCGCTTCCGTGACCTGCTCGCTACGATGCACCCCGACACCTCAGGCGAAAGGAACGTCATGGCAGGGGAACCCCAGGACGACTGTCTGTTCTGCAAGATCGTCGCGGGCCACGTCCCCGCCACGATCGTGCGCGAGACGAAGACCACCGTCGCCTTCCGGGACATCAACCCCCAGGCGCCCACCCACATCCTGGTGATCCCCAAGGTGCACTACCCCAACGCCGCCGAACTCGCCGCCGCGGAACCGGCGCTCGCCGCCGACGTCCTGACCGAGACGAAGGCCGTCGCGGAGGAGGAGAAGCTGGAGAGCTACCGCGTCGTCTTCAACACCGGAGCCGGTGCCGGCCAGACCGTCTTCCACGCCCATGCCCACGTCCTCGGCGGCCGCGGCATGCAGTGGCCCCCCGGATAGCCCCCGGATATCGAGCCATGTCCGTACGCGAACTCGTGGTCCTCGGCACCGCAAGCCAGGTCCCGACCAGGCACCGCAACCACAACGGCTACCTCCTGCGCTGGGACGGAGAGGGCATCCTCTTCGACCCGGGCGAGGGCACCCAGCGCCAGATGCTGCGCGCCGGGGTGGCTGCCCATGACCTGAACCGGATCTGTGTCACGCACTTCCACGGCGACCACTCGCTCGGCCTCGCCGGGGTCATCCAGCGGATCAACCTCGACAAGGTGCCGCACGAGATCACCGCGCACTACCCGAAGTCGGGCCAGCGCTTCTTCGACCGCCTGCGGTACGCGACCGCGTACCGGGAGACGGTCGGCATCCAGCAGGCACCGGTCGACGAGGACGGCGACCTGGCGACGACCGCGACGTACACCCTCCAGGCCCGCAAGCTCTCCCACCCGGTCGAGTCCTACGGCTACCGCCTCGTCGAGCCCGACGGCCGCCGCATGCTCCCGGACCGGCTCGCCGCGCACGGCATCAAGGGCCCGGACGTAGGACGGATCCAGCGCGAGGGCGCCCTCGGGGACGTACGGCTGGACGACGTCAGCGAGCTGCGCCGGGGCCAGCGTTTCGCGTTCGTCATGGACACCCGGCTCTGCGACGGCGTGCACGCCCTGGCCGAGGGCTGCGACCTCCTCGTCATCGAGTCGACCTTCCTCGACGAGGACACCGACCTCGCCGTCGAGCACGGTCACCTCACCGCAGGGCAGGCGGCGCGCGTGGCGCGGGACGCGGGCGTACGGCATCTGGTGCTCACGCACTTCAGCCAGCGCTACTCCGAGCCCGACGAGTTCGAGCGGCAGGCAAGGGCGGCCGGCTTCGAGGGAGAGCTGACGGTGGCGCACGACCTGCTCCGGGTCCCGGTTCCGAAACGTCGCTGAAACGCCCGTACGATGCTTTGATGCCCCTCCCGAAAGCAGAACTGCACCTCCACATCGAAGGCACGCTGGAGCCCGAGCTGGCCTTCGAGCTGGCCGCGCGCAACGGCGTGAAGTTGCCGTACGCGGACACGGACGCACTCCGCGAGGCGTACCGGTTCGAGAATCTCCAGTCCTTCCTGAACCTGTACTACGAGCTGATGGCGGTGCTGCGCACCGAGCGCGACTTCGAGGACCTCGCGAACGCCTACCTCGCGCGGGCCGCCGCCCAGGGAGTGCGGCACGCGGAGATCTTCTTCGACCCGCAGGCGCACATCGCGCGAGGCGTCGCCGTGGGAACGGTCGTCGAGGGGCTCGCCAGGGCACTGGACCGCAGCGAGGAGAACCACGGCGTCTCCACCCACCTGATCCTCTGCTTCCTGCGCGACGAGTCCGCCGAGTCGGCCCTCGCGACCCTGGACGCGGCTAAGCCTTACCTGGACCGCATCATCGGCGTCGGCCTCGACTCCGCCGAGGTCGGACATCCCCCGGTGAAGTTCCGCGAGGTCTACGAGTCCGCCGCCGCCCTCGGTCTGCGCCGAGTGGCCCACGCCGGTGAGGAGGGCCCGCCCGAGTACATCACCGAGGCCCTGGACATCCTCGGCGTGGAGCGCATCGACCATGGCCTGCGCTGCATGGAATCCCCGGAACTGGTCGCCCGCCTGGCCCGCGACCGGGTCCCCCTGACCCTCTGCCCCCTGTCGAACGTTCGCCTGCGCACGGTGGACACCCTGGCGGACCACCCGTTGCCCGCGATGCTCGACGCGGGCCTGCTCTGCACGGTCAACTCCGACGATCCGGCGTACTTCGGCGGCTACGCGGACGACAACTTCAAGGCGGTACGAGAGACGCTGGCCCTGACCGAGGAGCAGCTGCGCGAGCTGGCCCGCAACTCGTTCGAGGCGAGCTTCTTGGAGGACGACGAGGAGCGAAGGGCGAGGTATCTGGCCGAGGTGGAGAACTACGAGTTCTGAAGCAGGCCTTTCAGGGGCGCGGGGAACTGCGTGACCAGCCACAACGCACCCGCACCCGCCCGGTCAAGCGGCGGTCGCAGTCTCGTAGGCGGACACCTCCACCGGAATCTCGACAACAGGCAGCGACCGCCGTGCCGCCCCCACAGCGACCACAGTCATCGGCACGGCGATCACCACCAGCCCCACCGCCAGCACCAGCCCCATCACCGGAAACCCGGCCGCACCAGACAGCACACTCCCGGTCAGCGGCCCCGCAGCCGTACCCAAGGACGAGGCCGAACCAACCAGCACCGCCCACCGCCCACGCCCGTCCAAAGACGCCGCAAGCCCGATGACGTACGACAGCACGATCGGATAGAGCGCGTTCCAGGCGATCTCCCCGGTCGCGAAGGTCGTCAGGTCCGTCGCCGAGGCGCTCACCGCGATGCACACGGCGATGACGGCCGTACCCGCGCCGATGGGGACGGCGAGGCCCAGCCTCGGCCCGATCGCGCTCGCCGCGACCACGCCCAGCAGCCCCGCACCCAGCGCCACCGCGAACACCGCGCCCACCGTCACCTCGCTCAGGTGCGCCTGACTCAGCCCGATCCGCCCGCTGACGCCCCACAGGGAGTTCTGCGCGAGGGACCAGAACATCAGCGCACCGGCGAGAACGACCCCGGAACGCAGATGGGGCAGCCGACCGGACTCGTGGCGTAGCCGGGCGCCCGGCGCCGAGGAGCCGAGGCGTCCCGTCAGCGGCCACACCACCAGCGCGGTCAGCGCAATCGCGGCGAGCGGAAGCCCATGCCCGGGACCGAGACGCGGAACCGTCAGATACACCGCCCCCGCCAGCGCGGAGACACCGAGCAGCCCGTACGTGGTGACCCGGTGCGGATCCGGGCGCCCCGCAATCCCGGTGGCGGCGACAGCCGTAGCCGTACCGGAGCCGAACCCGCCGACCAGGGCGCCCGCCACGACGGCCGGCACGGAGTGGGTCAGCGCGGCCCCGCCGTAGCCGACGACCGCGAGCGTGAGGCCGAGGCGGGCCAGCAGGCGCGGGCCGATCCGGTCGACGCGCGAGGCGAGCAGGAACCCGGCCGACGCCGAACTCAGCAGCAGCGCACTGCCGATGGCGCCCGCCTGGGTGGCGGTCAGGGGGAGCCCCGAGTCGAGGCGGCCGACGGTGGTCGGGAGGAGGTACGGAGCGAGGTACCCGGCCGTGAAAAGGGCAACGAGGGGCCAGGGCAGGGTGGTGCGGGCGGACACGGGCGTTCCCAGGGCGTGCGAAAGAAGCGGCTCAGAAAGGGGGATGAGGCGACGACCGTCGACGGACAGGAACGCGCGGGCAATTTGTATCAAGCGGGGGCAGGCGCGAAGAAGGCCGGATCGTGTGATCCGAGGCACATTCCGTTTGGGGCAGGGGAAGTCGGGTAAACGCGGCGGCTAGCGCCACCGCACCGAGCCCCCACCCGTCGGCACCGCGGACTCGATCTTCGCCCGGATCTCCCGCATCACGGCCACGATCCGCTCCTCGTGCCCCGGTGTCAGCCGGGCCACCGGCACCGAGCAGCTGATGGCGTCCTGCGCCGGAGCGTCGTAGCGCAGCGCGAAGCCGAAGCCGACGATTCCGGTGACGCCCTCCTCGCGGTCGACGGAGTAGCCGCGGGCGCGGATCCGGGCGAGGTCGGCGGTGAGGGAGTCGCGGCTGGTGTGGGTGCGCGGGGTGAGCGCCTCGTAGGGGCCCTCGGGCAGGTCCGTGTCCGGTCGTTCGGCCAGCAGCGCCTTGCCGAGCGCGCCCACGTGCGCGGGGAGTCTGCGGCCCACCCGGCTGATCGTGCGCAGGTACTCGTGGGACTCGCGGGTGGCGAGATAGGCCACGTCCCGTCCGTCCAGGCGGCCGAGGTGGATGGTCTCGCCGAGCGCCTCGGACGCCTCGTCGAGCCAGGGGCGCACCAGGCGCACCCGGGGGTCGGAGTCGAGGTAGCCGGTGCCGGTGAGCAGGGCGTGGATGCCGATGCCGTAGAGCGAGCCGGTGACGTCGGTGCGGACCCAGCCGCGCGAGATCAGGGTCTGGAGCAGCGCGTACATCGAGCTGCGCGGGACGTCGAGCTCGTCCGCCAGTTCCTGGAGCCGGGCCGGGCGGTCGGCGCGGGCGGCGAGGAGTTCGAGCAGTTCGACCGTGCGTGCGGCCGACTTCACTTCGCGGACCCCGGCTGACTCTGACATGCGCCGATCGTAATCCGGACGGACCGGGCCATTGACGGGCTGCTGTTCGCGTACCTAACCTCGATTTATATATATGGATGACGTCTGCATGGGGAGATGGATGACGGTGGTCCTGGATACCGAAGCACTGGCCGGCGGGGTGCTCTCCTTCCCGCTGACGAGCTTTCACGACGACGGCTCCCTGGACCCCGACGGCTTCCGCGCCCATGTCGCCGAGTGCGTCGCGGCCGGCCCCGGCGCGGTCTTCCCGGCCTGCGGCACCGGCGAGTTCTTCTCGCTGGACGAGGACGAGTACCGGACGGTCGTCACCGTCGCGGTGCAGGAGGCGGGCGGGCGGCTGCCCGTCGTCGCCGGTATCGGATACGGCTGGGCGCAGGCCGTTCGCTTCGCGCGCATCGCCGAGGAGGCGGGCGCCGACGCCCTGCTCGTCCTGCCGCACTACCTGGTCGCGGCACCGCAGGCGGGGCTGGTGGCGCAGGTGGAGCACATCGCGGCCCGTACGAGCCTCCCGCTCATCGTGTACCAGCGCGGCCAAGTCGCCTTCACCGCCGACTCGTTGCGCAGGATCGCCGCCCTGCCGACCGTCATCGGGCTCAAGGACGGCCACAGCGACCTCGACCGGCTCCAGCGCCTCACCCTCGCGGCCCCCGAGGGCTTCCTGTTCTTCAACGGCGCCGCCACCGCGGAGATCCAGGCCCGCGCCTACGCCACCGTCGGCGTCCCCGCCTACTCCTCCGCCGTGCACGCCTTCGCACCCGAGATCGCGACCGCCTTCTTCACCGCCCTGCGCAAGGGCGACGAGAAGACACTGGAGCGGCTGCTGCGCGACTTCTACGTCCCGCTCGTCGAACTCCGCGACCGGGCGCCCGGATACGCGGTGTCCCTGGTGAAGGCGGCGGCGCGGCTGCGGGGCCGCCGGGTGGGCCCGGTGCGCGCACCGCTCACCGACCCCTCGCCGACCGACCTCGCCGACCTGAAGTCCCTGCTCGTCACCGGCCTCGACCTCGTAGGAGCAGCCCTGTGAACCTCACGATCGCGGACGTCCGGCTCACCCCGATCCTGATCGCCGACCCGCCCCTGCTCAACACCCAGGGCGTCCACCAGCCCTACACACCGCGGCTGATCGTGGAGGTCGAGACCGCCGACGGGGTCACCGGGGTCGGGGAGACGTACGGCGACACGAAGTACCTGGAGCTGGCGCGGCCCTTCGCCGAGAAGCTGATCGGGCGTCAAGTCGGCGATCTCAACGGCCTGTTCACGATCGCCGAGGACGTCACCGTCGACGGCTCCCGGGTCTCCGGACAGGTCGACGTCGGCGGCCTGCGCGGCGTCCAGACCGCCGACAAGCTGCGGCTGTCCGTGGTCTCCGGGTTCGAGGTGGCCTGTCTGGACGCGCTCGGCAAGGCCCTCGGACAGCCCGTGCACGCGCTGCTCGGCGGCAAGGTGCGCGACTCGGTCGAGTACAGCGCCTACCTGTTCTACAAGTGGGCCGAGCACCCCGAGGGCGTGCCGGCCGAGCGGGACGACTGGGGCGCCGCCGTGGACCCGGCCGGGATCGTGGAGCAGGCCCGGAAGTTCACCGAGCGGTACGGCTTCACCTCGTTCAAGCTCAAGGGCGGGGTGTTCCCGCCGGACGAGGAGATCGCGGCCGTACGGGCGCTCGCGGCGGCCTTCCCCGGGCATCCGCTGCGGCTCGACCCCAACGGTGCCTGGTCGGTGGAGACCTCGCTGAAGGTGGCGAAGGAACTCGGGGACGTCCTGGAGTACCTGGAGGATCCCGCGCTCGGCACCCCGGCCATGGCCGAGGTCTCCGCCGGGACCGACGTGCCGCTGGCGACCAACATGTGCGTGACGACGTTCGCCGAGATCAAGGAGGCGTTCACGCGGGACGCCGTGCAGGTCGTCCTCTCCGATCACCACTACTGGGGCGGGCTGCGCAACACCCAGCACCTCGCCGCGATCTGCCGCACCTTCGGCGTGGGGGTGTCCATGCACTCCAACACCCATCTCGGGATCTCGCTGGCGGCGATGACGCAGGTGGCGTCCACCGTGCCGAACCTCCATCACGCCTGTGACTCCCACTACCCGTGGCAGTCGGAGGACGTGCTGACGGAACGGCTGCGGTTCGAGGGCGGCCGGGTCGCCGTGTCCGACGCCCCCGGACTCGGCGTCGAACTCGACCACGACCGGCTGCGGTTCCTGCACCGGCGGTGGCTGGACGACGACGGCACCCTGCGCGAGCGCGACGACGCGGCGGCCATGCGCGTGGCCGAACCGGGGTGGGTCACACCGAGCGTGCCCCGCTGGTGACCGGATGACACCGGCCCTCGTGGCACGTCGGGGAGCTGCGGTGGTCTGACGCGACGGGTGGTCCCGGTGCGACCGGCGGCGTGTTGTCAGTGGTGTGGTGCACACTGGCCTGATCCGCACCACGTCAGGGAGCGCACCGTGATCGCGTCCGCCGCGTCCACCGGAAAGGGACCCTCTTCCTCCGTCGCCCGGAGGCCGCAGTGTCCGGCCCAGGTCGACCCCCTGGCCGCACTGCGCACGCCCACGGACCCACCCTGGGACGTCTACCTCACCGGCACCGTCTTCCTCGACATCATCTTCACCGGGCTCGACTCCGCCCCGGTGCGCGGGACCGAGTCCTGGGCGCGCGGCATGGGGTCGAGCCCCGGCGGCGTCGCCAACATGGCGACCGCGCTGGCCCGCCTCGGCCTGAAGACCTCTCTCGCGGCGGCCTTCGGGGACGACCACTACGGCGAGTACTGCTGGGACGCCCTGGAACAGGGCGAGGGCATCGACCTCGCCCCGTCGCGCACCGTCCCCGGCTGGCACTCCCCGGTGACGGTCTCCATGGCCTACGAGGGCGAACGCACGATGGTCTCCCACGGCCACGAACCGCCCCCGGAGGAGCCCGCCCCCGACTGCCCGCCCCGCGCGCGTGCCGCCGTCGCCTCCCTGGAACCCGGCAAACAGGCCCCCTGGATCGCCCAGGCCGCCGCGAAGGGCGCCCGGATCTTCGCCGACGTCGGCTGGGACGAGACCGGCGCCTGGGACCTCGCCGGCCTCGCTGACCTCGCGCACTGCGAGGCCTTCCTGCCCAACGCCGAGGAGGCCATGCGCTACACCGGCGCGAACTGCCCGCGCGCCGCCGCCCACGCCCTCACCGAACACGTACCGCTCGCCGTGGTCACCCTCGGCGCGGAGGGCGCCTACGCCGTGGACCGACGGACCGGCGAGACCGCCGAGGTACCGGCCATCGCGGTCGAGGCCCTCGACCCCACCGGCGCCGGGGACGTCTTCGTCGCCGGATTCGTCACCGGCACGCTCGCGAACTGGCCGCTCGCCGACCGCCTCGCCTTCGCGGGCCTCACCGCCGCCCTCTCCGTCCAGGAGTTCGGCGGCTCCCTGTCCGCCCCCGGCTGGGCGGAGATCGGCGCCTGGTGGCGCGAGATCCAGTCCTACGACGACCAGGACCCGGCGGCACTGCGCCGGTACGCCTTCCTGACGGACCTGGTCCCGGCCGAACAGGCCCGCCCCTGGCCGCTGCGCCGCGCGGTCCCGACCATCGGCTTCGGCCGCTCGGCCTGACCCCCAGGGCCTGTCGTCGGGCCCTGGGCGATGAGGCGTCCGGGTCGAAAAGCCCTACGGGCTTGTCAGTCGTGCGGCGTACCCTGGAATCGCCAGGCCGCCCCCGTGGCGGATGCACCTTTCCGAGGAGGACGAGCAAGGCCTACAGAGCCGGCCCATGACTCAGACACCCACAGCTCACACACCCGCGCAGGGGCAGGCGAGAGCACAGTTCACCGTCCCCGCCCAGCACCCCATGGTGACCGTGCTGGGGTCCGGCGACTCCCTCCTGCGTGTGATCGAGAAGGCCTTCCCGGCGGTCGACATACATGTCCGGGGCAATGAGATCAGCGCGGTCGGCGACGCCCCCGAAGTCGCTCTTGTCCAGCGCCTGTTCGACGAGATGATGCTGGTGCTCCGCACCGGGCAGCCGATGACGGAGGACGCAGTGGAACGCTCGATCGCCATGCTCCGGGCGAGCGGGAACGGCGAGGGGGACGGCCAGGAGACCCCGGCCGAGGTGCTCACCCAGAACATCCTCTCCTCGCGCGGACGCACGATCCGACCGAAGACCCTCAACCAGAAGCGGTACGTCGACGCGATCGACAAGCACACGATCGTCTTCGGCATCGGCCCCGCCGGTACCGGCAAGACCTACCTCGCCATGGCCAAGGCGGTGCAGGCCCTCCAGTCCAAGCAGGTCAACCGCATCATCCTGACCCGCCCCGCGGTCGAGGCGGGAGAGCGACTGGGATTCCTGCCGGGCACGCTGTACGAGAAGATCGACCCGTACCTGCGCCCGCTGTACGACGCGCTGCACGACATGCTCGACCCCGACTCCATCCCGAGGCTGATGGCCGCCGGGACCATCGAGGTCGCGCCGCTGGCGTACATGCGTGGCCGTACGCTCAACGACGCCTTCATCATCCTGGACGAGGCCCAGAACACCAGCCCCGAACAGATGAAGATGTTCCTCACCCGGCTCGGCTTCGACTCGAAGATCGTCATCACCGGTGACGTGACCCAGGTCGACCTGCCGAACGGGACCAAGTCGGGTCTGCGGCAGGTCCAGGACATCCTGGAGGGCCTGGACGACGTCCACTTCTCGCGCCTCACATCCCATGACGTCGTACGGCACAAGCTGGTCGGCCGTATCGTCGACGCGTACGAGAAGTACGACAGCCACCACGGCACGGAGAACGGCACCCACAAGGGCGGCCGCAACAAGCGGAAGTAGACAGACCAGCACCATGTCGATCGACGTCAACAACGAGTCCGGTACCGAGGTCGATGAGCAGGCGATCCTCGACATCGCCCGCTACGCGCTCGCTCGGATGCGCATCCACCCGCTCTCCGAGCTCTCGGTGATCGTCGTGGACGCCGACGCCATGGAGCAGCTGCACATCCAGTGGATGGACCTGCCAGGACCGACGGATGTCATGTCCTTTCCCATGGACGAGCTCCGGCCGCCGTCCAAGGACGACGACGAGCCGCCGCAGGGTCTGCTCGGCGACATCGTGCTGTGCCCGGAGGTCGCCAAGAAGCAGGGCGAGGACGCGCCGACGCAGCACTCCATGGACGAGGAGCTCCAGTTGCTCACCGTCCATGGCGTGCTGCACCTGCTCGGCTACGACCATGAGGAACCCGACGAGAAGGCCGAGATGTTCGGACTTCAGGCGGCCATCGTGGACGGGTGGCGTGCGGAGAAGGGCCTGACCGGTCCCTCCCCGGCTCCGACCGTCTCATGAGTCCGCAACTTGTCCTCGGCGCCATCGCGCTGGTCGTCGTGGCCTGGCTCGCCGCCTGCGCGGAGGCGGGCCTGGCGCGCGTCTCCAGCTTCCGCGCCGAGGAAGCCGTCCGCTCGGGGCGGCGGGGCAGCGCCAAGCTCGCGCAGATCGCCGCCGACCCGACGCGCTACCTGAACGTGGCGCTGCTGGTCCGCGTCGCCTGCGAGATGGCCGCCGCCGCGCTGGTCACGTACGCCTGTCTCAACGAGATCGAGAGCACCACCCAGGCGCTGCTCGCCGCGATCGGCGTCATGGTGCTGGTCTCCTATGTCGCCGTCGGGGTCTCCCCGCGCACCATCGGCCGCCAGCACCCGCTGAACACCGCGACGGCGGCGGCGTACGTCCTGCTGCCGCTGGCCCGGATCATGGGCCCGATCCCGTACCTGCTGATCCTCATCGGCAACGCCCTCACCCCCGGCAAGGGCTTCCGCCGTGGCCCCTTCGCCTCCGAGGCGGAGCTGCGCGCGCTGGTCGACCTCGCCGAGAAGGAGTCCCTCATCGAGGACGAGGAGCGCCGGATGGTGCACTCCGTCTTCGAGCTCGGCGACACCCTCGTGCGGGAGGTCATGGTCCCGCGCACCGACCTGATCGTCATCGAGCGGTACAAGACCATCCGCCAGGCCCTCACCCTGGCCCTGCGGTCCGGCTTCTCCCGGATACCCGTCACCGGGGAGAGCGAGGACGACGTCGTCGGGATCGTCTATCTCAAGGACCTGGCCCGCAAGACACACATCAGCCGGGACGCGGAGAGCGAGCTGGTCTCCACCGCGATGCGGCCCGCCGCCTTCGTGCCCGACACCAAGAACGCCGGTGACCTGCTGCGCGAGATGCAGCAGGACCGCAACCACGTCGCCGTCGTGATCGACGAGTACGGCGGCACCGCCGGGATCGTCACCATCGAGGACATCCTGGAGGAGATCGTCGGCGAGATCACCGACGAGTACGACCGCGAACTGCCCCCGGTGGAGGAGCTGGGCGAGGACCGCTTCCGGGTCACCGCCCGCCTGGACATCACCGACCTCGGCGAGCTGTACGGCCTCGACGAGTACGACGACGAGGACGTGGAGACCGTCGGCGGCCTCCTCGCCAAGGCGCTCGGCCGGGTCCCGATCGCCGGTGCCTCGGCCGTCGTGGAACTGCCCGACGCGCGGGAACTGCGGCTGACCGCCGAGGCCGCCGCGGGCCGCCGGAACAAGATCGTGACCGTGCTGGTGGAGCCGGTGGGCGCCGCCAAGGAGGACCCGGAGGACGCGTGACCCCCCAGGAGCTGCGCACGTTCTGCCTGTCGTTCAACGCGGCGGTGGAGGACTTCCCGTTCAACCCGGAGACCTCGGTCTTCAAAGTGCTCGGCAAGCTCTTCGCGCTGACGAACCTGGAGGCGCGGCCCCTGACGGTCAACCTCAAGTGCGACCCCGAGGACGCCCCCCGGCTGCGGGAGGAGCACCCGGGGCTGATCGTCCCCGGCTATCACATGAACAAGCGGCACTGGAACACCGTCACGGTCGACGGCGAACTCGACGACCGGCTCGTCCGGGAGCTCGTCGAGGACTCCTACGACCTGGTCGTGGCCGGCCTCCCGCGCGCCGAACGCCTCCGCCTGGACCGGTCCTGACGGGCACTTCGTATGCTCGGGGCATGACCGAGAGCAACGCGCTTGACCCCGAGGACCGCAAGATCGTCACCCTGGCCCGTTCGGCGCGGGCCCGCAACGGCGTGCCCGAGGGTGCCGCCGTACGCGACGAGACGGGCCGTACGTATGTCGCCGGGACCGTGGACCTGGACTCGCTGAAGCTCAGCGCGCTCAGGACGGCGGTGGCGATGGCCGTGGCGTCCGGGGCGAAGTCGCTGGAGGCGGCGGCGGTGGTGACCGAGGCGGAGAGCGCGGCGGCCGAGGACCTGGCGGCCGTACGGGACCTGGGCGGGGCGGGGACTCCGGTGCTGCTCGCCGGGCCCGACGGCACCGTGCGGCGCACCGTTCCCGTGGAGTAGTCCGGAATTCATCCTTGCCGGGGTTCGCCTCTCGCGCATCAATGGGACCGTAAGTTTCCGACGGACCGTCAGATCCGGCCCTCCCGCAGTGTGTCCGCACCCACCTGCCGAGGACGGGCCGTCGGTCCCCCCACACCCGAAGGGATCCGGAACCCCATGAGAGGCACCCGCTCAAGCACCGGTGCGGCCATCGCGATCGGCACCCTCGCCCTGACCGGACTCGTTCTCGCGCCCACCGCCGCGGCCGTCACCCCCACGACGGTCACCATCGACGCCGACTGCGGCGCCTTCGGCGGCGGCGCGGCCACCCTGACGGCCACCCAGGACGGTACGGCCGCCACCATGACCCTCAACTCCTCCGCCATCACCGCGCCGATCGGGCTCGGTGAGGACTCCATCGCCTCCACCCTCACCCTGGTGAAGGCAGGCGGCGGCACCACCGTCTTCACCGCCACCGAGAACCCGGCGATGGACGCCGGCGACCCGGTCCAGGTCGGCCCGCTTCCCGGCACCGTCGCCGCCGGCGACAGCCTGGAGGCCTTCGGCGGCTCGCTGACGATGACCGTCTTCGGCATCACCATCACCTGCACGGCGACCGCGCCGCAGTCGCCGGGCCCGTTCGTCTTCGACTGAGCCGCCGCCGTCAAGGGCGAGCGCTGCTCCTCAGAGCGCGTCGGGGCCGCGCTCGCCCGTCCGCACCCGTACGACCGTCTCGACGGGCAGCGCCCACACCTTGCCGTCGCCGATCTTGCCGGTCTGCGCGGCCTTCACGATCGCGTCGATCACGGCGTCGGAGTCGGCGTCCGCCACGACCACCTCGATCCGCACCTTGGGCACCAGGTCCACCTGGTACTCGGCGCCCCGGTACACCTCGGTGTGGCCGCGCTGACGGCCGTAGCCGCTCGCCTCGGTCACGGTCAGACCGTGCACGCCGATCTCCTGGAGCGCCGACTTCACCTCGTCGAGGCGGTAGGGCTTCACGATCGCGGTGATGAGCTTCATGCCTTGGCCTTCTGGGGGGCGGGAGCGGAGGAGGTGACCGGGGCGCCATGGCCCAGGACGCCGTGATCGTATGCGGTCTCGGCGTGCACCGTAAGGTCCAGGCCGGTGTGCTCCTGCTCCTCACCGGCGCGGAAGCCGAGCGTGCGGTCGATGAGCTTGCCGAGGCCGTACGTCACGCCGAAGGTGTACGCCGCCACGGCGACCACGGCCACCAGCTGCTTGCCGAGCTGGGCGAGTCCGCCGCCGTACAGCAGGCCCTCGACGCCGCCCGTCATCTCG